>JAEZFL010000006.1 GCA_023417515.1 Pseudomonadota bacterium | reverse complement strand
GGGACGGCGGGTGCACGTAAACCAATTCCTCCCCTGAGCTTGCTCATGGGAGGGGGACCGCCGCGAAGCGGGGGTGGAGGGGCCGCCCCGCAGAGGGCGGAATTTTGCCGGCCCGTTTCGGCTGTCTGCGCAGCAGCCCTTCCACCACCGCCTGCGGCGGCGGTCCCCCTCCCCATCGCCTACGGCGACAGGGAGGATAGGGGACAATGAAAGTCCGGATCCTCGGCTGCGGCACATCCACCGGCGTGCCCCGCATCGGCAACGACTGGGGCAGCGTCGACCCCGGCGAGCCGAGGAACCGCCGCAGCCGCGTCTCCATCCTCGTCACCGCCGGCGATACCAATATCCTTGTTGACACGACGCCCGACATGCGCGCCCAGCTGCTCGACGCCGATGTCGGCGACGTCGACGCGGTGATCTGGACCCATGAACATGCCGATCACTGCCACGGCATCGACGATCTCAGGCAGATCTTCCACAATCGTGGATCGCCCGTCGCGGGCTATGCCCGCGAGCGCACCCTGCGCAGCCTCACCAAGCGCTTCGACTATGTCTTCGAAGGAAAATGGGGCTATCCCGCCAGCGCCGAGCCGAACCTGCTCCCCGGCGAGCTCGCGCTCGGCCCGGTCACGGTGCGCAGCGTCGAGCAGCCGCACGGCAACATCACCAGCACCGGCCTGCGCTTCGATCAGGGCGGCAGGAGCATCGCCTACTCGACCGATTTCAACGAGTTGACGGACGACATGGCCAGCCTGTTCGAAGGCCTCGACGTCTGGATCGTCGATGCCCTGAGGGCGCGCCCGCACCCGACCCATTGCCACCTCGAGCGCACCTTGTCCTATATCGAGCGGCTCCGCCCCGCCCGCGCCATCCTCACCCACATGGACAACAGCATGGACTATCGCTCTTTGCTGCGCGAACTTCCTCCCCATGTAGAGCCTGGGTTCGACGGCATGGAGATCCACTTGTGAGCGCCAAGGGATGAGCGAAAGCGGGGATCAGGCGATCCACGTCTTGTACCTGATCGGCGTTCTGGTCCTCGTCGGCAGCGCGCTCGCCGTGCGCCGGATCCCGATGAGCACCGCGCTCAAGATGTTCGCCGCCTGGGTGCTGATCTTCGCCGCCGGCTTCGTCATCTTCACCTTCCGCGGCGAGTTCGCGGCGCTGGGCGACCGGCTTCTCCTTGCCGCGCGGGGCGGGGAGGTCGAGCAGGTCGCTCCGGGCGAGGCCCGGATCCGCCTCGCTGCCGACGGCCATTTCTGGGTCAATGCCGAGGTCAATGGCGAGCGAGTCCGTTTTCTCATCGACAGCGGCGCGACCACCACCAGCATCTCGCACGACACCGCCCGCCGGGTCGGGATCGAGCCGCGCGGCGGCTTTCCGGCGATCGTCCGCACCGCCAACGGCACCGTCGCGGTCGAGCGCGGCCGCGCCGACACGATCAGCATCGGCGACATCGAGCGCGAGAATGTCGCGGTCCACATCTCCGAGGCGTTCGGCGACATGAACGTGCTCGGCATGAACTTCCTGTCCTCACTGCGCAGCTGGGGGGTCGAGGGGCGCACCCTGGTCCTGCGCTCGTGAAGCCCGACCGCCAGGGATCCCGGACATGAGGCTCGATCGTCACCCCGGTCTTGATCCGGGGTCCATCTTGCGGAGCTTCCGAAAGGAGGGTGGATGCCGGATCAAGTCCGGCATGACGAAGCGCCATTTTACATAATGTATATTATCGCACTCGTGGATTCCGCGGTCCCGCTCATGTCGAGCGAAGTCGAGACACCCCGCCGAGCGTAGCCGAGGCAGCCGGCGGAGGTTCTCGGCGGCGCTCGAACCGATCTCTCGACTTCGCTCGAGATGAGCGGCACTCCATCCTCGATATTGCTTCCGAGGACCAGAACATTGCCCGACTCGTCCCCATCAGTCCCGCTCGACGAACTCGTCGCGATCATGGCCCGCCTTCGCGATCCCGACACCGGCTGCGAATGGGACGTCGCCCAGAATTTCGCGACGATCGCGCCCTATACGATCGAGGAAGCCTATGAGGTCGCCGACGCGATCCAGCGCGACGACATGGACGCGCTCAAGGACGAGCTCGGCGATCTCCAGCTCCAGGTCGTCTACCACGCCCGAATGGCCGAGGAACGCGGCGCCTTCGCGATTCACGACGTCATCCGCGCCATCTGCGACAAGATGGTCCGCCGCCACCCGCACATCTTCGGCGGCGAGACCGAGCGGCCCGATTGGGAAGCGCTGAAGGCCGCCGAGCGCGCCGAGGCCGACCACAAAAGCGTCCTCGACGGAGTCGCCCTCGCTCTGCCGGCGCTCCGCCGCGCCGAGAAAATCCAGAATCGCGCCGCCCGCATGGGCTTCGACTGGGCCGACGCTGCCGGCCCCCGCGAGAAGATCGACGAGGAGCTCGCCGAGATCGACTCCGCCGAGACTCCGGCCGAGCGCGAAGCCGAGATCGGCGACCTCCTCTTCTCGGTCGTCAACCTCGCCCGCCATTATGGGCTGGATGCCGAAGCCGCCCTCGCCCGAGCCACCCGGCGCTTCGAGGCCCGCTACCGCCTCGTCGAGCAAATGGCCGAACGCCCTCTCAAGGACCTCAGCCTCGATGAGTATGAGGCGCTGTGGCGGCGGGCGAAGAAGGAGCTGGCGCCCGCTGAATAGCCGTCGGAGGGCTTCTCTGCTCGCATTCTCCTCGCGCGGCCGGCTTGTTGCCGCACGGTTTTTGCCTCTATCCAATGTGGATGACAGAGCCGGACGATCGCCGCCGCCCGCGCGGACGAGGCTGCGGATGCCAGGCCGCTCTCGGCTTCATGATCCTGATCGGACTTCCGGTCCTGGTCATCTTTGCCTTCGGCAACGCGCCCTGCCCGGACGGCCCCTGCAACCCGGACGGAGCGGCGAATCTGCGTACCGCGGCCGTGACGCTGGTGGCGTTGGCGATCCTGATCGGCGGTCTGGTGTGGTGGCTGGTCGACCGTCGAGCGTCCGGCGAGTCCGCCGATGCACCCGACAGCAGCCGCCCGATCGAACTGGCCGCCAAGGTGTTGCTCATCCTCGCGGCCGGCGTCCTCGCCTACGTCATCCTCGGCTAGGAGCCGTCTCCTTCTCAACCTACCCGTTCCGGGTGAACGAGCACGGTGGTAAAATCGCTCGATCAGGCCTCTTGCATTTATCCGAATGTTCTGCTAATGTTCCGCTTCATTTCGCCGACGATTAGCTCTTTGAACCGTTGGAGTTGGACGACCGCCCGCTGTGGACCTGTGGAGGCATGAGTGTCTGCCATAGGGTTAGGAATGCAGCAGGAGTGACCGATGAAGCTTAGCGCGGTTCAATGGCTCTGGATGGGCGCTGTGATGCTTCTCGCGGCAAGCCGGCTGCTCGACGTCGCCAACGTCGTCGAAGTGCCGCCAATCTATATGCTTCTGGGGAGCACGTTGTTGTTGATCAGCGGGTGGCTGGTCATGCCGTCGATGAAAGAGATCGGGAGGCGCAGCGGCGGCGATCCTGATCGTAGATTTCCCCATCGCGAAATCCGCAATGGGTCGAAAGCGGACATCCTGAAGTCCGTCGCCCTGTTCAATCTCGCCAGTTTCGCGGCCGATTCACGAACGTCGCGATATCGTGAACTTCATGAACTTCGTCACCGTCGCGCCTGGAAGCGCTCCCATTCCGCCGGCGCGATTCTGACGAGCAGGCGGGTCTCGAGGCCCTCGCTTTCCTGGTGGAGGACCTCGCCATGCTGGTGGAGCCAGGCAATGGCCTCGCCGTCGCCGGCGCCGAGCGTCACTTCCTGGAGACGGGCGTCCTTCTTGAGGTGAGCGGCGACGCAGGCGAGGAGGTCGTCCACCCCTTCCCCGCTCAGCGCTGACAGCACGACGACGTCCTCTCGGCGCTCCGCCTCGGCCAGGATTGCGGCGCGTTCAGGCAGGGCGTCAGTGCGAACATCGGGACCATCGTCACCGTCGAGCAGGTCGATCTTGTTCCACGCCTCGATCATCGGAGCGGCGCTCCCGGCGCCCTCCCCGCCCTCGCCGTCGTGAAGAACGCCGAGCTCCTTCAGCACCTGCTCGACATCGTCGCGCTGCGCCTCGCTGTCGGGGTGGGAGATGTCGCGGACATGGACGATGATGTCGGCCGCGAGCACTTCCTCGAGAGTCGCCCGGAACGCCGCGACGAGCTGGGTGGGAAGGTCCGAGATGAAGCCCACCGTGTCCGACAGGATCGCCTTCGGAAGCCCCGGCAGCGACACCTCGCGCATCGTCGGGTCGAGGGTCGCGAACAGCAGATTCTCGGCGAACACCTCGGCCCGGGTCAGCCGGTTGAACAATGTCGACTTGCCGGCATTGGTGTAGCCGACCAGCGCGATCACCGGCCACGGTGCCTTCTGCCGGCGCGAGCGGTGAAGCGATCGGGTGCGGGTGACCTGCTCCAGCTCGCGCCTGAGCTTGGCCATGCGGTCGCGGATCAGCCTTCGGTCGGCCTCGATCTGGGTCTCGCCCGGGCCGCCGAGGAAGCCGAAGCCGCCGCGCTGCCGCTCAAGGTGGGTCCAGGACCGCACCAGCCGGCCCGCCTGATAGTCGAGATGGGCGAGTTCGACCTGGAGCCGCCCTTCCGCCGTCGCCGCCCGCTCGCCGAAAATCTCGAGGATCAGGCCGGTGCGGTCGATGACCTTGCCCTTGACCGCGTCCTCCAGGTTCTTCTGCTGGATCGGCGAGACCGTCCCGTCGACGATCAGCAATTCGGCCTCGGCCTGGACCATCGCCTCGGCGATCGCGTCGACCTGGCCCTGGCCGAACAGGGTCTTGGGCCGCGGGCTGCGGATCTTGAAGGCGCGTTTGTCCTTGACGTCGATCCCGATCGCCTCGGCAAGACCCGCCGCCTCCTCCAGCCGCGCCTCGGTGTCGCGGCGGCTGCCGGACCCCAGCTCGGGCAAGGCGATGATTGCAGGGGCGCCGCGGGCTAGGTCGGCTTCGGCGCGGTTGAAGACGCTCAGGCGCCACTCTCCTCGGGCGTCTCGTCGGCCTGCTGCTCGATCAGGCTGACCGGATGTTCGGGCTGCACCGTCGAGATGGCGTGCTTGTAGACCAGCTGCGCCATGCTGTCGCGCTGGAGCAGCATGCAGAACAGGTCGAAGGCCGCGATCTCGCCCTGGAGCATCACCCCGTTAACGAGGAACATCGTCACCGGCTCCCCCGACCGGCGCACCGCGCCGAGAAAAACCTCCTGGAGAAGCGTCGGCTTCTTCTTCGCCGACTGCTCGTCGAACGCCTTCTGGATGTCGGTCAGGTCGATTGACTGGGCCGGCATCACCGTCGAGATGGCATGCTTGTAGATGAGCTGGGCCTGGCCGTCGCGGCGCAGCAGCACCGAGAAATTGTCGAACCAGGTGATGATTCCCTGGAGCTTGACGCCCTTGACGAGGAACATCGTCACCGGGGTTTTCGACCGCCGAAGCGTGTTCAGGAACATGTCCTGCAGATTGTTGACCTTGTCGGCCATCCCGCTCTCCCCGATCGGCTGTTTGAAAGCTTCTGTTGTTCACCCGAGTGGCGAATTCGCGCCCGCTATAGGCGATCCCGCGGCAAATTGCAGCCCGGCGCTATTCCTCGCTCTCGCCGCGAGTCTCGCCGAGGCCCAAGGCCTTGAGCTTCCTGTGCAAAGCCGAGCGCTCCATGCCGATGAAGGTCGCGGTGCGCGAGATGTTGCCGGAGAAGCGGCGGATCTGGACCCGCAGATATTCCCGCTCGAACGTCTCGCGGGCCTCCCTCAGCGGCGTGCCCATGATCGCCTTGACCGCCTCGCTCGGAGTCAGCTGCGCCTGGTCGCTGAGGATCTCCGGCGGAAGCATGTCGATCTCGATGCAGCCGATCCGCTCGCCAGGCGCCAGGATCACCGTGCGCTCGATGACGTTCCTCAGCTGGCGGACATTGCCCGGCCAGTCATAGGCCTGGAGCGCGGCCAGCGCATCGCCCGAGATGGTCGGGGTCCCGACCCGCCGTTCGGCCGCGAAGCGCGCCGCGAAGCGGGTGACGAGCTCGGGAATGTCCTCGCGCCGCTCGGCCAGCGCCGGCACGTGCACCGGCACCACGTTCAGGCGGTAATAGAGGTCCTCGCGGAACCGCCCCGCGGCGATCTCGTCCTGAAGGTTGCGCGCGGTCGACGACACGACCCGCATGTCGACCTTGACGATGCGCTGGCCGCCGACGCGGGAGAAGCTCTGGTCGGTCAGCACGCGCAGGATCTTGCCCTGGGTCGAGGCGGGCATGTCGGCGACCTCGTCGACATAGAGCGTCCCGCCATGCGCCTGCTCGAGCAGGCCCGGGCGGACGAGCTCGCCCCCTTCCTCGACTCCGAACAGCTCTTCCTCGACCCGTTCCGGAGTCATCTGCGCCGCTCCGACCACGATGAACGGGCCGCGGGTGCGCGGGCTCCAATTGTGGAGCAGGCGCGCCGCCACTTCCTTGCCGACGCCGGCCGGACCGGTGATCAGCACCCGGCTGCCGGTCGCGGCGACGCGCTTCAGAGTCGCGCGGACCTGGTTCAATGCCGTCGACGTGCCGGTCAGCTCCATCTCCTGGCCGACCTGGGCCCGAAGGCTCTCATTCTCGCGGCGAAGCCGCTCGGTCTCGGTGGCGCGGCGGACGAGGTGGACGAGATGCTCCGCCTCGAACGGCTTCTCGATGAAGTCGACCGCGCCCTGGCGGATCGCCGCGACCGCGGTGTCGAGATTGCCGTGGCCGGAGATCATCAGCACCGGCAGGGACGGGTCGCGCCGCTTGATCTCCTCGAGCAGCTGAAGCCCGTCGAGCTTGGAGCCCTGCAGCCAGACGTCGAGCAATGCCAGCGACGGCCGCCGCTCGGCCAAAGCCTGGAGCGCGCTCGTGCTGTTGGCGGCGGTGCGGGTGGTATAGCCCTCGTCCTCCAGCACGCCCGAGACGAGCTCGCGAATGTCCTGCTCGTCATCGACGATGAGAATATCAAGCGACATTGAGATCAACCACCAACTGAATGTTCTTCCATGATTCGGGCGCCGCTGCCGAGCCGGGCGAGCGTTTCGACATCGAAGATGAGGCGGACCAACGTGCCGCCATCGGGCGCATCCGCGAACTCGATCTGCCCGAAATGCTCTTCGACGATCTTCTTGACGATGGCCAGGCCGAGGCCGGTGCCCTTGGCCCTCGTCGTCATATAGGGCTCGGTGATCCGGCCACGGTCGGCGGGAAGGCCGATTCCGCTGTCCTCGACCTCGATGACCAGCCGCCCGCCATCCTCGGCGACCCGCATCGCGATCCGCTCGCCCTCGACCGCGCCCTCCTCATTCTTCTGCTCGATCGCCTCGACGCCATTCTTGACGACATTGGTCAGCGCCTGGCCGAGATGACGGCGATCGCAGACCAGGACCGGCGACGGCTCCGGAGCATCGAAGCTGAACGTGATCACGGGATGAGCGACCTCGTGCAGGAACATCGCCTGGCGCGCGATGTCGGTCACCGCCTCCGGCTTGAACACCGGCTTGGGCATTCGGGCGAAGGACGAGAATTCGTCGACCATGCGCCTGAGGTCGCCGACCTGGCGGACGATGGTCCCGGTCAGCCGCTCGAACGTCGCGGGGTCGGAGGCCACTTCGGTGCCGTACCGCCGCTGCAACCGCTCTGCGGCGAGCTGGATCGGGGTCAGCGGGTTCTTGATCTCATGAGCGATCCGCCGGGCGACGTCGGACCAGGCGGCGCGGCGCTGGTCGACCAGCTGCTCGGTGATGTCGTCGAAGGTGAGCACATGCCCGCCCTCCACCGCCACCGTCTTGACGGCGAGCGTGCGCGGCTCGCCGCGGCTGGCGAACTGGACGATATTCTCGGCCTCGGAATCGGACAGCAACTGGTCCAGCTCCGGCGCCACGTCCACGAGCTTCTGGCCGACCGGACTAAGCCCGCTGGTGCGAAGCAGCGCCTCCGCGGTGGAGTTGGCGAGGCGGATGATGCGCTCCTCGTCGATGGAGATCACGCCCGCCGTCACCCCGGCAAGGACCGCTTCCATGAAGGCGCGGCGGCTATCCAATTGCTGGTTGGCGCTGACCAGCGCTCCGGTCTGCTCTTCGAGCTGCTCGGTCATCGCGTTGAACGCCTCGCCGAGCCTGCTCAGCTCGTCGTCGGCCCCCGCCTGAGGGACCCGCGCGGTGAGGTCTCCGGCGCTGATCTGGCGCGCAGCTCCCACAAGTGCTCCAACCGGGCGCACCAGGCGATCCGCGAGCCTCAGCGCCACCCAGATCGCGATCGCCACGATCAGGATCGAAACCGCCAGGATCGCCGCGTTGAACCGGAACTGCAGCGCCCTCGCCTCGTTCGACAGCGCCTCATAGTCGCGGGTGAGGGTTTCTCCCTGGCGGAGCTGGTCGATCATCACCCGCTCGAATTCCAGGCTGGCCTCATCGGCGGCGTCTTGCGGGACAAAGCCTGCATTCTCGCCATAGACCCGGGCCGCGTAGAGATAGAGGTCCTCGCCCGCCGGAAAGCGCGTCAGCGCACCGATCCTGTTCTGCTCCTGGATCAATATGGTCTGGAGCGGCTCACGCAGCTGCGCAAAAAGCCTTGGGTCGATCGACTGCTCGAGATTGGCCCTCTCGTACGGGTTGATGAGCAGAAGCGCCTGGATGCCTGTTGCGGGCGTAAACCTGATGAGGATCCCTTCGGACAAATTACGATTCAGGATCTGCTCGCCGAAGAACAGGTGGAATTCGGGATTGTCGTAATCGAACGCGGCGAGAGCCCTGGCGAGGTCGGTCGCCATGGCGACGTTCTCGTTCCGCACACGGGTCACCTCGCGATCATATGATTGCCGCGTCAGCCGAACCGCATTCTCCACACTTCCGCGCCACCGGTCCGAGAACCAGAATTCCTGGCTGCTTTGGAAGAGGACCGAGGCGAAGACCACGACAAGCAGCGTCGGGATCGCCGCGATGATCGAGAACAGCACCACGAGCCGGACGTGGAGGCGCCCCTCGCCCAGCCCCAGCCTCTCCGCGCGCCGCTTGGCGATGCGGCGTGCGATCAGAACCATCAGCGCCATCGCGGGGACTAGGTTCGCAACCAGGAGAGCCGCGACCACCGGCGGGTCCAGCCAGGTGTCGGGCGACTCCCGCCCGGAGATGACGAAGTAGCTGATCGTCGCGGTGGCGATCAGAACGAGCAGGGCGCCGATCTCGAGAGCGGGCATCAGCCAGGGTGGGCGGCGGGCGGCTAAGCGGCCCCTTTCCTCCCCAGGAAGCCCCTGTTGCTCATTCTCCATCATGCCCAGCGCTACGTCCACCAGACGGCCCTAGCACAGGGCTGTGGCGCAAAGAACACACATTGCGCCTTCTTCGTCGCAGGATGTGCAGGATTGGACCGTCAGGCCGCGGCCTTGCTGAGCCACGGCGCGTAGAAGTCTCGGAGCATCGCCTTGGCCTGGTTGGGGTCGAGGACCTTGTTGAACGCGTTGCGGAACTCGGCCGAATTGTAGAGGCCGCGCGTGTACCAGCCGATATGCTTGCGGGCGCAATTGACGCCGATCGCCGGGCCGTAAAGCTCCAGCATCGCCTCATATTGCTCGAGGATGACGGCGAGCTGCTCGTCGAGGCTCGGGTCGGCGAGCCGCTGGCCGGTCTGCGCCCAGTGCATCACCTGGCGCAGCAGCCACGGGCGGCCATAGGCGCCGCGGCCGATCATCACGCCGTCGGCGCCGGACTGGTCGAGCGCCTTCTCGGCATCCTCGATCGAGCAGATGTCGCCGTTGGCGATGACCGGCAGCTTCACCGCATCCTTGACCGACCGGATGAAGCTCCAGTCGGCCTCGCCCTTGTACATCTGGCAGCGGGTGCGGCCGTGAACCGTAATCATCTGGGCGCCGAGATCCTCGGCGATCCGAGCCAGCTCGGGCGCGTTGAGGGTGCTATGGTCCCAGCCCATGCGCATCTTGACGGTGACGGGGACCTTCACCGCCTTGACCGTCGCCTCGATCAGCGACGCGGCGAGCGGTAGGTCGCGCATCAGCGCCGACCCGGCGTCGCCGTTGACCACCTTCTTGACCGGGCAGCCCATGTTGATGTCGATGATCGCGGCGCCGCGGTCCTCGTTGAGCCGGGCGGCGTCGGCCATCTCGCTCGGCGAGCAGCCGGCGAGCTGCATCGACACCGGTTCCTCGCTCGGGCACCATTCCATCTTCTGGAGCGACTGGCGGGTTTCGCGAATGGCGGCCTGGCTGGCGATCATCTCGGTGACGGTGAGGCCGGCGCCGTAGCGCTTGACCACCCGGCGGAACGGCATGTCGGTGACGCCCGTCATCGGCGCCAGGATCACTGGCGTCTCGACCCGCACGGGTCCGATCTGGATGGGCTTCAACCGGTTCATGGGAGGCCGCCAGATAGTGGCTAAGCCGCTGGCGGGCAAGGCGGGGCTGGGCTAGGGCCGGCGCGTGAGCGAGACCCCTTCCCCTCCGCGCGCAGTGGCGCTGATCGTCGCCGGCGGCCGCGGCGCCCGTGCCGGCGACGGATTGCCGAAGCAATATCGCCAACTCGGCGGGATGCCGGTGCTGCGGCGCACAGTGCTCGCATTCCTGCGCCACAGGCGGGTCGACGAGGTGCGCGTGGTCATCCATGCCGACGACCGGGCGCTGTACGACGACGCCGTCGCCGGGCTTGAGCTGGGCGAACCGATCCTCGGCGGCGCGACCCGGCAGGAATCGGTCGCGAACGGCCTCGCCGCCCTCGGCGAGGACGAGACGATCATGCTCATTCACGACGCCGCACGCGCTCTCGTCCCGGCATCGGTGATCGACCGCTGCCTGGACGCTCTCAGCGGCGGTGCTGCGGCCGTTGTGCCGGCATTGCCGGTCGTCGACAGCCTTCGTCGCGGCGCCTCGACGCTCGTCGGTGAAGTGGACCGCGCCGGCCTTCTCCGTGTCCAGACCCCGCAATGCTTCGAGCTGGCTACCATCCGCGCCCTTCACGGGCGCTTTGCCGGGGGCGAATTCACCGACGATGCGGCGCTCGCCATCCAGGGCGGCGTCGAGGTGGCGACGGTCGAGGGCGACGAGATCAACCTGAAGCTGACGACAATCGACGACTTCGCGCGGGCCGAGGCCGTGCTCGGCGCGCACCGCTCGACCCGCACCGGCTTCGGCTTCGACGTTCATACCTTCGAGGACGGCGATCATGTATGGATCGGCGGCGTCCGAATCCCGCACGGCCGGGCGCTCAAGGGTCATAGCGATGCCGATGTCGGGCTCCACGCGCTCACCGACGCCCTGCTCGGCGCCATCACTGCCGGCGACATCGGCGACCATTTTCCGCCGAGCGACCCGCAATGGCGCGGCGCCCCCTCCTCCCTCTTCCTCGAACATGCCGCCAGCCTCGTCGACGGGCAGGGCGGTCGGATCGAGCATGTCGACGTCACGATCCTCTGCGAAGCGCCCAGGATCGGTCCGCATCGCGAGGCGATCCGCGCCCGCATCGCCGGCTTGTTGCGGCTCGACATCGGCAGGGTTAGCGTCAAGGCGACCACGACCGAGCGGCTTGGATTCACCGGCCGCGGCGAAGGCATCGCGGCGCAGGCCGTCGCGACCATATCGATGAACGAGATTCCATGACCGAGAGAAGCGACTTCACCCTGCCCCGCGAGCTGGTCGACATGGCGCGCCAAGTGGTCGAGGCCAACCGCGCCGCCGGCCTTCGGATCACCACGGCGGAGAGCTGCACGGGCGGTCTCGTCGCCGCCGCGCTCACGGAAATCCCAGGAAGCTCAGAGATTCTGGAGGCGGCTTTCGTCACCTATTCGAACGAAGCGAAGCAGGGCCTGCTCGGAGTCAATTCGGATGTGCTGGAGACGTTCGGCGCGGTGTCGATCGCGACCGCCTGGGCGATGGCTCAGCAGGCGCTGATCAAGACCGGCGCCGACGTCGCGGTGGCGATCACCGGGATCGCCGGGCCCGGGGGCGGTTCGGAAAAGAAGCCGGTGGGGACCGTGGTGTTCGCAAGGGCCCGGCGCGGCGCGGATCCCGACGAGGTCGTCGCCGACCTCAAGGACTTCGGCGACCTCGGCCGCGGCGGAGTGCGGCTTCAGGCAGCGCTGTGCGCCCTCGAGCTGCTGATGCCGGGCGCGGCTGCTCCGTAGAGCTGCTCGGCGCGCTCGCAGAAGGCGCCGATCATCTTCCTCAGCGCGCGGTCGAACACCTGGCCGGCGAGCATCTCGAACATCCGGCTCTTGAAGGCGAAATCGACGCAGAAGTCGATGTTCGTTCCGCCCTGCCCGTCCGGGCTGAACTTCCAGCTGTTGTGGAGATATTTAAGCGGCCCCTCGATATAATCGATCTCGATCGACCGGGGCCGGTCCTTCTTCACCCGGCTGGTGAAGGTTTCCTTGATCGCCTTGAAGCCGACAGCGAGGTCCGCGATCGTCTCGGTCGGGCTGTCCGAACGGATTCGAACCGCCGCGGTCCAGGGCAGGAATTCCGGGTAACGCCGCACGTCCGCGACCATGTCGAACAGCTGCTCCGGGGTGTAGGGCAGGTTCCGGGTTTCGGTGTGCTTGGGCATCGCGTCAGGCCGGGGCCTTCGCGAACCTGGCCTCCCGAGCGGCGCGCAGGCGCTCGAAATCGTCGCCGGCATGGTAGCTCGACCTCGTCAGCGGCGAGGCGGCGACGAGCAGGAAGCCCTTTGCGCGGGCGATCGCGCCATAGGCCTTGAACGCCTGCGGAGTGACGAACTCGGCGACCTTGGCGTGGCGCGGGGTGGGCTGGAGATACTGGCCCATGGTCAGGAAATCGATGTCGGCCGAGCGCATGTCGTCCATCACCTGGTGGACTTCCAGCCGCTCCTCGCCGAGGCCGACCATAACTCCGGACTTGGTGAAGATGGTCGGGTCGTGACGCTTCACGCTCTCGAGCAGGCGCAGCGAGGCGTAATAGCGGGCGCCCGGCCGGATCGTCGGATAGAGCCGCGGCACGGTCTCGAGATTGTGGTTGTAGACGTCGGGACGCGCCTCGACGATCCGCTCCACCGCCGCCTGTGCCTTGTTGCGGAAGTCGGGGGTGAGGATCTCGATCGTGGTTGTCGGCGTGTTGCGGCGAAGCGCCTCGATCACCTTGACGAACTGCGACGCGCCGCCGTCGGGCAGATCGTCGCGGTCGACCGAGGTGATGACGATGTGACTGAGGCCGAGCTCTGCCGCGGCGACCGCGACATTCTCCGGCTCCATGGGATCGACCATGCGCGGCATCCCGGTCTTCACGTTGCAGAATGCGCAGGCCCGGGTGCAGGTGTCGCCGAGGATCATCACCGTCGCGTGCTTCTTGGTCCAGCACTCGCCGATATTCGGGCAGGCCGCCTCCTCGCACACCGTCGCCAGGTTCAGCCGGCGCATCAGCTTGCGCGTTTCGGCGAAGCCGGTGCTGGTCGGCGCCTTGACCCGGATCCAGTCGGGCTTGCGCTGCTTCGGGGTCGCGACGGCGTTGAGTGAGACAGGCTCGGACATGCCGCGCACATAGCGAGCGCGCCGACGCTTCTCAACCGGGGTTGCCGCCCGCCGCACGGCTCGCTAGCCGCTCGCCATGCCACTCTTTCGCCAAATGCTCGACGGCTATCGCCGCTTCCGTTCCTCCGGCTGGGCGGAGCAGCGCGAGCGATGGGATGAGCTTGCCGTCGGCCAGCATCCCGAGGTGATGGTGATCGCCTGCTCCGACAGCCGCGTCGACCCCACCCAGATCTTCGATGCCCGGCCCGGCGAGATGTTCGTCGTGCGCAACGTCGCCGCTCTGGTCCCGCCCTACGAGGAAGACGAGGCCTATCACGGTGTTTCCGCGGCGCTTGAATTCGCCGTGACCCAGATCGAGGTCAAGGAACTGGTGGTGATGGGCCACGGCGCCTGCGGGGGCTGCGCGGCGGCGCTCACCGACCGTTTCAAGGGCGCTGAATCGGGGGCCGGCCGCTTCATCGCGCGCTGGGTCGACATGCTCGACGAAGCGCGCGAGCGGGTCCGCCGCAAATATCCCGATCTCGGACCCGATGCGGTGCGGGAGATGGAACTCGAAGGTGTGCGCATCTCGCTGCGCAACCTGATGGCATTCCCGTGGGTGCGCGACCGGGTCGAATCCGGCCGGCTCAGGCTCCACGGCGCTTATTTCGCCATTGCCGACGGCGTCCTCCATGTGCTCGATACCGAGAGCGGCGAGTTCAAGCCGGCATAAGGGAGAGCGGGGGCCATGCAGGGCGCGGGGGTTGAAACCGGGGCGATCGTCTCGCTCGCCATCTATTTCGCCGCGATGCTGGCGATCGGCGTCTATGCATGGCGCAAGTCGACCGCCGACGTCAGCGGCTACCTGCTCGGCGGTCGCCGGTTGAGCCCCTCGGTCGCGGCCTTGTCCGCCGGAGCGGCCGACATGAGCGGTTGGCTGATGATGGGCCTTCCCGGTGCTGCCTACGTCGCCGGCCTGTCGGCGAGCTGGATCGCGATCGGGCTGTTCGCCGGAGCGCTCGCCAATTACCTGATCGTCGCGCCGCGCCTTCGAGTCCACACCGAGGAAACCGGAGACGCGATCACCATCCCCGCTTATTTCGCGCAGCGGCTCGACGACCGAAGCCATGCTTTGCGGATCGTGTCCGCATTGGTCATCATCATTTTCTTCACGCTCTACACCTCCTCCGGCATGGTCGCCGGCGGCAAGCTGTTCGAGAGCGCGTTCGGCGCCGACTACACGCTGGGCCTGTGGATCACCGGCGGCGCGGTGCTCGCCTACACGCTGATCGGCGGCTTCCTCGCCGTCAGCCTCACCGATTTCGTCCAGGGCATCATCATGTTCGTGGCGCTGATCATGGTGCCGCTCGTCGCCTTCCTCGCGCTTGACGGCGACGTCGCCTCGACCGTCACCAGCGTCAACCCGACCGCAATGAACCTGTTCGCGGGCACGACCGCGCTCGGCATCGTCTCGTCGCTGGCCTGGGGCCTCGGCTATTTCGGCCAGCCGCACATCATCACCCGCTTCATGGCGGTGCGCTCGGTCAAGGACGTGCCGACGATGCGCAACATCGGCATGAGCTGGATGGGCGTCTCGCTGATCGGAGCGCTCGCGACCGGCTTCGTCGGCCTCGCCTACGCGACCCGCAACGGAATCCCGGTCAACGACCCCGAGACGATCTTCATCCTGCTCGGACAGATATTGTTCCACCCGCTGATCACCGGCTTCCTCTATGCCGCCCTGCTCGCCGCGATCATGAGCACGATCAGCTCTCAGCTCCTCGTCTCAGCAAGTTCGCTGACCGAGGATTTCTACCGCGTGTTCCTGCGCCGCGAGGCGGGACAGCGCGAACTGGTGACGGTCGGTCGGGCGACGGTGCTGATCGTTTCGCTGGCGGCGATCGCGCTCGCCTATTCGCCGGACAACACCATCCTCGGACTGGTCGGCGACGCCTGGGCAGGCTTCGGCTCGGCGTTCGGCCCGCTCGTCATCCTCAGCCTGACCTGGCGGCGTCTGACCCTCGCCGGGGCGTTGGCCGGGGTCATCGTCGGCGCCGGCACGGTCATCCTGTGCATCCTGCCGCTGATGCCGGACGGACGCTCGTTCAGCGAGGCGGTCCTCTACGCGATGGTCCCGGGCTTCTTCCTGAGCTTCGCCGCGACCATCCTGGTCAGCCTCGCCACCCGTCCCTCCCCCGCCGCAATCGAGCGGTTCGACGAAGGCGAGGCGGCGCTGGCCGCGGCGCGCTAGGCTCCGACGCCCTCACACCAGATCGAGCGTGAACGTCACCTCGTCGCCGGGACTGATGCCGGCGCGGCGGCGGACGTCGGCCTTCACCGGCAGCAAATAGCCGCCCTCCTTCTGCGGAAAGATCGAGGTACGCCAGCGCACGTCGCCGATCCTCGCCTCCACCCGCACCGAGCCGAAGCCGGTGCGGTGGCCCAGGGTGGCGACTCGGATCTCTACCGCCTGGTCCGCGGGCACGGTGAGGAAGTGCCAGCTGCCCTGCCCGCCGTTCCAGACCCATAAAGGCGCGGTGACGGTGATCATGGCTGCTTCTTCCGGCCGATGTCGTAGCCGGCGATCTTGCGGCCGGCCGCGCTGTCCTCGATCAGGGTGGCAAGGCGGCGGGCGCGGGTCTCCGGCTTCTTGGCGCTGGTGATCCAGTGAAGCACGACCTTGCGGTAGCCGGGCGGCCGCTTCTCCCAGTCGACCCAGGCCTTGGCGTTCGCCCGGAACTGCGCGCTCTCTTCCGCCGTCAGCTCCGTCAGCGGCTTTTCATAGGCATAGACGCCGCTTCGGACTTTCGCGTCGAAGGCGCGCTCGCCCGCAGGCGTCATCTGCCCCGCCGCCTTCAGCGCCTCGAAGCGCTCGACATTGACCTTGCTCCAACTGCTGCCCTTGCGGCGCGGCGTGAAGCGAATGGTGTAGGCTTCGTCGCCTAGCGATCGGCGCACGCCGTCGATCCAGCCGAAGCACAAAGCCTGGTCCCGCGCCTGCGGCCAGTCGATCGACGGCTTGCCGCTGCCCTTCTTCCAGAAGCCGACGAGAAGCTCGCCCGCGGTCGAGTGGTTCGCCTCGAGCCAGCGACGGAAGTCGGCTTCGGTCGGAAAAAACGTCGCGTCCTTCGGCATTGGCAACCCCGGGGCAGCTTCGGACCTCCGGTCGCTCACTCAGAGTTCGCTCACCGCACAACCTCCGGGTCAGGCGCAGCCGCCCGCTTCGTCGATCATGGAGTCGAGCGCGGATTGGAGCAGCGGCTGCACTGCCGGCGCATTCATGTGGGCGAGCGCTGCAAGTTCGTGGTCTTGCCCCATCCGCTGCGCGAGCCGGTAGCCAACATAATAGCCGAACCGAGCCGGGTAGGGCCGCTCCCCTTCCCCGCCGAGGAAGAAGGTGCGGTAATCGTCGCGCTCGCCCGACATCAGCTTCGTGCGCGTCAGGCACAACGCCCCACGCCAGTCGGCATCCACCGCGGGGCGGATTGGCGCCGGCAGATGCAGCATCAGTTGCTCGTCGGTCGCGTCGGGGTTCATCACTGACGTCGCGTAGGTCGCTAGGCCCTCGCGCCACAGCGAGCACCAGAGCGGCTCGCATTCGCCGAGATGCTTGCGATGTTCGACATGGAACAACTCGTGATCGAGAAAGGGCCCGATGGTCCCCAAGGCATGGATCCGGGCGATCACGTCAGCGCCGAAGATGAGGTTCATGCGCCCGTCGATCGTGCGGGTCCCGCCGTCCATCTCGCCGAGAGAGTGCAGGAGGTAGACTGGGACATCCACCTCGAAATCCGGGAAATGTCGCCGGAAATGCGCGATCCCCGCGGAATAGGCTGCCGCGAACTCCCGCTCGGTGGCCTCGTAGCGGGCGCGTATCTCCGGAAAGTCAGCCAGCGACGCCGCAACGCGTTGCTCGAACCGCTCGTCAGTCTGCCCGCCCCGAGGCCCATAGAAGCCGGGAAACAAGGTCCCGAAGCGCTGCCTGAACCGGGCGACCTTCTCCTCTTCAGGCAAGGACGCCGTGTCATCGACGAAGCGCGCGAACTCACGGGTCAGCGAAGTATAGGGCTGCGCGCTCGCGGGCGCGGTCGCCAGCCACAGCAGGACAGCGGCCGCACAGGCCGACACGATAGCTCGCACGCTCAAAGCTCCCCTCCCGATCACCCCGCATGCTAGTGGCAAAGCGCCGGAATACAAAGCTCTAGGCAGCGTTCAACGCGTCAGCTTCTTGTACGCCATCCGGGTCGGGCGGTCGGCGGCGTCGCCGAGGCGGCGGCGCTTGTCTTCCTCATAGGCTTCGAAATTGCCTTCGAACCATTCGACGTGGCTGTCGCCTTCGAACGCGAGGATGTGGGTGGCGAGGCGGTCGAGGAAGAAGCGGTCGTGGCTGATGACCACGGCGCAGCCGGCGAAATTCTCGATCGCTTCCTCGAGCGCGCCCAGAGTCTCGACGTCGAGGTCGTTGGTCGGCTCGTCGAGCAACAGGACGTTGCCGCCGCGCTTCAACATCTTGGCCATGTGGACCCGGTTGCGCTCGCCGCCGGACAGCTTGCCGACATTCTTCTGCTGGTCCTGGCCCTTGAAGTTGAACGCTCCGACATAGGCGCGGGTCGACATGTCGTGGCCGTTGACCTTCACGTAATCGAGGCCGTCTGAAATCTCCTCCCAGACGTTGTTCTTGGGATTGAGATCGTCGCGGCTCTGGTCGACATAGCCGAGGTGGACGGTCGGGCCGATGTCGACCGTGCCGCTGTCCGGCTGCTCGGCGCCGGTGATGATCTTGAACAGGGTCGACTTGCCGGCGCCGTTCGGGCCGATCACGCCGACAATCCCGCCGGGCGGGAGCGAGAAGCTCAGGTCCTCGAACAGCAACTTGTCGCCATAGGCCTTGGAGATGTTGTTGACCTCGATAACCTTGCCGCCGAGCCGCTCGGGGACCTGGATGACGATCTGGGCCTTGCCGGGCGTGCGGTTCTTCTGCGCCTCGACGAGCTGGTCGAACTTGGCGATACGCGCCTTGGACTTGGTCTGGCGGCCCTTGGCGCCCTGCCGGATCCACTCGAGCTCGTCCTTGATCGCCTTCTGGCGGCCGGACTCCTCGCGATCCTCCTGCTCGAGCCGCTTGGCCTTCTTCTCGAGATAGGTCGAGTAATTGCCCTCGTAAGGGAAGTATTTCCCGCGATCGAGTTCGAGGATCCAGCCGACGACATTGTCGAGGAAGTAGCGGTCGTGGGTGATCATCAGCACCGCGCCGGCATATTCCTTGAGATGGTTCTCGAGCCACTCGACGCTTTCGGCATCGAGGTGGTTGGTCGGCTCGTCGAGAAGCAGGATCGACGGCTTCTGGATGAGCAAGCGGGTGAGCGCGATGCGGCGCTTCTCGCCACCCGACAAATTCTCGACCGACCAGTCGCCGGGCGGGCAGCGAAGCGCTTCCATCGCGACCTCGAGCTGGTTGTCCAGAGTCCAGCCGTCGACCGCGTCGATCTTGGCCTGGAGGTCGCCCATCTCCTCCATCAGTGCGTCGAAATCGGTGTCGTCCTTGGGATCGCCCATCTCGGCCGAGATGGCGTTGAAGCGGTCGACCATTGCGGCGGTCTCGCCGGCGCCTTCGCGGACGTTCTCGAGCACGGTCTTGGTGGGGTCGAGCTGCGGCTCCTGCGGGAGATAGCCGACGGTGATGTTCTCACCCGGCCAGGCCTCGCCCGAGAAATCCTTGTCGATGCCGGCCATGATCTTCATCAGCGTCGACTTGCCCGCGCCGTTGGGACCGACGATGCCGATCTTGGCGCCGAAATAGAATTGCAGGTTGATGTTGCTCAGCACCGGCTTCTGGGCGCCGGGGAAGGTTTTGGTCATGTCCTTCATGACAAAGGCGTATTGGGCGGCCATGGCGGCGCTGTGCTCCGAAGATGTGGGGTAACGGAAAGGTTGGCGCGCTACCTAGTGTCTCGGGGGCGGATTGGCAAACGCCTCGCGCTTCGACTGAGTGGATGAGCGCGGTTCGTCGAAAGGGCTTTGTCGCGGCGGCGCCATTGGCTAGCAGTCCGTGCCATGAAGATGCTCGCCGCTGCCGCCGCCCTCGCCCTCCTCTCGTCCACCGCGATCGCCCAGACCGCCGCGCCGTCGATGCCTTCCGCGAACACCGCGGAACTGCGCGACGATGCGCTTGCCAACGACACGCTCGCCTGGGAGCTGGTCGAGGGGCTGACCACCGAAATCGGGCCCCGGCTTGCCGGAAGCGAGGCCGAGGCGCGGGCGCGGGACTGGGCGGTCGCGCGGCTGCGCGGCCTCGGCTTCAGCAATGTGCGGGTCGAGACGTTCGACGTGCCTTATTGGGTGCGCGGCGTGGAGCGGGCGGAGATTCTGTCGCCATACCCCCAGCCGCTCGTGCTGACCGCGCTCGGCAACAGCGGCGCGACCCCCGCGGGCGGGATCGAGGCTGAAGTGGTCGGTTATGACAGCATGGAAGCGTTCGAAGCGGCGCCCGCCGAGGAGGTGCGCGGCAAGATCGTGTTCGTGAGCCATGCCATGCAGGCGACCCAGGACGGCTCCCATTACGGCCCGTTCGGCGCGGCCCGGCGCGCGGGCCCCACCCTCGCGTCGCGGCGCGGCGCGGCCGCGATCCTGGTCCGCTCGATCGGCACCGACTACCACCGCACTCCCCATACCGGCGTGCAGAGCTTTGCCGAGGGCGTGCGGCCGATCCCGGCGGCGGCGCTCAGCCTGCCCGACGCCGACCAGCTCCAGCGCGTGCTTCGGCGCTCCGCGGCGCTAGGCCAGCCGGTGCGCCTTCGCCTCGTCATGACGCCGCGCCAGATGGGCACGCGCCAGTCGGGCAACGTCATCGCCGAGGTGCCGGGCAGCGATCCCGCCGCCGGCACGATCGTCATCGGCGGCCATCTCGACAGCTGGGACCTCGGCACCGGCGCCTTCGACAATGCCGCCGGGGTAGCGATCACGACCGCCGCGGCACACCGGATCATGCGCTCCGGCCAGCCCCGCCGGACGATCCGGGTCGTGCTGTTCGGATCGGAGGAGATCGGCGTGTTCGGAGGCGCCGATTATTTCCGCCGCCACCGGGCCGACGGCGACGTCGTTCTGGTCGGCGAGAGCGACTTCGGCGCCGACCGGGTATGGCGCGTCAATTTCAGCATGGCGCCCGGCAACGAGGCGCTTCAGCGGCGGATCGCGGCGGCGCTCGCTCCGCTCGGTATCGCCGCGGGGCGCGAGCGCGCCAATGCCGGCGCCGACCTCGGCGCCTGGGCGCGCGCCGGCACCGCGGCGGTCGACCTCAACCAGGACGGCACCCGCTATTTCGACTTCCACCACAATCCGGACGACACGCTCGACAAGGTCGATCCCGCCCAGCTGCGGCAGAATGTCGCGGCGTGGACGGCGATGCTGGCGGAGGCCGCCAACGCCCCGGAACGGATCGAGCCCGCGCCCGCCCGCTGACCCGCGCAATCAGGCGTAGCCGATCGGGGCTTGTGTGCTGAGGTCGATGCCGCTGCCGTCGCGGGTCACCGAGGCGCGCAGATGGCCTGGGGGGCCGCCCGAGAGCGGCAGCCTCGCCTCCAGCCCCTTTTCCGGAAGCGAGACCACCAACTCCCCCTCCTCCCCGGTGAGTTCCAGGTCGAGGAGCCGGGCGAGGCTGATCTGATACCGGGTGGTGACGCCGCTCTCGTCGGCGAGGACCTTGCCGTCGGCGGTCACGACGACGTGGTCGTTGGCGAACCCTTCCTCGAGCGAGAGCTTCAGAACCGGCACAAGGCGTTCCCTAGCAGAAAAGCGGGAGCCGGAGGACCCGGCTCCCGAGCACGCACGGCTTACTGGGTGAGGCCCGCGGCCTTCACGTCGAGCAGCGAGCGAAGGCCGTCGCTGAGCGGCACCGCCGTCGCCGCATCGGCCTTTTCGGCTCCGCCCGTGAAGGCGAGGAAGGCCTCCGGACTGTTGGGCACCTCCTCCCGCTCCAATGCGGCGAGCACCGGCGCGTCGCGCAGGAAGCGCGTGTGGCCGACCGCGTTGACGAGGGCGTCGGCATCGTCCTCGATCGCGCTGTCAATCAGCTTGCGCGCCGCCTGCGGATCGGCCGGATAGACCTCGACCCGCTGCTGCGGCGCCTCCCCCGCCACCGCCTGCTCGTCGGTCTCGAGCAGCTTGTAGGTGTAGGCGAGCGGAGTCGCGAGGGCGACCGCGGCGAGCTTCGAGACGGGGTTGTCGGTCAGCTCCGTGGCCTTGGCCAGCACGTCGCTCACGCCGGCGAGGCCGCGGGTGCCGTTGGCGGCGAGCACCTGGCCGACTTCCGGAGTGAACAGGTCGGCGGCGAGCACCTCCTCCTCGCGGGTGCGCGGCGGCTCGACGGTCACCATCAGCTGGTTGGAATAGACCGGCTCCCCGTCGATCTCCAGCACCGCCTGCACGCAGTAGCGGCCCGGCTCGGCCATATCCCAGCCATTCTTGCCGGCGCCGGCGATGACGCTGTCGTACAGCGCCTCGTCGGGCCTCAGCACCTTGTCGTCGCCTTCGCCGCAATGCCGCATGTAAGGCATCCACAGCCGCGCCTCCTGGCGCTCGCCGTTGAGGATCAAGGTGAAGTCGCCGCGCTCGCTGATGCGGGCGCTCGACACCGTCCTGGTCCTGCCGGAGCGGTTGACGAGGGCGATCTCGACGACCGGCGGCATCAGATAGGGGAAGCGGTTCCCCGACTGGCTGGTGGTCAGCCGCAGCTCATAATCCGGATTGCTGAGCTGAGCCGCCTCGCGGAAGCCGTGATTGCTGAACCAGGCCTCGTTGCCCATCTGAACGAAGCGTTCGGGCGCGTGGCGCATGAACAGCAATTCGCCGTCCGAGAAGCGATATTGGAAGTCGGAGAAGAAGGCCGACTGTCCGCCCGCGACGAAGTAGGGATAGTTCATGAAGCTGCGGGCCTCGGTCTCGTTGGCCAGCGGAATCCACGGCGTTCCGAGCGACTTCTGCCAGCTGTGGGCCAGGTTGAAGGCGTGGCCCATCTCGTGAACCGCCGTCCAGAAACGCATCCGGGCAACCCAGGCGGCCGGGTTCGGATCGCCCGCCGGCGGAGTCGAGATGAAGGCATGGCTGAAGATCGCCGTGCCCTGGCGGTGGTTCGGACCGATATCGTCGAACATGATCCCGCCGAGATCGCTGCCGATGACATGCATCCGGGCGAACAGCACCCACATCGCCCATTGCGGCTTGTTGGCGAAGCGCGACCAATGGATCTGCATCGCGTCGTGCATTTCCTGGTCGGTCCACAGCGAGTCGCCGCCCGCCGCGGCGATCGGCACCACCCCGCTCCCCGGGCTCACCGACGCGTCGAAGCCGCTGCGGCGGAACACCGTCTCGATGCTCAGCGCCTCGTTGGCCAACGACGCCGGGCGGTTGGGATGGGCGTGGGTGTTGATCGAGGTCACCGCGACCGCGTCGGATACCCGGTCATATTCGAACTCGACCTTGCGCCGATAAGCGGAACTGAATCCGTAGGTGCGGGTGAACGCCGCCGCTCCGCCGCCCGAGAAGACGACCTCGAGCTTGCGCGTGGCCGGGAACGGGCCGCCGACCACCTTGGCGCTGACGAAGGTGTGCGGGATCGCGCCGGGCGTGCCGTTCTTGTAGAAGATCACCCCTTCATAGCGGCCCGCCGGCGTCTTCTTCACCTTGGCGATCCAGTGGCCGACGGTGGTGAAGAGATTGGCGCGGGTGCCGCTGATCGTCATCTGCGGATAGCGGCCGTCGACGTCGAACATCACCTCCTCGCGCTGGTAGAGCGAGATCGCGCTGACGTCCTCGTCATAGATTTCGTCGGTCGGCATCAGGCCGCCGATCGGTGTCGGGATCCGCTCCGGGATCGGGATCGGGATCCGCTGCGGGATCGGGATCGGCGTGATCGGCAGGGCGATCTTGCGCGAATAGGTGTAGAGCCCGCTGGTGGTGAAGAAGAGCGGCGGGATCAGCGGCAGCGGCACGAGGTCGATGGCCTGATCGAGCTGCGCCTCCTGCTCCTGGCCCTGCCGGCGCGGCCGCATCTCGAGCGTCGCCTCGACTCGCTCGCTGGTGTCGATCGAGGTGGCCGGCCCGCGATCGGTCGTCGGGGTCGCGCCGCCAGTCGTGGTGGTGTCGGTGGGGCTTGTCATGGTCTTCCTCCAGGTTGTTCGGCCGTAGGGGCCGGCTATTTCGGAAGTGCCCACAGGAACGCAGACGCGCCCCTTCATCCGGAGAAACCGGACCAACCGCTCTTGGACTTCAGTCAGCCAAAGATAGTCTCGCCCCGCGCAAAGCATGGGGGCGTGAGGTGGGCCGCAACGTGCCGCGGCTCGTTATGGTCTCAATTGGGGAGGCCGCGGAGAATAACTTGGACTTTGCTAAACGTCAACTGGAATCCGTCTTGATTTCTTGCGAAAAACAGCAGATTTGAGCCGTCTTGCGTTAACGAAGATTACTGGCCGAGCCTGGCGCGACCTGTGGGCGACGAACCCTTTCCAGCATGCGCAGCTTTGCCTAGAGGAAGCGCAGTCGGGGAGTAGCGCAGCCTGGTAGCGCATCTGCTTTGGGAGCAGAGGGTCGCAGGTTCGAATCCTGTCTCCCCGACCAGCCTTCGCTGAAGCTTCGGCTGGCAAGCCGTGGCTTCAGCGTGGGCAGGCTTCCCATCCCTGGAGTAATCATGCGCCGCCGCCTGATCCCTGCCCTGCTCGCTTCCGCTTTGCTGTCGGTTCCCGCCTCCGCCGAGGAAGGCATGTGGACGTTCGACAATTTCCCGATCGCGCAGGCGAACCGCGACCTCGGCACCAATATCAACCAGGCGTGGCTGGACCGGGTGCGGCTCGCCTCGGTTCGGATCGGCGGCGCGTCGGGCGGGCTGGTCAGCCCCGAGGGATTGATCCTCACCAACGAGCATGTCGCCTCGGGCTGCGTCGAGGATCTGTCGACGCAGGAGCGCAATTTCGTCCAGACCGGCTTCACGCCGTCAAGCCGGACCGGCGAGCTGCGCTGCCCGGGCATGACCGCCGAGATCCTCACCGACATCTCCGACGTCACCCAGCGCATGCAGGCGGCGGGGCGCGGGCTTTCCGGAGAGGCCTTCACCCGCGCTCGCGACGCCGAGCAGGCGCGGATCGAGGCGGAAGCGTGCGGCGACGACCGCAGCCGCCGCTGCCAGGTCGTCAGCCTCTATCGCGGCGGCCAGTTCAAGCTCTACACCTACCGCCGCTACAGCGACGTCCGCCTCGCCTTCGCGCCCGAGCACCGCGCCTCGGCGTTCGGCGGCGATCTCGACAATTTCAGCTTTCCCCGTTTCGCCGTCGATGCGGCGTTCGTGCGCATTTACGAGGACGGCAGCCCGGTCGCGACTCCGAACCATTTCCGCTGGAACCCGGCGCCGCCGCGCGAGAACCAGCCGGTCTTCCTGTCGGGGAGCCCTGGCTCGACCCAGCGCCTTCTGACCCAGGACCAGCTTCGCACCGTCGCCGATGTGATCCTGCCGCTCGAGCAGCAGCTCGCCAGCGAGCTTCGCGGCCGCCTCATCCAGTTCGCGCAGTCGAGCGAGGAGAATGAATTCATCGCCCAGGGCGCGATCGGCGGGGTCGAGAACAGCTACAAGCGCGGCTATGGCCGCCAGCAGGCGCTGATCGACGCCCGCTTCATGGCGGCACGCCAGAGCGCGGAGGAGGATTTTCGGCGTCGCGTCGCCGCCAATGCTGCTCTCGCCCAGGAGATCGGCGATCCGTGGCGCGACCTTGCCGCGCTCCAGGGCGAGGTTCGGCGGCTCTACCCGGCCTACTACCTGCTCGAGACCCGCGCCGGCGGCGGCTCACAACTGTTCAACTGGGCCGAGGACATCGTCCGCGGCGCGCAGGAGCGGCCCAAGCCCAATGCCGACCGCCTGACCGAGTTCGGCGACGCGCGCCTGCCCCAGGTCGAGCAGCGCCTGTTCGCCGAGCGGCCGAGCTACCCTAGCCTTGACGAGGTCCAGCTCGCCTGGTGGCTCAGCAAGACCCGCGAGATTTTGACCGTCGACGATCCGCGGATCCGCACCCTGCTCGGCAATGAGTCGCCCGAGGCGCTGGCGCGGCGGCTGACCACCGGCACCCGGCTCGGCGACCCGGCGGTTCGGCGCCAGCTATGGGAAGGCGGCCTCGCCGCAGTGCAGGCGTCGGACGATCCGCTCATCCAGTTCCTCCTGCGAATCCAAGACGTCACCCGCGCCGCCCGAAGCGACTATGAAGGAACCGTCCAGGCGCCGACCGACCGCGCCAGCGAGGCGCTCGCCCGTGCCCGCTTCGCCATCTACGGCACCAGCCTCTATCCCGACGCCACCGGCACCCTGCGCCTGACCTACGGCCGCGTGAAGGGCTGGACCCATCAGGGTCGCACCGTCCCTTACGCCACCACCTTCGCCGGCCTGTGGGACCGGGCGACCGGCGCCGAGCCGTTCGACCTCGCCCCCCGCCTCGCCGCCGCCCGCGACGCGATCCCGCCCGAGACCATCCTCGACGTCGCCGCCTCGACCGACACGATCGGCGGCTCGTCCGGCTCCCCTGCGGTCAACGCCGCCGGCGAGATCATCGGCGCGAATTTCGACTCCACCGTCCTCACCCAGCGCAACGCCTACGGCTACGACCCGGAGGTGAACCGCTCGGTGCTGGTCACCACCGCCGCCGTGACGGCGGCGTTACAGCACGCCTATGGGATGGACCATCTGCTGGCGGAGCTTGGGGTGTCCGGCACTTCCAGTCGGCGCCGCCGCTAACTTATCGTGCACGAGGAGATCGTACAGATCATCCCGGACGCGGCGGGGTCAGCCCGCGTGCTGATCATCAAGCGCGTAGATGGTCGCTTCACTTACCGTTGGCAGAAAAGGCTCGGATCGGACTGGGGGCCGTCGAGCATAGACGCGGGCGTCTACGACTCGCCGGATACCGCCGAGGCAGAAGCGCGGCAGCGGCTGCCTTGGCTGAAGCGCCTGTTTCACTGACGCGCCTGCGTCTCGCGTACGCGCGTACACGCGCGCGAGGCTTGGCATTGGCCTCCTCACTCGCTAGATCGGTCGTCCATCTGACACGCCACCTGAAAGCCTGAGCCTTTGTCCGACGAGACGGTCCTCGCCGACCCTTCCGATATTTCGCCGATCTCTATCGTCGAGGAGATGAAGACCTCCTATCTCGACTATGCGATGTCGGTGATCGTGGCGCGCGCGCTGCCCGACGTCCGCGACGGGCTGAAGCCGGTTCACCGCCGCATTCTCTACGGAGCGCATGAGGCCGGATTCGTCGCCGGCAGGCCGTACCGCAAGTCGGCGCGCCTGGTCGGTGACGTGATGGGTAAATATCACCCGCACGGCGACAGCTCGATCTACGACGCATTGGCGCGAATGACCCAGGACTGGTCGATGCGGGTCCCGCTGATCGACGGCCAGGGCAATTTCGGATCGATGGACCCCGATCCGCCCGCGGCCATGCGCTACACCGAGGCGCGGCTTGCCAAGGTCGCCAACGCGCTGCTCGACGACATCGACAAGGACACGGTCGACTTCCAGCCGAACTACGACGCGTCGGAGAGCGAGCCGCAGGTCCTGCCCGCGCGCTTCCCGAACATTCTCGTCAACGGCGCCGGCGGAATCGCGGTCGGAATGGCGACCAACATCCCGCCGCACAACCTCCGCGAGGTGCTGGAGGCGTGCAAGGCCTATATCGCCAACCCGGCGATCACGATCGACGAGCTGATCGAGCACGTCCCGGCGCCCGACTTCCCGACCGGGCCGCTGATCCTCGGCCAGGCCGGAGCGCGCAGCGCCTACCAGACCGGTCGCGGCTCGATCATCATGCGCTCGCGCCACGAGGTCGAGGAAGGCCGCGGCGACCGCCGCTCGATCGTCCTCACCGCGATCCCCTATCAGGTCGGCAAGAACGGCCTGGTCGAGAAGATCGCCGAGGCGGCCAAGGAGAAGCGCATCGAGGGCGTCTCGGACATCCGCGACGAAAGCTCGCGCGAGGGCGTCCGAATCGTCATCGACCTGAAGCGCGACGCGACCCCCGAGGTCGTCCTCAACCAGCTGTGGCGGCACACGCCAGCGCAGTCGAGCTTCCCGGCCAACATGCTCGCGATCCGCGGCGGCCGGCCCGAGACGCTGACCCTCAGGGACATGATCGAGTCCTTCGTTCGGTTCCGCGAGGAGGTCATCACCCGCCGCTCGAAGTTCGAGCTCGCCAAGGCCCGCGACCGCGCCCACATCTTGCTCGGCCTGGTCATCGCGGTGACCAATCTCGACGAGGTGGTGCGGATGATCCGCGGCTCCGCCTCGCCGGCCGAGGCCCGCGCCGCGCTGCTCGCCCGCGACTGGCCGATCGCCGAGATCGCGCCCTATATCGCCCTGGTCGAGGCGGTCGAGCACGAGGTGGGCGGCGACAGCTATCGCCTGTCCGACGCCCAGGTCCGCGCCATCCTCGAGCTTCGCCTCCACCGCCTCACCGCGCTCGGCCGGGACGAGATCGGCGGCGAGCTTCGCCAGCTCGCCGAGTCGATCGGCGAACTGCTCGAGATCCTCGGCAACCGGGTCCGCCTCTACGAGGTCATGGTCGAGGAGTTCGACGAGATCATCGACCAGTACGCGACCCCGCGCCTGACCGAGATCGCGCCTGCGGCCGACGGAATCGACGACGAGGACCTGATCGAGCGCGAGGACATGGTCGTGACCGTGACCATGCAGGGCTACATCAAGCGCACCAGCCTCGACACCTTCCGCGCCCAGAATCGCGGCGGCAAGGGCCGCGCCGGAATGGCGACCAAGGACGAGGACGCGGTCACCGAATTGTTCGTGACCTCGACCCACACGCCGGTCCTGTTCTTCTCGACGCTCGGCAAGGTCTATCGGATGAAGGTGTGGCGCCTGCCCGAAGGCGGCGCCAACACCCGTGGCCGGCCGATGATCAACCTGCTCCCGCTCGCCGCCGGAGAGACGATCTCGACGGTTCTGCCGCTGCCCGAGGACGAGAGCGAATGGGGCGCGCTCCACGTCATGTTCGCCACCTGCAAGGGCTCGGTCCGCCGCAACTCGATGGACGCCTTCACCAACGTGCCTTCGAACGGCAAGATCGCGATGAAGTTCGAGGGCGATGACGAGGACGACCGGTTGATCGGTGTCGCCCTGCTCGACGAGAGCGACGACGTGCTGCTGGCGACTCGGCAGGGCAAGGCGATCCGCTTCCCCGGCGCGGCGGTGCGCGAATTCCAGAGCCGCAACTCGACCGGCGTCCGTGGCATCACCCTGCGCGATGGCGACGAGGTCATCTCGCTGTCGATCCTGCGAAAGGCGGGGATCCGCGACCAGGACGAGCGCGAGGACTATCTTCGCCACGCACCGTGGAAGGGCGAGGATGCCGACCGTGCCCCGCGCCGGATGGACGACGCCCGCTACGAGGAGCTCAAGGCGAAGGAGCAGTTCATCCTCACCGTCTGCGCCAACGGCTACGGCAAATTGTCCTCGGCTTACGAATATCGCCGCACCGGCCGCGGCGGCCAGGGCATCACCAATATCGACAATATCGCCCGCAACGGCCCGGTCGTCGCGAGCTTCCCGGCGGGCAAGGGCCACCAGCTGATGCTGGTCACCGACCAGGCCAAGATGATCCGCATGTCATTGGGCGACCTGCGAGTCATCGGCCGCGGCTCGGCCGGGGTCCGCCTGTTCAACGTCGCCGACGACGAGCATGTCGTCTCCGCCGCCCGGATCGAGGAGAGCGAGGACGAGGCGGAGGTCGTCGTCGACGTCGAGGACACCCAGCTCAGCGCCAGCGACGCCGCGATCGGCGGCGAGGGCGAGGGGGCGTAAAGCGGCGCTGGGTTACCCAACTTGTCACCCCGGACTTGATCCGGGTCCACCTTCCTCTTTACCCATCGGGCGAAGAGAAGGTGGATGCCGGATCAAGTCCGGCATGACGACAAGGACGAACATGACACGCCTCTTCCTCGCCCTGCTTGCTCTCTTCGCCCTCGCCTCCCCGGCGCTGGCGCAGGACGACGTCGCGGCGGCGAGCCGGGGGGTGGTGCGGGTCGTCGTCGTCCAGGTCGAGGACGGGGAAATCATCGATTTCGGCCATGGCAGCGGCTTCGCGGTCGCGCCCAACCGGATCGTCACCAACGCCCATGTCGTCGAGCTCGCCGTCGCCGACCCCGACAATGTCGTGATCGGGGTGGTCCCGTCCGAGGGCAGCCAGTCCTATGGCGCGCGAATCGTCGCGGTCGACCAAGCGCGCGACCTCGCCCTCCTCGAGATGCAGCAGGGATCGGTGCCGCCGGTCGCCTTGTTCACCGGCGCGATCGGGCCCGGCGCCGCGGTCGCCGCTCTCGGCTATCCCGGCAATGTCGACCTCGCCACCGCGCAGACCATGCAGGATTATATCCGCCCGCTGCCACCGACCCGCTCGTCGGGCAATTATTCGGACCTCAGGCGCGGCGACATCGGCCCGATCATCGTTCACACGGCCGCCATCGCCCGCGGCCATAGCGGCGGTCCCCTGGTCGACGCATGCGGCCGCGTGGTCGGCGTGAACCGCATGATCACGCGCAACGACATGGGCGATTCGAGCTTCGCCTTCGCGATTCCGGTGGCCTCGGTCGCGGCTTTCCTGCGCCAGGCGCGCCAACCGTTCCGGGCGGTCGACGTGGCGTGCGTCAGTGCTGCCGACCAGGCCCGAAGCGAGGCGGAGCGGGAGGAGGAGGCACGCCGCGCGCGCGAAGCGGACGAGGCGACGCGGCTGCGCGACGCCGACGCCCGCCACGAGCGCGCTCTCGCAGAGCTGCAGCAGACGCGCGAGAATCGGGCCGGCCTCGCGATCGGACTGCTGGTCCTCGCGGTCGCCGGCCTTGGCGCCGGCGGCATCCTGTTGTTCAAGGACAAGCACCGCCCGGCATTGATCGCCGGAGGCGTCGGCGTCGTGCTGCTGCTCGGCGCGGCCATCATCTTCTTCACCCGCCCCGGCTTTGCCAGCATCGAGGACGGGCCGGTCAGGACCAGCGTCACCCCCAACCCCGACCGCTATGTCGGCACCAACATCTGCACGCTCGACCGCGAGCGCAGCCGGGTCACCGTGTCGGGCGAGCCGGAAGTCGAGCTCGCCTGGGACAAAGGCGGCTGCGTCAACAACGGCACCCAATATGCGCGCTACGGTGACGTCTGGCGGCGGGTGCTGGTGCCGAACAGCGAGCAGACGGTCAGCGTGACCGAGTTCAACCCGGCGACCGGCGATTATGTGGTGAGCCGCTACCTGCTGTCAGCGAACGCGATGGACGAGGCGCGGCAGCGCCGCCGGCGGGTCGAGCAGCGCAGCTGCACCCGCAACCAGGAGGACCTCGCCATCCTGGCCGACCGCCAGCGCGACCTCGAGGAATCCCTCCCCAACCAGCCCAACGAACGGCTGGTCTATCGCTGCGCACCCGAGGGCCGCAGCGGCTGACCGCCCTCGCGCGCGATCAGCTTCGCCTTGCGGTCCACGCCATAAGCATAGCCGCCGGCGCTGCCGTCGCCGCGGCGGGCGCGGTGGCAGGGGATCAGGATGGCGACATTGTTGGCGCCGCACGCGGTTCCCGCCGCGCGCACCGCCGCCGGATTGCCCGCCCTGGCGGCGAGCGCGGCATAGCTCAGCGATTCGCCCGGCGGGATTCGGGCAAGCTCGCGCCACACCGCTTCCTGGAAGGCGGTGCCGCGCACGTCGAGCGGCAGATCGTGCGGCCGCTCGGGCGCCTCGACCGCTGCGACGGTGCGCGCGACCAGCTCCCGGAGCTCCTCTTCGCCGGGCTCGATCGTCGCATTGGGGAAGCGGCCGCGCAGGTCGGCCTCGCCCTCGTCGAACGACAGTCGGCAGATGCCCTTGTCGGTCGCCGCGACCAGCATTCGGCCGAGCCAGGTGTCGGCGACCGCCCAGCGGATCGTCTCGCCGCGGCCGCCGTCGCGCCACGCGGACGGGGTCATTCCGAGCCGCGCCTTGGCGTCGGCATAGAAGCGCGCCGGCCCCGAATAGCCGGCGTCATAAATGGCGTCGGTGATCCGGGCATTGCTGCCGAGCGCCTGCACGGCGCGGCGCGAGCGCAGTCCGCGGGCGTAGGCCGCGGGCGTCAGGCCGGTCGCACGCTTGAACAGGCGGTGGAAATGGTGCGGCGAATAGCCGGCCGCGGTCGCCAGTGCGTCGAGCGACGGCGCTTCGTCCGCGTCGGCGAGAAGCTTCAGGGCCGCCTCCATTGCCTTTGCCTCACGAGTCACCTCGTCCGGCTTGCAGCGCAGGCAGGGGCGCAAGCCGGTCGCCGCCGCCTCGGCGCCAGTGGCGAAGAAGCGGACATTCTCGCGCCTGGGGTGACGCGCCGCGCAGGACGGGCGGCAATAGATTCCGGTGGTGAGGACGCCGGTGACGAAGGTCCCGTCAGCCTTGCGGTCGCGAGCGAGAACGGCGCGCCAGGCGCGGTCCGGGTCGATGGTCGCAGCGTCGTTCACGGCAGGAAAGTGGTCCTGTCGAATGGCCGTGGCAAGCATTGCTCAGCTCCTTTCGATCCTGGCGAGAAAGCAGCCGAGCGCCTGGGTGTGGGCGTGGATCTCGGCGATCTCGGGCCGCTCGAACAGGGTGCGCACCGCCGAATCGCCCTCGCCTGCCGAGGCCAGCGCCGCCTGCACCATCATCCCGTCCCCGGCGAATGCCCGCAGGCTGATGTTGCGGCCGTCGAGCATCGGCGGCAGCGCGTCTTCGTAGGCGGGCGCCGTCTCCGCGCCCTCGCGCACATAGATGGCATGGGTGGCGCGGAACGGCGTGTCGGCCGCCTGACTGACATGATTGACCAGGATGAGCTGCTCGCCGGCGGCGGCATCCTGAAGCGAGACCCGGCAGGGCTCGCCGGAGCCGGTTGCGGTGACTCGAACGGCACGGCGCTCGCGCAGCTCCTCGTCGCTCATCCGGAACAGGGGTCGGAACGGCTCGGGCGCCAGCCCCCGGACAATGTAGGTCATGGATCGTCCTCCTTGGCTGGAGGCGTCATGACCGAGTCGCGCCGGACTTACGTCCCGGGCCTTGCTTTCAAAGTCCGGGGGCGCCGGCGAAGAGATCGCGCAGAGGAGTCAGCTCCTCCAGCCGCCATTCCTCGGGCAGCAGCACCACGCTGCGCATCGGCGGCAAATACCACAGGACATATTGCATCGCCTGCCATGCCGCCTGCTCGTCGGGGAACTCGCTGCGGCGCTTGCCGATCACCAGCTGGCGATGCGGGCGCAGAGCCATGTCGGTCATCAACAGCACGCGCGGATTGGCGAGCCCCCAGTCCTGCGTCAGATATTTGTGAAGCGCCTTGGCCGCATAAGGCGGCAGGAACTGGTCGGACGGAGTCGCGAGCAGAACCTCGCGGGGCGCTTCCCGTGCCGCGCCGAAGCCGAACCAGCCGCGCTTCGGCGGTGCGGACGTCGGCGGAAGCGCGCTCTCGACGACGTCGATCGGGTCGCCGTCGGGCGAATCGTAGCGGATGAGGCTGTCGAGCACGCCCAGCGAGAAAACGAATTGCGCTGCCTCGGGTGGGTCATCGGGGCTGGCGAACAAAGCGGCGCCCCATCCGGCTGCGAGGCAGTCGCCGGCGCGGTTCGCGAGACAGTGCGAATCGAACGCTGCGCCGTCCCTCGGCAGGTTGAAGCGCAGATAAGGAAGCCCGTCCGGCCCAACGGAGACGCCCGCGACCTCGAGCGCGGCGAACCAGGCGACATCGTAGAAGCGATCGAGCCAGGCGGAATCGCGCGCGTCGCGCTCCTGCGCGAACAGCCGGGCGAGCTCGGCGGTGAGGCCATGATCGAACATCGCCGCGCGATTCCGGTGAAAGCGCTGGATCTGAACCGATGCCGTCGCCATGGCAGCGTCTCCCCTGACCGCGGCGAGATTAAGCCGGCTGCGGCTCGGCGCGACGGCTTCGTGACGAAGGCTGCAGCGGCTGCGACAAGGCTGCGGTTGCATCCCCGCGGCGCTCCTGCTAGCAGCCCGCGCGAGCCATACGGGGGCGCGCCGAGCGCCCCTTTTCGCATGGCACACATTCCTTGTTCGGAGCATCGACGCGCGTGGATATTTCCAGCGGCATTCAGGCAAGTTTGGCGGGACGCTACGCGCTGGCTCTGTTCGAGCTGGCGCGCGACGAGAAGAAGATCGAAGCCGTCGGCCAGAGCCTGGCCGGGCTCAAGCAGGCGCTCGCCGAGTCCGACGAGCTGGGCGTGCTCGCCACGTCGCCGCTGATCGGCCGCGACGACAAGGCGCGCGCCATCGGCGCCGTCGCCGAGCAGATGAAGCTCGACCCGCTCACACGCAATTTTCTCGGCGTGCTTGCCCAGAATGGCCGGCTTTCCCAGCTTGGCCAGGTGATCCGCGCCTTCAATCTGCTCGCGGCGAGCCACCGCGGTGAGATCACCGCCGAGGTCACCTCGGCGCGGCCGCTCGACGACGACCAGGTCGGCGACATCAAGCAGCATCTCCGCACCCGGATGGGCCGCGACATCAATGTCGATCTCAACGTCGACCCCGCCCTTCTCGGCGGCCTGGTCGTGAAGATCGGCTCCCAGATGATCGACAGCTCGATCCGCACCAAACTCAACACCCTCGCGCACGCGATGAAAGGCTGAAGGCTAAGACGATGGATATCCGCGCCGCAGAAATCTCCAAGGTCATCAAGGACCAGATCGCCAGCTTCGGCACCGAAGCGCAGGTGTCCGAAGTCGGCACCGTGCTCTCCGTCGGCGACGGCATCGCCCGAGTCCACGGCCTCGACAACGTCCAGGCCGGCGAGATGGTCGCGTTCGAGAACGGCATCCAGGGCATGGCCCTCAACCTCGAGGCCGACAATGTCGGCATCGTGATCTTCGGCTCCGACGCCGAGATCAAGGAGGGCTCGACCGTCCGCCGCACCCAGACCATCGTCGACGTTCCGGTCGGCAAGGGCCTGCTCGGCCGAGTCGTCGACGGCCTCGGCAACCCGATCGACGGCAAGGGCCCGATCGAGGCGACCGAGCGCCGCCGAGTCGAGGTGAAGGCACCTGGCATCATCCCGCGCAAGTCGGTTCACGAGCCGATGCAGACCGGACTGAAGGCGCTCGACGCGCTGGTGCCCGTCGGCCGCGGCCAGCGCGAGCTGATCATCGGCGACCGCCAGACCGGCAAGTCGGCCGTCGTGCTCGACACCTTCATCAACCAGCGCGAGCTCAACCAGGGCGATGACGAGAGCAAGAAGCTCTATTGCATCTATGTCGCGATCGGCCAGAAGCGCTCGACCGTCGCCCAGATCGTCCGAGCGCTCGAGGAGAATGGCGCGATGGAATATTCCATCGTCGTCGCCGCGACCGCATCCGAGCCGGCTCCGCTCCAGTTCCTGGCGCCCTATACCGGCTGCACGATGGGCGAATATTTCCGCGACAACGGCATGCACGCCGTGATCGTCTATGACGACCTGTCCAAGCAGGCCGTGGCTTACCGCCAGATGTCGTTGCTTCTGCGCCGTCCGCCGGGCCGCGAGGCCTATCCGGGCGACGTTTTCTACCTGCACAGCCGCCTGCTCGAGCGCGCCGCGAAGATGAACGAGGACAATGGCTCGGGCTCGCTGACCGCGCTGCCGATCATCGAGACCCAGGCGGGCGACGTGTCGGCCTACATCCCGACCAACGTCATCTCGATCACCGACGGCCAGATCTTCCTCGAGACCGAGCTGTTCTACCAGGGCA
>JAEZFL010000144.1 GCA_023417515.1 Pseudomonadota bacterium | reverse complement strand
CTATAGAGGAGGGAAAGGCCGTCGGCGATGCAGCGTGTCGCGATCAGGGTGTCGATCGTCTTGCGCACCGTGACGCCGCGCTCCCGCAGGAACCGATAATTGCGAGCCGCCTGGACAGCGACATGCCGGCCTCCAATCGTCACAAGCGGGAGATCGGACAAGATGGACAGGACCGTGCTGAATTGCCTGTCACTCCGGCTTCCTTGGAGAACCTCGGTGAGGACAAGATCGCCGATGACCAGCCTCCTGGTGCGGATCAATGCTTCCAGGCGGGACGTTTGCTCGGTCTCCAGATCGCGGAAATAATCGACCCAGACGCTTGAATCGACAAGGATCATCAGTCGAGGCGCATCGCCTCAAGATCGCCTTCCCAGCCGATCCCGCGCAGCTGCAGAATGTCCTTCTGCCGCTCGAGCTGAAGCAGCTTCTTCAGCGCGAGATCGACCACTTCGCGCTTCGTTCTGAGGCCGGTGCGTTTGAGCAATTCGGCCACGGTGGCATCATCAAGCTCGATATTGGTCCGCATGTGTATGATTTAGCCGATTCATACACATTCAACAACCCTCAGCTCCCGAGGAACGGGTAAGGCGAGATCGTCTTCTGCATCTCGTTGACCGTCAGCGTGCGCCCGGCGGGGGCGGAGGCGCGCTGCGGGCAGCGGAGGCGCGGGCAGACCGGGCACACCGGACCGATCGGAGTCACCAGCGGCTCGGCGAGGTCGACCCCGTCGGCATAAGCGAGGCGGGCGGCGTGCCTGACGTCGCAGCCGAGGCCGATGGCGAGGTGGCTGTCCTCGCGCGGGTCGAGCCGTACCGCGCGCTCGACGGTTCGGCCGATGGTGAAGAAGCGCTGGCCGTCGGGCGTCTCGACAACCTGCGTCACCACCCGCCCCGGCGTCTGGAACGTTGCGTGGAGGTTCCAGCGCGGGCACGTGCCGCCGAAGCGGGAGAAGGGAAAGCTCTCGCCGGCGAAGCGCTTCGACACGTTCCCCGCCGAGTCGACTCGAAGCATGAAGAACGGGATCCCGCGCGCGCCGCTGCGATTGAGCGTGGTCAGCCGGTGCGACACCTGCTCGACGCTTGCCCCGAACATGCCGCACAGGCTGTCGATGTCGTAGCGGTGGCGCTCGGCCGCCGCCAGGAACGGCTCGTAGGGCATCAGGATCGCCGCGGCCGCATAATTGGCCAGGCTCATGTGCAGCAGGCGCCGGGTCGGCATGTCGGGCGGGGCTGCGGAGTCGAGCATGCGCTGGACGAGGGGCCTGAACTCGATCAGGGCGAGCTGGTAGGCGACCGCGAAGGTGCGGCTCTCGGGGCGCAGCATATTGGAGAGCATGAGGCGCTTGCGGTGGATGTCGTAATGTTGGCTTGCGGAGTCGAGAACGTCCGGCGGGACCAGCCGCACCTCGATGCCGAACCCTTCCTTGAGCCGCCGGCGCAAAGGATCGAAGGCGAGGGCCGGCTCCCCCAGCGCCGCGGCGAGCGTCTCCGCCGCTTCCTCCAGATAGCCGAAATGGTTGCGCTGCGCCTGGATATGATCGCGCACCCAATCCTCCGGGCGGAGCGCCGGCTTGTCGTCGTCCGGACCTGACGGGTTGCGCCGCGCCTCTACCAGGGCCGCGTAGAGCCGCGCCACCGCGTCGGCGACCGCGGGCGCGCTGTCGGCCAGCTCGACCAGTTCGTAGCGCGGAACGGCGAGGTCGGCGAACATCGGATCCGCGAAGATCTCCGACAGCGCGTCGACGCCGGTCCCTTCGGCGCCCTCCGCGGTCAGGGCCTTCAAGTCGATGTCATAGACTTCGGCGAGGCGGACAAGCACCTGGGCGGTGACCGGCCGCTGGTTGCGCTCGAGCAGGTTCAGATAGCTGGGCGAGATGCCGATCTCGGCCGCCATCGCATTCTGGTTCAGCCCCAGCTCTCGGCGCAGTCGGCGGACGCGACCGCCGAGGAAGAGTTTGCGCTCGGCCATTCTTCTGTGAAGCTGTCACAATTTTACAATGTTGTCGAGTGTAGCCGTTACATCTCCACCCCTTTCGATGGTGCCTTCGAGGCGGACCTGCCGTTCACCGTGTCAACTTCATCAACTCCACGGGGCTGCAATGACCGACTTTTCCGACCTGATCTCGGCTCCCGCCGGGCGTTTCGACGGCATCGAGCGGCCCTACGCGCCGGCCGATGTCGAGCGGCTTCGCGGCTCGCTCCATATCGAGCACAGCCTCGCCCGCCGCGGCGCGGAGCGCCTGTGGGAGCTTCTGAAGAGCGAGGATCATGTCCACGCCCTCGGCGCCCTCACCGGCAACCAGGCGATGCAAATGGTCCGCGCCGGATTGAAGGCGATCTACCTCTCGGGCTGGCAGGTCGCGGCCGACGCCAACAGCGCGGGCGCCATGTACCCCGACCAGTCGCTCTACCCCGCCAATGCCGGGCCGGAGCTGTGCCGGCGCATCAACCGCACTCTCCAGCGCGCCGACCAGATCGAGCATAGCGAGGGCGGCGCCACCCGAGACTGGTTCGCGCCGATCGTCGCCGACGCGGAGGCCGGCTTCGGCGGACCATTGAACTGCTTCGAGATCATGAAAGCTTACATCGAGGCGGGCGCCGCCGGCGTTCACTTCGAGGACCAGCTCGCGTCGGAAAAGAAGTGCGGCCATCTCGGCGGCAAGGTGCTGATCCCGACCCAGGCTCACATCCGCAATTTGGACGCCGCGCGCTTGGCGGCCGACGTCTGTGGGGTTCCCACCCTGCTCGTGGCCCGAACCGACGCCGAGAGCGCGAAGCTCATCACCTCAGACGTGGACGAGCGCGATCATGAGTTCCTGACGGGCGAGAGGACACCGGAAGGCTTCTTCCGTCTCAAGGAAGGTACAGGGCTCGCCCATTGCATCAAGCGCGGCCTCGCCTTCGCGCCGCATGCCGACTTGCTGTGGTGGGAGACGTCGAAGCCCAATCTCGATGAAGCGCGCATCTTCGCCGAAGCGATCCAGCGCGAATTCCCCGGCAAGATGATGGCCTACAATTGCTCGCCCAGCTTCAACTGGGAGGCGAAGCTCGACAAGGGCACCATCGCCCGCTTCCAGCGCGAGCTCGGAGCGATGGGCTACAAGTTCCAGTTCGTCACCCTGGCGGGCTTCCACAGCCTCAACCTCGGCATGTTCGAGCTGGCGTCGGGCTACCGCGACCGCGGAATGGCCGCCTATTGCGAGCTCCAGCAGCGCGAATTCGCCCGCGAGGCCGACGGCTACACCGCCACCCGCCACCAGCGCGAGGTCGGCACCGGCTATTTCGACCTCGTCGCCCAGACCGTCTCGGGCGGCAGCGCCTCCACCACCGCGCTCGCCGAAAGCACCGAGGCCGACCAGTTCATCACCGCAATCGCAGCCGAGTAAGGAGACAAGACATGGCCCAGCCAAGCGCCGCCCGCGCCACCTTCTCGACCGAGGATTTCGGCCTGATCCGCGAAGCCGTCGCCGCCTATGTGCGGCAGATCGGCGACGACCCGCGCTCGGTCAAATATGTGAGCCTTCACCACCGGCTCGGACGCACCGCTCCGCAGGCATAAGAAAAGGGCCGCCCCGACGGACGGCCCTTCTCGACTTAGCCTCCGTGCGCGAGCGCGGGGAGGAAGCTGCTACGCCTGGGCCTGCTGCGGCAGGGCGGCCTTGGCCTGGGCGATGATGGCGCCGAACGCCTCGCCCTCGTGCATCGCGATGTCGGCAAGGACCTTGCGGTCCAGCTCGACCCCGGCCAGCTTCAGGCCGTTCATGAACTGGCTGTAAGTCAGGCCCTCGGCGCGAACCGCGGCGTTGATTCGCTGGATCCACAGGGCGCGGAAGCTGCGCTTCTTCACCTTGCGGTCGCGATAGGCATACTGGCCGGCCTTCTCGACCGCCTGCTTGGCGATGCGGATCGTGTTCTTGCGGCGGCCATAATAGCCCTTCGCCTGCTCAAGAACGCGCTTGTGCTTGGCGCGGGTGGTTACACCCCTTTTGACGCGTGCCATCGGTCAGAACTCCTTATTTCAGGCCGTAGGGCGCCCAGAGGCGCACGCGCGCCGAATCGGCGTCGGCGAGCACTTCGGTGCCGCGGTTCTGGCGGATGTACTTGGCGTTGTGGCTGATCAGGCGGTGGCGCTTGCCGGCGACACCGTGCTTGATCTTGCCGGTCGCGGTGAGCTTGAAGCGCTTCTTGACGCCGCTCTTCGTCTTGAGCTTGGGCATTTTCGTCTCCTTTGACGTCAGTGAACAGCCACGGCAGCCCTACCGGCCGGGCCGTTCGTCAATCTTTTCCAGACTGCTGGAAGCGGGCGCCTATAGAGAGGAAGCCCCCGAGAGGCAAGGCCTCACCAGGGGATCGCCTTGCCCTGATAATCGAGGAAGCTGCCCGATCGTTCACGGGTGAGCCCCGCGATGACCCGGCGAAGGCCGGCGATGCTGTCGTGCCGCGGCGTGGGCGCCTGGGCGCCGCCCATGTCGGTCTGCACCCAGCCGGGATGAAGCATCGCGACGGCGAGGTCGCGGTCCCGCCAGTCGATGGCGAGGCTCCGCCACGCCGCGTTCAGCGCCGCCTTGGACGAGCGGTAGATGATTCCGCCGCCGCTCTCATTGTCGGCGATGCTGCCCATCTTGCTGGTGATCGCGACGACCTTGCCGCCCGGAGCGATCCGGCCGACCAGCGCCTGCGCGAGCAGGGTCGGGGCGATGGCGTTGACCCGCAGCGTATAGGCCCAGCTGTCCGGGTCGACCTCGTTATATTTGCCCATCACGCCGGCATTGCAGATGAGGTGGTCGATCGGCTCCTCGATGCGCGCCGCGAACGCGCGGATGGCGTCAACATCCGCGACGTCGAGCTGCTCGATGCGGATGTCGCCCTCGACCGCGCGCAGCTCTTCGGCCCGGTCGGGATTGCGCACCGTCGCGATGGCCTTCCAGCCGTCGGCGGCATATTGGCGAACGAACTCGAGCCCGAGCCCGCGATTGGCGCCGGTGATCAGCAAGGTGGGCATGGGTCCTCCCTTCATGACCACAACCCCGTCATGCCGGACTTGATCCGGCACCCACCTTCTTGTGCGCTCAAGGACGGTGGACCCCGGATCAGGTCCGGGGTGACGAGCGAATCAGTCGAACAGGCTGGAAACCGAGGTCTCGTCGGCGATCCGGCGGATCGCCTCTGCGAGAAGCGGTGCGACGGTGAGGATTCGAAGCTTCTCGCTCGCCGCGGCGGCGTCATAGGCGGCGATCGAATCGGTGATGACCAGCTCGAGCAGCTCCGACTTCTCGACGCGCTGGACCGCCGCGCCCGACAGCACGCCGTGGGTGCAATAAGCGATGACGTCCTCGGCGCCGGCTTCCTTGAGCGCCGCGGCGGCGTTGCACAGGGTGCCGGCCGAATCGACGATGTCGTCGACGAGGATGCAGAAGCGCCCCGACACGTCGCCGATGACGTTCATCACCTCCGATTCGCCCGGCTTCTCGCGGCGCTTGTCGACGATGGCGAGCGGGGCGTTGCCGATCCTCTTGGCGAGCGCCCGGGCGCGGACGACTCCGCCGACGTCCGGCGACACCACGGCGATGTTGCGGTCGGCATAGCGCGCCTGGACGTCCGCCGACATCACCGGCGCCGCGTAGAGATTGTCGGTCGGGATGTCGAAGAAGCCCTGGATCTGGCCGGCATGGAGGTCGACCGAAAGCACCCGGTTGGCGCCGGCGGTGGTCAGCAGATTGGCGACCAGCTTGGCCGAGATCGGCGTTCGCGGGCCGGGCTTCCGGTCCTGGCGGGCATAGCCGAAATAGGGGAGAACCGCAGTGATCCGCTTGGCCGACGCGCGCCGGAGCGCGTCGATCATGATCAAGAGCTCCATCAGGTTGTCGTTGGCCGGGTAGGACGTCGACTGGACCACGAACACGTCCTCGCCGCGGACATTCTCCAGAATCTCGACGAAGATTTCCTCGTCGGCGAAGCGGCGGACGCTCGCCTCGGTGGTCGGGATTTCGAGATAGCGCGCAATCGCCTGGACCAGCGGCAGGTTGGAGTTGCCGGACATCAGCTTCATGGCGCGCGCATTCCCGTTGGAGTGGATGGGCCGCTCTTAGCCGATGAGGGCGCGGGGGCAAGACCGTGACGTTGCTGGCGGCGACGGCGCGGCCTAGAGGCGGCTCATATGTCCGTCGTCACCCGCTTCGCTCCGTCGCCCACCGGCCGGCTCCATGTCGGCAATCTGCGCACCGCGATCCACAACTGGCTGCTCGCCAGGCGCGACGGCGGCCGCTTCCTGCTGCGCATCGACGACACCGACCAGGCGCGCTCGAGCCAATCGTTCGTGGACGCGATCCGCGCCGACCTCGCCTGGCTCGGAATCGTCGCCGACGGCGAGGAGCGTCAGTCGGAGCGGTTCGATCGCTACGAGTCGGCGCTGGAGCGGCTGCGCGCCGAGGGCCGGGCCTATCCCGCCTACGAGACGGCGCAGGAGCTCGACCTCAAGCGCAAGGTCCAGCTCGGCCGCGGCCTGCCGCCGGTCTACGACCGCGCGGCGCTGGCGCTGACCGACGAGGATCGCACTCGGCTCGAAGCGGAAGGGCGTCGGCCGCACTGGCGGTTCAGGCTCGATCATGGCCGGGCGATCGAATGGACCGACCTCGTCCGCGGCCCTCAGCATTTCGACCCGGCCCTGCTCAGCGACCCGGTCATCCGCCGCGAGGACGGCAGCTGGCTCTACATGCTGCCGAGCGTGGTCGACGACATCGACATGGCCGTCACCCATGTCGTTCGCGGCGAGGACCATGTCGCCAACACCGCGGTCCAGGTGCAGATGTTCGAGGCCCTGGGTGCGGCTGCGCCCACGTTCGCGCACGAGGCGCTCCTCGTGGGCGCCGAGGGCAAGTTGTCGAAGCGGCTCGGCTCGCTCGGAGTCGACGAGATCAGGGAGCAGGGCATCGAGCCGATCGCCCTGATGGCCAAGCTGGCTCGGATCGGCACCAGCCTTCCGGTCGAGCCGGTCGCGTCGCCTGCGCCGCTGATCGAGGGCTTCGATTTCGCGACCTTCGGCCGGGCACCGGCGCGCTTCGATCTCGAAGAGCTTGCCCAGCTCAATTCCCGGGTCATCCATCTCCTGCCGTTCGCGGCGGTCGCCGAGCGCTTGCCCGGCGGGATGACCGAGGCCGACTGGGACGCGATCCGTCCCAACCTCAAGAGCGTCGCCGAGGCGGCCGACTGGTGGGGCATCCTTCACGGCCATGTCGAAAGGGCGGCCGAGGCCGAAGATCGAGAGCTTTTGGAAGCCGCGGCCGAGGAGGCTGGCGCGATCGACTGGAAAGACGCGCCATGGCCTGCCCTCGTCGCGCGGCTCAAGGCCCGCACCGGCCGCGCCGGCAAGGCCCTGTTCCTGCCGCTCCGCCGCGCCCTTACCGGCCGCGACAGCGGACCCGAAATGGCTTCGCTCCTCCCCCTGATCGGTCCCGACGAAACCATCGCCCGCCTGCGCAGCGCCGCGGAACCGCGCGCCTAGAACTCCTCCCGAACTCCCGTCATGCCGGACCTGATCCGGCATCCACCTGCTTTTGATCCGACCGAGCACGAAGGTGGACCCCGGATCAGGTCCGGGGTGACGATTCCTTCGGGCAGCCCGCCGCCGACGCGTCTCTCTCGGAACAAAATGTTATAGCATTACATTATGAGACATTGTAACATACGAGTCGGCGCAGGTGCGAGGAGAACCTGCTCGAAGGCGTGAAGGAGAGGAATTATGACCGCCACCGGCTTCCTCGAACAGAAACCCCGCAGCCCGGCCGGCTTCGGCCTGGTGCTGCTGATCCACGGCGCAGCGATTGCCGGCGTCGTGATGATCAAGGGTCCCGAATTCCTGCCGCCCGCGGGGCCGCTGATCACCACTTTCGTCCCGACTCCGCCGGTGCCGCCCCCGGTCGACCCGCCGAAACCGACGGAGCGCGAGAATGTCCGGCTGCCGGCGCCCAGCACTCCTTACGTGCCGGACAGGATCGTCGAGCCGCCGCCCACCGGCGAAACGCTCGCCAGTGGTCCGCGGACCGACATCTGGGATTCGCGGACCGCCACGTCCGATGCCGGGACCGGCGGCGGCGGAACGGGGACGATTCCGGTCGAGCGCCCGCGGCCGGTGCCGGTCCGCACCGAAGCGCTGTTCGACTCGCGCAGCGGCGAGCAGCAGCCGCCTTATCCGGTCGCCGAGCTTCGCGCCGAGCGCGAGGGCAGCGTCCGGGTCCAGGTCCGCATCGGAACCAATGGCCGAGTGCTCGCCGTCACCCGCGTCAGCGCGACCAGCGACGCGTTCTGGCGCGCGACCGAGCGCCACGCTCTGGCGCGCTGGCGCTTCCGCCCGGCCACCGAGGACGGCCGCCCGGTCGAGAGCAGCAAGACACTCACCGTGCACTTCCGATTGGACGGCTCGTGAGGGGTGCATGGTGAGGGGGCTGGCGGGAGGGGAGTCACCGCATTATCTCTCACATCAAGATGATGCGCCTCCCTCGCCCCGCCAGCCCCAAGGCGCTCTGGAACGATCTTCGCGACTTCCTCGGCGAGCGCCGCCCCCACAATTGGGTGGCGCTCGCGCTGGCGCTCGCGATTCCGGCCGCGATCGGGGTCACCTTCGTCTACGATGTGATCGACGCCCATAGGGTCGCGCCGACCGTCATCTATCTCGAAAGCTGGCCGGCCGACCGCAGCACCGAGGAAATCGTCGCCAAGCAGCAGGCCGACGAGCAACGCCGCCAGCAGCTCGAGGCCGAGCGGCGGCGCCAGTTCCAGAGGCTTGAAGACGGCCTCCAGAATATGGGCCTTTGAGCGACGATTCGCGCTGGATGGCCGAGGCGGTCGCGCTCGGCGAGGAGGCGCGGGGAACGACAGCGCCGGGCGCCAATGTCGGCTGCGTCATCGTTCGCGACGGCGAATTGATCGCATCCGGAGCGACCCGGCCGGGCGGTCGTCCTCACGCCGAGGCCGTGGCGCTCGCTGCCGCCGGCGACCGCGCGCGCGGCGCCATCCTCTACACGACGCTCGAACCGTGCGCGCATCTCAGCCCGCGCGGGCCGGCCTGCGCGGATCTGGTCGTCGCCGCCAGGCCGGCGCGGGTGGTGTCGGCGCTGCGCGATCCCGATCCGCGCACCGACGGCTCCGGCTTCGAGCGGCTGACGGCGGCCGGGTTAGACGTCGAAATCGGCGTCGGCGCCGACTCGGCGGCGCGCTCGCTGGCCGGCTTCCTGACTCGGACCCGGCTCGGCCGGCCCCACGTCACGCTGAAGCTCGCGCTGTCGATCGACGGCAAGATCGCTTTGCCTTCGGGCGAGAGCAAATGGATCACCGGGGTCGAGGCGCGCCAGCATGTCCATCTCGAGCGCGCCCGCGCCGACATGATCCTGGTCGGCCGCGGCACCTACAATGCCGACGCTCCGAACCTCGACGTCCGCCTGCCGGGCCTCGAGCATCGCAGCCCGCGCCGCGCCCTCCTCACGCGCGGCGAGCCGGTCGAAGGCTGGACAATTCTGTCGTCGCCCGAAGCGATCCATGACCTCCATGACGTCAACGACCTGCTCGTCGAGGGCGGCTCCGGCGCCGCCTCGGCGTTCCTCGCCGCCGACCTCGTCGATCGTCTCCTCATCTATCGTGCGCCCTTGCTGATCGGCGAGGGCAGGTCGTCGGTCGGCTATATCGGCCTCACCGCCCTCGCCGACGCCCACCGGCGGTGGAGCTTCGTCGAGAGCCGCGGCCTTGGCATGGATCGCCTCGAAGTCTACGAGCGCACGCGATAGTCCCGTCATTCCAGCGAAAGCTGGAATCCCACTGCCCTGGCGCCGGGCTCGCTGACGAGACAAGGAGATTCCAGCTTTCGCTGGAATGACGGTTGGAGCGGTATGTTCACAGGAATCGTCACCGATGTCGGGCAAGTTCTGGCCCATGAGGAGCGCGGCGACCTGCGCCTGCGCATCAAATGCGGCTACGACATGAGCGACGTCGCGCTCGGCGCCTCCCTCGCCTGCTCGGGCGTCTGCCTCACCGTCGTCGACAAGGGCTCCGACTGGTTCGCCGTCGACGTTTCCGCCGAGACCCGCGCCCGCACCGCGCCCGGCCTGTGGGAGGAGGGCGCCCGCCTCAACCTCGAGCGCGCTCTCAGGATCGGCGACGAGCTCGGCGGTCATATCGTCACCGGCCATGTCGACGGCATCGGCGCGGTGGTTTCTGCGGACCAGGTCGGCGACTCCCTCGCCGTCACCATCGCCGCCGGACCGGAAATCGCGCCCTATATCGCCACCAAGGGCTCCGTCTGCATCGACGGCGTATCGCTCACGGTCAACTCGGTCGATCCGCTCGCCGACGGCGTCCGCTTCGGCCTCAACGTCATCCCCCATACCGCCAAGCACAGCACCCTCGGCGACCTGCGCCCCGGCCGCGAGGTCAACATCGAGATCGACCTGATCGCCCGCTATCTCGAGCGGATGCTGGCGAGCCGCAAGACCTGAGCAACACCCGGATGCACGTTCTAATGTGATTTGTGCCTTGGCGAATCACATTACAGTGTGATAATTGGCGGCTCATGAGCACCATCCTGATCGATCGTCTCCACGATCTCGTCGCCGCCGGGGAAATGAGCCGTTCCGGCCTCGCCCGCGCCGCCGGCCTTCATCCCAACTCGCTCCGCCGGCTCGGCGAGAGCGACTGGAACCCGACCGCCGACACGCTGATGAAGCTCGAACGCTTTCTCGCCTCGGGGCCGGGTGACGTCATGGCGTCGCCCGAGCAGATCATCGACGAGGCGCGCAACGGCCGCATGTTCATCCTCGTCGACGACGAGGACCGCGAGAATGAGGGCGACCTCGTCATCCCCGCGCAGATGGCGACCCCGGAGGCGATCAACTTCATGGCCCGCCACGGCCGCGGCCTCATCTGCCTGACGCTCACCAGGGAGCGGGTCGGCCAGCTCGGCCTCGAGCCGATGAGCCGCAACAACGGCACCCGCCACGAAACCGCCTTCACCACCTCGATCGAGGCGCGCGAAGGGGTCACAACCGGGATCTCCGCCGCCGACCGTGCCCGCACCATCTCGGTCGCGATCGACGCCGGCAAGGGCCGCGACGACATCGTCACTCCCGGCCACGTCTTCCCGTTGATGGCGCGCGACGGCGGTGTCCTCGTCCGCGCAGGCCACACCGAGGCCGCGGTCGACGTCTCGCGCCTCGCCGGGCTCAATCCCTCCGGCGTGATCTGCGAAATCCTCAAGGAAGACGGGACCATGGCCCGCCTCGACGACCTCATCCCCTTCGCCAAGCTCCACGGCTTCAAGATCGGCACGATCCGCGACCTCATCGCCTATCGCCTGCGCAAGGACCGCCTGCTCGAGGAGACGGCTCAGGCGCGGTTCGAGAGCCGCTGGGGCGGCACCTGGACGGCGCGCACCTTCGTCAACAAGGCCGGCGGGCAGGAGCATGTCGCCCTGGTCAAGGGCGCGATCGACCCGACCCAGCCGGTGCTGGTGCGAATGCACGCGCTCGACCTCCTCTCCGACGGCTTCGGCGAGGCGTCGGACCGCGGCCGACTCCTCGAAGGCGCGATGCAGCAGATCGGCGAGGCCGGCACCGGGGTCATCGTCGTCATCAACCGCAACATGCCCGGCGCCTTGTCGCGCGCGCTCAAGGTCCGCTCCGGCGAGCCGGCGCCGCCCGACGGCGAGGCGCTTCGCGACTATGGCGTCGGTGCCCAGATCCTCGCCGCGCTTGGAGTCCAGGACATGATCCTGCTGTCGAACACCCACCATACGCCGGTGGCGCTTGCCGGCTACGGACTGTCGATCGTCGAGGAGCGGCCGATCCCGCTGGCGGCGCGCTGACATGGCCAGGTTCCTGATTGTCGAGGCGCGCTTCTACGCCCACCTCAATGACATGCTCGTCGCCGGCGCCACCGCCGCGATCGAGTCGGCGGGCCACCAGGTCGAGCTGGTGACGGTGCCCGGCGCGCTGGAAATCCCCGCCGCCATCGCGCTTGCCGCCGAGACCGGCCGCTATGACGGCTTCGTCGCCATCGGCGTGGTGATCCGCGGCGAGACCTATCATTTCGAGATCGTGTCGGGGGAGAGTGCGCGCGGAATCATGGCGCTGACGCTCGACGGGCTCGCCATCGGCAACGGCATCCTCACGGTGGAGGACGAAGCGCAGGCGCTGGTCCGCGCCGACCTCCGCCAGAAGGATAAAGGCGGCGAGGCGGCCAAGGCGGCGCTCGCGCTCCTCGACTTGCGCGAGAGGTTCCGCAGCTAGCGCCTATTCGACGGGGATCAGAACTTCGGCGCGGCGCAGCGACGCGGGAATGCGCGGCGAGTTGTAGAAAGCGCGCTCGGCGGGGCCCGTCGCCTTGAGCTTCTTGGCGCCGACCCAGCTTTCAAGCTGCCCCTCGCGCGCTGCGAGTGCGGCGCTGTCCGGCCCGCCATGGAAGCGCAGGGCCGCCACGCGCCGCGGCGGAATCGTCGCGATGGAAATGTCCGGATCGGGCTCCGGCAGCTCGTCGCGCCTATAATAAGCCGGCATGACGAAGCGGGTCAGCCAGCCGCCGTCCGGCGCCGGCGACGACAGGACCGGCGCGGTCATCGCCACTGTCTCGCCGTCGCGGTGGCGCGCGAAGATATAGTCGGTGAGCCTCGCGAAACCCTGGTCCAGACCGTGGTCGCGCTCGCCCTGAACCACCGTCTCGGCGACCAGCAGCTCGGGATATTCGCGAAGCTCGAACTCGCCATCCTCCTCGACCACCCGGTAATTGGGCTTCTCGACCGAGCGCTCGCGATAGAGGAACCAGCCGGCGCCGAGAAGCGCGAGGACGCCCGCGCCCGCCGCTCCGTAGGCCAGGGATCGCCGCCCTCCGCCGCCGCGCTTGCCCGCTTTCGCCTCGGCCATGCCTCGTCGCTCCCTCGCCTGATCGCTCCCGGCGGCGATTAAGGCGCGGCCGTGCGATAGTCGATATGGCGTTCACCCCCGCCCTGTGCAAAGGCGCCCGCCAGTGTCGAAGCCGCTCGCGCCCCGCCTGGCCTTCCCGGCCCTGATCGTCGCCAACCTGTTCCTGGCGGCGGGTCCGTGGATGGTGAGAGAGACCGACGTCGGTCCCGTCGCCGCCGGATTCTGGCGCCTTGCCCTCGCTCTGCCACTGCTCGCGATGCTCGCCGCCTGGCAGCAGAAGGGCAAGCCGCTCCCGGCGTGGAGCCTGATCGGAGCGGTCGTCGTCGGCGGCCTGTTCTTCGCCGCCGACCTCGCCGTGTGGCATGTCGGGATCCTCCAGACCAAGCTCGCCAACGCCACCCTGTTCGGCAATTTCGCCAGCTTCCTGTTCGCGATCTACGGCTTCATCCTGCTCCGCCGGCTGCCCGACAGCGTCCAGGGCGGCGCGGTGCTGCTCGCGATCCTCGGCACCTTTCTGCTGCTCGGCAGCAGCTACGAGCTGTCGCCCGACAATCTCGTCGGCGACCTGTTCTGCCTGCTCGCCGGCCTGTTCTATACCTTCTACCTGATCGCGGTGGACCGGGCGCGGCGCAGCCTCGCGCCCTTTCCCACCCTGGCGATCGCGACTGCGGCGGGCACGCTGCCGATCCTGCTCTTCGCGATTCTGCTCGGCGAGCAGGTCATTCCCAGCGACTGGGGCCCGCTCATCCTGCTGTCGATCGGCAGCCAGCTGATCGGCCAGTCGTTGCTCGTCTTCGCCATGGGCCATCTCAGCCCCGTCGTCACCGGCCTCGGCCTGCTCACCCAGCCGATCGCCGCCGCCGCGATCGGCTGGGGCATCTATGGCGAGCGTCTCGGGCCGGTCGACATGGCCGGGGCCTTGCTGATCTGCGTCGGCCTCGTTCTCATCCGGCTGCCGCAGCGCGGCCTTGCCACCAATCCGCCCGAGGATCATTGAGGCCTTATGGACCAGTCCGCCGCGATCCCGCCCGCCGACATGACCCTCGATGAGCTGAAGGAGGCGCTTGCGCCTTTGCTCGGCGGCCATAGCGCCTTCGACGGCTGGTCGGAGCAGGCGCTCGCCATGGCCGCCGCCGAGCTCGGCGTTCCGGCCGAGCGCGCGCGCATCGCCTTCCCCGGCGGCGCGGTCGAGATGATCGACGCCTGGTTCGACTGGGTCGACCGCTCGATGCTGCTCGCTTTCCCGCCGGAGCGGATCGCGGCGATGAAGGTCCGCGACCGAATCGGCGAGCTGATCCTGTTCCGTTTCGAGCTTCTGCGCCCTTATCGCGAGGCGCTTCGCCGAGCGCTCGCGACGCTGGCCATGCCGCAGAATGCGGTTGCCGCCGGCCGTCTTGCCTGGCGCAGCGCCGACCGCATCTGGCGAACCGCCGGCGACACCGCGACCGACTATAACCACTATACCAAGCGCGTGATCCTGATCGGCGTCTACGGCTCGACCACTTTTGTCTTCCTCGACGACGAGAGCGAGGACATGGCCGCCACCCGAGCCTTCCTCGCGCGCCGCATCGGCGACGTGATGAAGTTCGAGAAAGCCAAGGCGCAATTCACCGCCCGCGCCGCCCGCCGGCCGTCGCTGAGCCGTTTCCTCGGCCGCCTGCGCTACCCGCACTAGGGCGCTTGCCGCGGAAGAGAGATCGCTGCCGATCGCCAATGACGGCGTGGTTGAGCCGATCTTAACCGTGGCTTCTCGCGGTCCCTTAATTACCTTTCGTTAGCCCAATCCCATCGCGGGAGGGGCGTCCGCGTCGCAGAAGGAACGTCGCGGAAGTGGACGGAGCAGGTTACGGCGGATCGGCGCGATGGCGCGCCACCCGCTGGCTTCTCGATATTGGCAAGGACGTTCCGGCGCCGGTCCGCGCCCGCCTCCTGGTCAACGTCTACGGCTCCCTCACCATCTATGTCGGCGCGGTCTTCAACACGATCATCGTCGCCGCAGCGCTCGCCGCGCGGATCGACTCCCCCCTGCTGTACGTCTGGGCCGGCTTCGAGATCCTGCTCGCGGCGGTGCGCTTCCATGTCCTGCTCGCCTGCCGCCGCGCCGTCCGAACGGGCACTCAAGCACCGGTCGATCTCTATGTCCTCCTGTCGCTGCTGTGGGGCGCGGGCATCGGCTTCGGAACGTTCGTGGTCGTGGCCAGCGGCGACTGGATCGCCACGACGATCGCCGGCATGTCGTCGGCGGCCATGCTCGGCGGGCTGGCTTTCCGCTTCTTCGGAGCGCCGCGCCTGGCCTGCGCAATGCTGGTCGTCGCCACCTTGCCGGGCGCGCTGGCCTGCGGCTTTTCGGGCGAGCCCATCCTGCTCATCGCCGCTATCCAGATGCCGCTCTATGTGACGATCATGACCCGCGCCGCCTGGTGGATGAACAGCACCATGGTCGCCGCTCTGTGCGCCGAGCATGAAAATGGGCATCGCGCACGCCACGACGCGCTCACCGGCCTCATGAACCGCACCGGCCTCACCGACGCGATCGCGGCGGTCCCGCCCGACGTCCGGCTCGGCTGCCTGTTCCTCGACCTGGACGGCTTCAAGCGGGTCAATGACACGATGGGCCACGCGGCCGGCGACAACCTCCTTGCCATGGTCGCCGCCCGCCTGCGCGACTCGAAGCAGCCGGGCGACATTGTCGCGCGCATCGGCGGCGACGAGTTCCTGCTCGTCGCGCCGATGACCAGCACAATCCACGCCCGGGTCCGCGGCGAGGCGATGATCGCCGCAGTCGCCGGCCTGCCCTACGTCATCGGCTCGCAGGGCGTGCTGATCGGCGCGAGCGTCGGCGCGGCTCTGCAGCGCGACAGCGCCTCCGACCTCGACGAGCTGATCGCCGAGGCCGACGAGGCGCTCTATCGCGCCAAGTCGGGTGAGCGCTGCCAATGCGTTGTCGCCGACGAGGAGCAGGACGAGAGCGCGGCGAGCCCCTTCCCGCAACGCCGGCGCGACGTTCTGCTCACGGCTCAGGCGGCGCAGGGTTGACGCACTACCGTTATTGATAATCACTTGCAGCTTGGCTAGGCACCCTTCCTCAACCCGAGGAGCCGCCGTGACCGCCGCCCGTCCGTTCGCCATGTTCCGCCATCTCGCCTTCCTGTTGATGCTGTGCCTTGGCGCGGGAAATGCGGCGGCGCAGGGCGATTCGGGCGCGGTCCAGACCACGTGGCGGCTGCTCGATTATGTCGCGGTCGACTATCGCGAAGCGGTTTCCGGCGGGCGCGTCGTCAATCAGTTCGAATATGACGAGATGCGGGAATTCTCCGCGACCATCGCCCAGCAGATCGCCGCCCTTCCGCCCACCCCTGCCAAGCCGTCCCTGGTCCAGCGCGCCGAAGCGCTGCAGCGGGCGGTTGCCGCCCACGCGGAGCCGGCCCAGGTCGCGAGCCAGGCGCGGCAATTGGGCACCGATCTTCTTGCCGCTTATCCGGTGGCGCTGGCGCCGCGCTCGGCGCCCGATCCCGCGCGCGGCGCGGCGCTCTATGCCGACCAGTGCGCCTCGTGCCATGGCGCCACCGGCGCCGGCGACGGCCCGCTTGCCCGCGGCATGGAGCCCGCGCCGATCGACTTCACCGATCGCGACCGGGCGAGTGAGCGCAGCGCCTTCGCCTTCTACCAGGTGATCAACCAGGGCCTCGAAGGCACCGCGATGCAGAGCTTCGGCCATTTGCCGGAGGAGGACCGCTGGGCGCTTGCTTTCCATTCCGGCCGCTTCGCCTATCCCCAGGCGCTGGTCGAAACGGGCCGCCAATTGTGGGAAAGCGACTCGGCGTTGCGCGCACGCATTCCCGACCTGGCGGCGCTCGCGGCGCTGACGCCCGCGGCGCTCGCGCGCGACATCGGCGAGGAGCGGGCGGCGGCGGTGACCGCCTATCTTCGCGCCAATCCGTCGGCCGTCACGGCTTCCGCCGGCCCCGGCACGCTCGACCTTGCGCGCCAGCTCCTTCGCCGCAGCCTCGAGGCGTATCGCGCGGGCGATCGCGGCGGAGCGCAGCAGCTCGCGCTCAACGCCTATCTCGAGGGCTTCGAGCCGATCGAGAGCCTGCTCGCGGCCCGCGATGGCCGGATCGTCATCGCCGTCGAGCGGGCGATGGCCGAGCTTCGCGGCGGCATCGGCCGCGGCGTCCCGCCGGCGGAGCTCGAGCCGCTCGTCGAGCGGCTCGACGGACTGTTCGTCGAGGCCGAGCAGGCGCTCGCTCCCGACCAGGCAAGCGCCGTCTCGACCTTCGTCGGCGCCTTCGCGATCCTTCTGCGCGAAGGGTTGGAGGCGCTTCTCATCGTCATCGCGATGGTCACCTTCCTTGCCCGAGCCGATCGCCGCGACATGCTCAAATATGTCCATATCGGCTGGATTTCTGCGCTCGTCGCCGGTGTCGCGACCTGGGCGGCCGCCACTTATTTCATCACCATCAGCGGCGCCGACCGCGAGTTGATGGAGGGCTTCGCCGCCTTGCTCGCCGCCGCCGTGCTGCTGTTCGTCGGGATCTGGATGCACGGCAAGGCGCAGGCCGGCGCGTGGCAGGCCTATATGCGCGACCGGTTGAGCAAGGCGCTGACCGCGCGCTCGGCCTGGTTCCTCGCCGGCCTCGCCTTCATCGCCGTCTATCGCGAGGCGTTCGAGACGATCATCTTCTACGCCGCGCTCGGCGCTCAGGGCGATCCGCTGCCGCTCGCGGCCGGCGCCGGCCTTGCCGCGATCCTGCTGGCGGCCATCGCCTGGGCAATGCTCGTCGTCGGGCGGCGCTTGCCGATCGCGAAATTCTTCGCCTGGAGCGCGGCCTTGATCGCGGTGCTTGCGGTGGTGCTCGCGGGCAAGGGCATTGCCGCGCTTCAGGAAGCGGGCTGGATCGACGTCACCCTGCTGTCCGGGGCTCCGCGCAGCCCGATGCTGGGCCTCTATCCGACGGTTGAGACGATCGTCGCCCAACTCGTCATGGCTGCCTTGCTCGCCGTCGGCTTCGTCGCCGCCAGGCGGGCTGCGCCGCAGCAGCCGGCCAGCGCCTGAATCGCATTCCGGGCCGAAGGCGAAGCAATCCACAAGGATCGGCGAAACTGGATTGCTTCGCCGCCTTGGCAAAGCCAAGGTTTGCCCCGAGCGACGCCGCAGGCGGCGTCGGAGGGCTCCTCGCAATGACGAGCCGACGATAGAGGAGAAGGCGCATGGCCGGTTCGGTCAACAAGGTGATTCTGATCGGCAATCTCGGGCGCGATCCGGAAGTGAAGAGCTTCGCCAATGGCGGCAAGGTGGTGAACCTCAGGATCGCGACGTCGGAGAGCTGGAAGGACCGCAATTCGGGCGAGAAGCGCGAGAAGACCGAGTGGCATTCCGTCGCGATCTTTGCTGAGGGCCTCACCCGGGTTGCCGAGCAATATCTGCGCAAGGGCAGCAAGGTCTATCTCGAAGGCCAGTTGCAGACCCGCAAATGGCAGGATCAATCGGGCGCGGATCGCTACTCCACGGAGGTGGTGCTGCAGAACTTCAACTCGACCCTGGTTCTGCTCGACCGTCGCGAAGGCGGCGGGGGCGGCTATGGGGAGGATGATTATGGCGGCCGCTCCGACTCGTTCGGAAGCAGCGCGCCCCGCGGCGGCGGCGGCAGCCGACCCGCCCCGGCGTTCGATACCGACCTCGACGACGACGTGCCGTTCTGAGGTTCCTCCCCGAGCTTGCTCGGGGAGGGGGACCATCGCCGCAGGCGATGGTGGAGGGGTAATATGCCGGCGCCCTTGCGGAGGGATCATCTCTCCGCCATGCTTCGCATGGCCCCATCCTCCTGTGGTTGCGCCACGCAGGGATGGACTACTTCCCCAGCTTGTCCTTGAGTTCTGCGAGCGCCCCGAACGGGCCCGCCTCGCTTTCGTCCTTCACGCCCGCCGTTTTGAGCGCGGCGTCCGCCCCGGGCGCGCGCGGATAGGGGTCGAGGTGGAGCGCCAGCGTCTGGGCCACCGCCTCGCCGACGTCGACCTGCCCGGCCTCGGTGAAGATCACGTCCATCTCGTCCTCGCCGAGCTCGACTTCCTCCTCGCCGCCGGCCGGAGGCGGGCGGAAGTAGACTGTGAAGTCCTCGTCGATCACGGCGGTGACCGGTTCGCCGGTCGCCACGCAGCTCTGCGCGGCGGTTGCGCGCACCCGGCCGCGCGCGACGATGTCGGCACCGCGACTCACCTCGACGTCCGCCTCCAGGCGGTCGAGGGAGACCAGCGCGAAGCGTTTCGCAAGCGCGGCCCGCTCGGCCTCTTCCGCGGCGACGTGGAGACGCTTCGGTTCCGCGCCGATCGTGTCGGCGCGCACCGTCCGGCTGAACTCGGCCGCGCTCATGGCCTGGGCAGCCGCCCGTCGACCAGCGAGTCGTGGGTCAGGCCGGCGAGCGCTTGTTCGAACCTTGCGAGCCGCTCTGCAACCAACCCCACCAGGTCCTCGCGGGGCGGCTCCTCATGGAAGATGTTGCGCCGCACCGCGGAGATGAAGTCGTTCCGGTCCGAAGCGTCGCGGAACGCGGTCAGCCGTCCGCCCAGCGCGCCGACCATGCGTCCGACATGCTTGCCGACCGAATAATCGCCGACTCCGAGTTCGAGCAGGCTTTCGTCCATGTCCGCGATGAACAGCTCGGTGAGAAGCACCGAATCGCGCCTTGCGACCGCGCCCTCGAGCCGTTCCATCCGCACCAGCACCAGGGCGGTGACCGCCGAGAGCATGTCGAAGCGGCCGGTGACGCTGTCCGGCACCTGGCCGTCGCGGTACCAGAAAGGGTCGCGGGCCGCGGCGACGATCGCCCGGTAAAGCGGAAGCATGCGGTCGCGCTCCCTGGTCCGGCCGATGAGTCGGGAGAACCAGCCGGAGCGCGTGGGGGCGGCGGAAGTATCGGTCGTCACGTTTGTCCTTGAAGGCGCGGCTGCTTGCGCCGGTTGCTCGATGTTCATATTGGTCGGGCTAATGCAACGCTCAAGCCCGCTCTGCGCGCAGACGGCGCCGTCAGGAGTTTCAATGCCGATGTCCGTCCGGCCCCGCGCCCTCGCTGCCCTGGGTCTTCTCGCCTTGGCCAGCGCCGGCTGCACCTCGATCCGCGACCACCAGGGTTACGTCGTCGACGATGCCCTCATCGGCGCCGTCCAGCCCGGCATCGACAACCGCGAATCGGTGCAGGGCACGCTCGGCCGCCCGACCTTCGTCGGCCAGTTCGACCAGCGCGACTGGTATTATGTCTCGCGCCAGACCAAGCAGCTCGCCTTCGCGCGCCCGCAGCCGACCCAGCAGACCGTCCTTCACGTCCGCTTCAACGAAGCCGGCACCGTCGAGAGCGTTGAGCGCACGGGCCTCGAACTGGCCCGCGCCGTCGATCCGATGGGCGGCCGCACCCCCACCCTGGGCAGCGACCGCAGCTTCTTCGAGGAGGTCTTCGGCAATATCGGCGCCGTGGGCGGCCGCGGCCAGTCCGGTCAGACCGCCGACAACCCGCAATAAGCAATCCTCCCCGGGGATACTGAGGGGAGGCTAGCGCGCGATCCCCCCCGCCGCGAGCACGGCGAGGGTCACCAGGTCCGACGCCGACGCCGTCATCGCGGCAATCTGAACGGGTTTGCGCATGCCGACCAGGATCGGGCCGATCATCGCGTCGCCACCCAGCTCCTTGAGTAGCTTGGCCGCGATGTTCGCGGTCTGCAGGCCGGGCATGATCAGCACGTTGGCCGGACCGGTCAGTCGGCTGAACGGGTAGACCTTCTGCATCTTCGGGTTGAGCGCCACGTCGGGCGGCATCTCGCCTTCATATTCGAACGGGACTTCGCCGCGCGCGTCGAGGATCCTCACGGCTTCGCGGATTCGCTCGAGATAGCTCCCCTCGGGGTTGCCGAAGGTCGAATAGGACAGGAAGGCGACCCGCGGCTCATGGCCCATGCGGCGGGCGACCTCGGCCGTGTGGCAGGCAATGTCGACCAGCTGCTCGCCGCTCGGACGTTCGGTGACCGTGGTGTCGGCGAGGAACACCGTGTGGCTCTGGCCGACGAGGACATGGATCCCGAACGGGGTGACTCCCTCGACCGGATCGAGCACGCGCCGGACCTCGCGCAGCGACTGGGCGTAGGGTCGGGTGACCCCGGTGATCATCGCGTCCGCCTCGCCCAGCTCCAGGAGCAGGGCGGCAAAGATGTTGCGGTCCTGGTTGACCAGGCGCTCGACCTCGCGATGGAGGTAGCCGCGCCGCTGGACGCGCTTGTAGAGGTGGTCGACCATCTCGGGCACGCGGCCGTAGGTGCGGCTGTTGACCACCTCGATCGTCTCGGCATCGTCGACCCCGAGCGCGCGTAGCCGGTCGTGCACGTCGTCGCGGCCGACCAGCACCGGTACGCCATAGCCGCCGTCGCGGAACGCCATCGCCGCGCGCAGGACCGCGTCTTCCTCCCCTTCCGCGAACAGCACCCGCTTCGGGTTCGCCCGCGCCGCTTCGTAGGCAAGGGTGAGCACCGAGGTGGTCGGGTTGAGCCTTGAACGAAGCGCCGTTCGATAAGCCGCCATGTCGGCGATCGGCGCCCGCGCCACTCCGCTGTCCATCGCCGCCTTGGCGACGGCGGCCGGAACCACTTCCATCAGCCGTGGGTCGAACGGGGCTGGAATGATGTAATCGGCGCCGAAGCTCTGCGCCTTGCCATAGGCCGCCGCGACTTCCTCGGGCACCGCCTCGCGCGCCAGCTCGGCCAGCGCCTGCGCCGCGGCGATCTTCATCTCCTCGTTGATCGTCGTCGCGCGCACGTCGAGCGCGCCGCGGAAGATGAAGGGGAAGCCGAGCACGTTGTTGACCTGGTTCGGATAGTCCGAGCGGCCCGTGGCGACGATCGCGTCCGGGCGCGCCGCCTTGGCTTCCGGCGGGGTGATCTCCGGGTCGGGATTGGCCATGGCGAAGATGATCGGCTTCGGAGCCATCTTCTCGACCATTTCCGGCTTGAGCGCCCCGGCCGCGGACAGGCCGAGGAACACGTCGGCGCCCTCCAGCGCCTCCGCGAGCGTTCGGCGGTCGGTGTCGACCGAGTGCGCCGACTTCCACTGATCGAGGTCGGTGCGGCCGTTATGGATGACGCCCTTGCGGTCGCACATCAGGACATGGTCGTGGCGCACGCCCATCGCCTTGATGAGGGCGGTGCAGGCGATCGCCGCGGCGCCGGCGCCGTTGACGACGACTCGCACGTCCTTCAGTTCACGGTTGGTGAGATGGCAGGCGTTGATCAGCCCGGCAGCGCTGATGATCGCGGTGCCGTGCTGGTCGTCGTGCATGATCGGGATGTTCATGCGGTCGCGCAGGGTCTGCTCGATGATGAAGCATTCCGGCGCCTTGATGTCCTCGAGGTTGATTCCGCCGAAGCTCGGCTCCATCAGCGCGACCGCATTGATGAACGCGTCGGGATCCTCGGTATCCAGCTCGATGTCGATCGAATCGACGTCGGCGAAACGCTTGAACAGCACCGCCTTGCCTTCCATCACCGGCTTCGAGGCGAGCGCACCGAGATTGCCGAGGCCCAGGATCGCGGTGCCGTTGGAGATGACCGCGACGAGGTTGCCCTTGGCGGTATAATCATAGGCCTTGTTCGGATCCTCGGCGATGGCGCGCACCGGAACGGCGACTCCGGGCGAGTAAGCGAGGCTGAGGTCGCGCTGCGTCGCCATCGGCTTGGAGGCGATGATCTCGATCTTGCCGGCGCGGCCCTGTGAGTGGAATTCGAGGGCTTCGGCTTCCGAGAATTTGACGTTGCTGCCTTCGCTCATCGGCCGTCCCCCCTTTTATCGTGTCGCCGGCGCGGCCCGGTTCTATGCCGCAACGGCACCCTGCGCGGCAAGCTCTGGCTGCTTTGTGTGGATTACCCCCAATGCGGCGTTCCGCATCCCGGTTCCATCCTCTAGGCTTGGCGCCCCATGGCCGCCCGCCCGCAGACCGACTCCGCGCCGACCCCGATGATGGCGCAATATCTCGCGCTGAAGGCGGAGGCCGGCGATTGCCTGCTTTTCTACCGGATGGGCGATTTCTTCGAGCTCTTCTTCGAGGATGCGAAGATCGCCGCCGCCTGCCTCGACATCGCCCTGACCGCGCGCGGCGAGCATGACGGCGCCCCGATCCCGATGTGCGGAGTGCCGATCCACGCCGCCGAGGCCTATCTCGCGCGGCTGATCAAGGCCGGCCACCGGGTCGCCATCGCCGAGCAGACCGAGAGCCCGGCCGAGGCCAAGAAGCGCGGCTCCAAGTCGGTGGTCAACCGCGCCATCGTCCGAGTCGTCACCGCCGGCACTCTGACCGAGGAAGCGTTGCTCGACAGCCGCGCCGCCAACTGGCTGGTCGCGGTCGTGCCGCTCGGCGAGAAGGTCGGCCTCGCCGCCGCCGACATTTCGACCGGCCGGTTCGAGCTCGCGACGATTTCGCCGGCCGCTCTCGACGCCGAGCTCGCCCGGCTCTCGCCCAGCGAGATCATTGCGCCGGAGAGGGTTGCGGCCTTCGCCGGAGCACAGCTCGCCGAGCGGCCGCGCGCCGACTTCGACAGTCTCGCCGCCGAGCGCCGCCTCAACGAGCGGTTCGGCATCGCCACGCTCGACAGCTTCGACCGCCCCGCCCTCGCCGCGGCCGGCGGAATGCTTGCCTATCTCGACGAGGTCGGCCGCGAGTCGCTCCCGTTCCTCCGCCCGCCGGTGCCGGTGCCGCCCGCCGCGCACATGATGATCGACGGCTCGACCCGCGAGAGCCTCGAGCTGGTCGCGGCGCAGGGCGGCGGCCGCCAGGGCAGCCTGCTCCACGCCATCGACCGCACCGTCACCGGCGCCGGCGCGCGCCTGCTCGCCGCCGATATCGCCGCCCCGCTCACGCATCGCCACGCGATCGAGGCTCGGCTCGACCTCGTCGCCTTGTTCGAAGGCAATTCCACACTTCGCCACGCCCTGCGCACGGCCTTGAAGGCGCTGCCCGACATCGGCCGAGCGCTCGGCCGCCTCGTCGTCGGCCGCGGCGGACCGCGCGACCTCGGCCTGCTGCGCGACGGCTTGGACGAGGCGCGCCGCCTTCATGACCGCCTCGCCATATTGCCCGATGCGCCGCCTCTGCTGGTCGATCTGCTTCCCGCCCTCACCGGCCATGGCGAGCTGGTCGATCTGTTGAGCCGCGCTCTCGTCCCCTCGCCGCCGATCGACGCGGCGCAGGGCGGCTATATCGCCGAGGGTTATGACGCGGCCCTGGACGCCTTGCGCTCGACCGGCGGCGAGGGCCGCCGCGCCATCGCCGCGCTCGAGGCCCGCTACCGCACCGCCACCGGAATCACGGCGCTCAAGATCCGCCACAACAATGTGCTAGGCTATCATGTCGAGGTGCCGGCCCGGCATGCCGACTCATTGATGGCGGCGGACAGCGGCTTCACCCATCGCCAGACGCTCGCCGGAGTCGTCCGCTTCAACGCGCCGGACCTTCACGAGCAGGCGATGCGCGTTTCGCAGGCCGGCGCTCACGCCCTCGCTGCCGAGGCCGCCCACCTCGAGGAGCTGATCGCCGCCGCTCTCGACCCCGCCGACACCCGTGACGTGGTCGGACTCGCCCTCGGTGCCGCCTC
>JAEZFL010000046.1 GCA_023417515.1 Pseudomonadota bacterium | reverse complement strand
GGCGGCGGCTTCGGCCGTGGCGGCGGCCAGGGCCGGATCCAGCTCGGCCTGTTCCACACCTGGCGGCTCCAGGACCGCGTGTTCGTCAACGAGGACGGCCCGGTGTTCGACTTCCTCGGCGGTTCGGCGGCAGGCAGCGGCGGCGGCCGTCCGGAGCATGAGGTGCAGCTTCGCGCCAACGTCTTCCGCAACGGCTTCGGCGGCTTCGCGAGCGTCAACTGGCAGAGCGGAACGACCGTTCGCGGCGCCGACGACGACGACGATCTGTTCTTCTCGCCGCGGACGACGGTCAACCTGCGCCTGTTCGCCAATCTCGGCCAGATGCGCGGCCTGGTTCGCGACGTCCCGTTCCTGCGCGGAACCCGCGTCACCTTGTCGGTCGACAATCTGTTCGACAGCCGTCCGGAGGTCCGCGACGCGTTCGGCGACACGCCGATCTCCTACCAGCCCGACCTCCTCGACCCGGTCGGCCGCTCGGTGCGGATCAGCCTGCGCAAGCAGTTCTTCTGACGCAGGAAATTTTGCCTGTGGATAACACGGGTAAATGCCTTCGCCGCGACTCGTCTGATCCTCCCCGGGTGAGAAGCAGGGGCGAATCGCGTGAGAACGGACGAAATTCAGTATCACCAGGCACGGGCCGCTCGGGAGCTTGACGCCGGGCAATCGGCGAGCTGCGCGAATGCAGCGCGCGCGCACCTGGCGCTCAGCGCGCTCCACCTGGAGCGGGCGCGCGTGCTGGGCGCGATCGAGGCGAGGCCGTCTCAGGACAGGTAGCTGGGACAAATCCCCGACGTCATGCTGAACGTGTTTCAGCATCTATCGGTGAGCCGCCTTGCCGGCGGCAGAATGGACCCTGAAACAAGTTCAGGGTGACGCTTGAGTGCGCTATCTGGGCAGGATGCTCGACACATCCTCCCGCACCGCCTTCACCGCCGAACACGACCAGTTCCGTGACAGCGTTCGCCGCTTCTTCGCCGCCGAGGCTGTGCCGCATCTCGAGCGATGGGAAGAGGAAGGGATCGTCGACCGCGACTTCTGGACCAAGTGCGGCGCTCAGGGCCTGCTCTGCCCGACGGTTCCGGAGGAATATGGCGGGCTCGGCCTCGACTTCGGCTACAATGCCGTGATCGACGAGGAACTGGGCTATATCGGCTCGTCGGCCGGGATCACGCTCCATTCGGACATCGTCGCCGATTACATCGTCGCCTATGGCAGCGAGGAGCAGAAAGGCCATTGGCTGCCGCGCATGGTGTCGGGTGAGACGCCGACCGCGATCGCGATGACCGAGCCCGGGGCCGGCTCGGATTTGCAGGGCGTGAAGACGACCGCCGCGAAGGACGGCGACGATTACGTCATCAACGGCTCCAAGACCTACATCACCAACGGCCAGCATGCCGAGCTGGTCATCGTCGTCGCCAAGACCGACGCGAGCCTCGGCGCCCGCGGCACCTCGCTGATCCTGGTGGAGAGCGACCGGCCCGGCTTCGCCCGCGGCCGCAACCTCGACAAGGTCGGGCTCCACGCCCAGGACACGTCCGAGCTGTTCTTCTCGGACCTGCGCGTCCCGCAGTCGAACCTGCTCGGGGCCGAGGGGATGGGCTTCGCCTACCTGATGAACCAGCTCCCGCAGGAACGGCTGTCGATCGCCTGCTCCGCCCAGGCCTCGGCCCAGCGCGCCTATGACGAGGCGGTCCGCTTCACCAAGGAGCGCAAGGCGTTCGGCCGAACCGTGTTCGAGTTCCAGAACACTCGCTTCACCCTCGCCGACCTCGCCACCAAGCTTCAGGTCGGCTGGGCCCATCTCGACTGGGCGATCCGCCGCCACGTCGCCGGCGAGCTGACCGCGGCCGAGGCGTCGGCGGCCAAGCTGTGGCACACCGAGCTGCAGTTCGAGGTGTGCGACGTATCGATGCAGCTCCACGGCGGCGCCGGCTACATGAACGAATATCTCATCGCCCGCTTGTGGCGCGACGCCCGCGTGACCCGAATCTTCGGCGGCACAAACGAGATCATGAAGGAAGTTGTCAGCCGGTCGATCTAACGGGAATCGTCACCCCGGACTCGATCCGGGGGTCCACCTGTTTGCGGCGTCAGGGAAAGAAGGTGGATGCCGGATCAAGTCCGGCATGACGAAGGTGGGATCGTCTCCGGCCGCCGAACGGGGTAGGATCGTCGGCAGCGAGGAGGAGGCCCTGATGAAGAGCACCCGGATCGGCGCGGCGGCGGCAATTCTGGCCCTGGTCGCGCCGCCCGCAAGCGCCCAGCAGGAGGTGGCGGTCGGCAGCCAGATCGGCTGGAGCGGCGAGGCCAATCCGCAGCCCGTGCGCTACCGGTTCGGCGACATCGCAGTCAGCGTCAGGCCGCGGGTCGACCCGCAATTCGGGGACCTGGTGGCGCCGGTGGTCACCCTCGCGGCGCCGGGCCGGGCCGCGGTCGTGCTGGAGGGCGCGAACACCCGCGCGAACTACGAGCACAAGATCGGAATCGGCCGGTTCGACCGGGACGGCACGCGCTTCCTCTACCTCCAGTCCTTCACCGGCGGAGCGCATTGCTGCAACGCGATCCAGGTCGCCCTGATCCCGGCGCAGGGGGCCGTGTCGGTGATCGATCTCGGCGCCTGGGACGGCGGACCGGAAGAGGACATGCCGAAGGATGAGGACGGCGACGGAATCGTCGATTTCGTCCAGCGCGACAACCGCTTCCTCTACGCCTTCAGCAGCTATGCCGGCAGCCTTGCCCCGCCGCAGATCCTCAACATCGTCGATGGCGAGGTCATGGACGTGTCCGCGCGGCCCTCGTTCCGCCGCTTCTTCGTCGAGGCCATGGCGGCCGGCCGCGAGGGGTGCCGCGACGGGTTCGAACGCAACGGCGCCTGCGCCGGCTATGTCGCCGCGGCAGCGCGCGCCGGCCGGTTCGACGAGGCGTGGCGCTACATGCTGAGCCACTACGAGCGGTCGTCGACCTGGGGCACCGAGGATGCCTGCCGGGTCGGAGTCGACAATCCCGACGCCTGCCCCGCTGACCAGCGCGTGACCTTCAGCGGCTATCCCGACGCGCTTCGCTACTATCTCACCGAATGGGGGTATCTGCCTCCCCCACCGTCACCCCGGACTTGATCCGGGGTCCACCTTCTTTTCACGCCGAAAGAGCAGGAAGAAGGTGGATGCCGGATCAGGTCCGACATGACGAGGGAGGGATTAGAACCGCCCCCTCACCTGGAACGAGAAGATCGGGCCGATCAGCCGGTCGCGGCGCTCGATGAAGTCGACCGGGCCGTCGCGGCGATCGAGGAAGACGACTCGGTCCCAATAGCTGCGCGCGTCGAGGATGTTGCCCGCGGTGGCGCGCACGGTGAGCCCGAACACGTCTTTGTGCTCGACATAGACGCTGGCGAAGACCGGCCCCTCGATCTGGTAGCCGACCTCGCTGAGGCGGTAGTTCCAGGCATTCTCGACGAACGAGGCGGCGCCGCCGACCGCCCAGTCGCTCTCGGGGATGTCGTAGCGGAAGATGCCTTCGAAGAATTTCTGGGTGGTGTTGCTGATCGGGCGAATCACGTGGAGGAGCGGGTCTTCGACCTCGGTGTGCTGGACGAGGAAGCGCAGGTCGAGCCGGGCGCCGCGCCAGCCGATCGGATCGAAGTTGAAGGTCGTGCGCCAGTCGGCGCCGAAGCGGCGGGCGCTGTCGATGTTGCCGACGCCTTCGCCGTCGTCCCCGATCGGGATGATGTCGACGATGTCCTCGACCAGGTGCGCGTAGGTGCGAAGCGTGGTCTGGCCCCAAGCGCCCATGCGAAGCACCGTCTCGACCTCGGCCTCCCAGCTTTGCGGCGGGACGAGGTTGGGATTGGCCTCGTTCTCGCGGTCGACCTCCAGGTTCACGTTGGCGATGAAGTCGAAGAAGTTGAGCTGCCCGACGCGGCGCTGCAGCCGAAGGTTGATCGTGGTGTTCGGATCCGGGGTCCAGGCCGCGGTGAGCTGGCCCTTGGGGCGGAAGAAGGTTCGCGTGATGCCGCCCGCGCCGGCCTGGCTGATCTGCGAATATTCGCCGCCGGCGGCGAGCTGGAAGCTGAGCTCGGGCGACAGGGCGCGCGAATAGCTGGCGATCCCCTCGTAGCGCGCTTCCTCGACACGGGCGGTGCCGCTCGGGAAGTCGAGCTCGCGGAACGATCCGTCGGGGTCGAGGACGAACAGGTTCGAGACGATGTCGAGGCTGTTGAACGCCGCCTCGCCGGAGATCTGGAAGTCGGCGCCGCCGGCATCCCAGCGATATTCGGCGCGGGCGATTCGCTCGAGTTCGTCGCTGTCGCGAAGGAACAGGTCGCCGGTGTCGGGGCTGCCGTCGGCGAACATGGTGCGCACGCCCGACGACAGCAATGTGTGGGCGTAGCGCTGGAGCCCGATCAGCTTGAGCCGGCCGCCGCCGAGAGCGAACTCGAAGTCGCCGCCGACCTCGTAATTGTGGCCGTCCTCCTGGGTGAGCACGTCGCGCTCGCGCGGCAACTCGCCGGGGCGGGTGCGGATTCCGTCCTCGACATAATCGTACCAGAATTCGCGATAGTTCATGTTGAGGTTGCCGACCGAGCTGCCGGGGCCGTCGATGACGAAGCGCGCGCTGGCTCGGGGCTGGTCGAAATTGCCGGTCCACTCGTCGCGGCGGGTCTCGCGCAGGCTTCCGTCGGGATTGAAGATCAGGGTCGGGCCGCCGGCGGCGCTGCGCGAGGCCTGGTTCTCCAGCCCAAGCGTATATTCGACCGGCCCCTCGGTGCCGCTGACCGACAGCTCGAAGCGGCTCAAGAGCGGATCGGCGAAATTGGTGCGGAATTCGGGCCGCCACGAAAATTGGCCGCTCAGGCCGCCCGCGCGCGCGATGACGTTCGCGACCTGGCCGGAGAGGCCCGGGATGTCGAGCGTCGCGCCGTCGACGATCTCGATTCGGACGACATTGCCGGCGGGGATTCGGCCGAGCTGGACGGTGACGTCCTCGGAGCGGCCGGACAGGCGCTGGCCGTTCAGAAGGACGTTGCCGGTCGCCTGGCCGAGGCCGCGCTCGACGACCTGCTCGCGGATCACGAAGCCGGGGACCTGGCGAAGCATGTCGAGCGCGGTGCGCGGCGCGAAACGCGCAAAATCCTGCGGAGTGTAGGTGCGGCTGGCGACCGGAGCCTGCGCGTCGGGATCGGTCGCTGTCTCGCCGGGGGGCGGGGCGGGGGCCGGGCTCGGCGTCGGGGTCGCCGTCGGCGGCGGAGTCTGGGCCCGCGCCGTGTCGGGAGCCGCGATCAGCAGCCCGGCGAGCGCGACGCTTCCCAGCAATGCCGGCCGTTTTCCGCTCTTCCCCATCATCATTCTCCCCTGAAGCGACATTCCTTGTTTGCTTGCGCCGGCCGCTCAGTCGCGGCGCCGGGCGTGGCGGCCGAGAATCCGTGCCTCGACCAGCTCGCTGGCGCTCGCCCGCTGAAGGCCGGCTTGATTGACCTCGCGCACGAAGGCGGGCGTGACTCCGTGGATACGGAACTCGACGAGCTGCGCCGGCGTGAGGTCGCGATAGCCCGCCTCGGCGAGGCCGCTCACGAACTCGGGCGTCACCCCGTGGATCCTGAACTCGACCAGCCGCTGGCCGGGCAGGTCGCGCTGGCCGGCCTCGGCCATGCCGCGCACATAGTCCGGCGTGATTCCGAAGATGCGGAACTCGACGAGCCGCTCCGGAGCGATGTCGCGATAGCCCGATTGCGCCATGCCGCGCACATAGTCGGCGGTCACTCCGTGGATTCGGAACTCGACGAGGCGGCGCATCGAGCCGACGCGGTAGCCGCTGTCGGCCATCTCGCGGACATAGGGCACGTCGATGCCGAAGATGCCGGCCTCGACGAGATTGTCGACCGTGGGCCGCTCATAGCCCAGGCGGGCGAGCTCATCGAGCAGCTCCAGCCGGACGTTGCCGACCGCCATATGGTACATCTGCTCGGGCGTGGCGCGGCCGATTCCGCGTCGCTCGAGCTCGGCCGCGAAGCGCGCGTCGGGCTGGAAGCGGCAGGTGCCGCCGCCGCGGCGGTCGCGCAGGACTCCGGTGCAATCGAGGCTCCCGGCTTCACCGCCGATGCGGAAGGAGACCGGACCGGAAGCGCCGGCGTCGAAGCCCTGCAGCGCCGCGACCGGGTAGGAGCGGCTATTGTCGCTGTTGCCGTCGCTGGTCCGGTAGCTCAGCCGCAGCTGCACCCGATCGTCGCGGCTCGCCGGCGACACCGCCCATTCGATCGCGAGCGGATTGAAGGCACGCGCGGGGGCGGCGGCCGGCTCCGGCTGCACGTCCACCGCCGGCGCCGACATCGAAAAGCTCGCGGCGGTCAGAAACAGGAAGCTTCGGATCATCTTCTCTCTCCTTGTGCGGGCACGGGCGCCCGTCCGGACCTTCGCCTCGCGAAGGACCGTGGTGTTGACGTCTCTGTGCCGTGGCAGCGGCGGCTGTTCGAAAGTCTCCCGACCGGTCAGTCGTCGTGACCGGGGGCCCTTGGTCTCGGGTTCGGTGTTGGCGGCGCGCGCACGGTGGGCGGCCGCGGGCTGATGGCGCGGGCGTGTCCGGGCGACGACGTTCCGCCGAAAATCCGGCGCTCGACGAGATCGTCCGGCGAAGGCCGACGGCCGGACCGCGACTGCGCGCGGGCGAATTCGGGCGTTACGCCGAAGATCCGGAATTCGACGAGCTCCTCGGGGGTGACGCCGCGATAGCCGGCGCTCGCCATGCTCCGGATGTAGGCCGGCGTGACTCCGTGAACCGCGAAGTTGATCACGTCATCGTAGCCGAGCCGCGGATAGCCCGCCGACGCATAATCGCGCAGGCGCTGCTCGGTGACTCCGTGGACGCGCAGGCCGACAAGCTGGTCGGGGCTGAGCCGGTTGAGCGACGGGTTCGCCTGGGCGACCGCCGCGGCATAAGCGAGGTCGACTCGGGTGACCGCGCCTGCGGCCGCGACGGGCGCCACGCCCGGCACCGGCGCCACGCGCGGCGTCGGACCAACCGGGGCAACCGGAGAAGCCGCTGTCGGAGCGGCGGCGCCCACTGCCGGAGCGACCGCCGGCATGCCCGGAGCCAACGGTGGCGGTGATGCGCCCGGTGCCGGCGGAGAGGGCGCGGCGGCAGGGGCGGGTGAAGCGGTTGCAGCCAACGGAGCAGATGGGGCAAGCGGGGCCTGAGGCGCCACTGGGGTGAAGGCGGCGAGCGGAGCGGCGAGGATGAGCGCGGCGGCAGCGCATCCGCCGGCCCAGGCGACCCGTGCCGGGCTTCGCGGCGCGGCCTGGTCGAGGATCCGGCGCACCCGGATGCTGAGCGAGCCCTTGCCCGGAGCGACTCCGTTGGCGGCGAGCAGCATGCCGCTGCCTTCGTGCCGAGCGCAGCCGACCAGCAGGGCGGCATAATCGGTATTGGGGACGTCGGCGCGAAGCACCGCGTCGTCGGCCGCTTCCTCGCGCAGCTGGTGGCCGGCGCGCGCAAGCATCCAGACGAGCGGGTTGAACCAGAAGAGCGCCGTGGCGATCCGGGCGAGGAGCAGGTTGAGCCAGTCGAGCCGAGCGACGTGGGCCAGCTCATGGGCGATGATTGCCTCGGCGACGGCCGGGGATTCGACCGCGTCCTCGCTCAACAGGATGACGGGGCGAAGCACGCCCCAGCTCACCGGCGAAGCCAGCTCCTCGCTGACCAGCAACGCGGTGCCGTGCTTGAACCCCATCCGCCGCTGGGCATGGGCGAGAGCGCTCAGCCAGCCCGGCTGGACGATGACGCTGGCGCGGCCGCGCAGCGCGAACAGGCGCAGGATGGCCACCAGGGTGACGAGCAGCATCAGGCCGGCGGGGATTCCGTAGGCCAGGAGCAGGCCGGTCTCGCCGTCCCACCAAGGCTGAGTCGCCGGCTCGGCCGCGGGCGCGGCGATAGCGGGCAGCGTCGCGGCGACCGCGGGCGCGGCCGACACCGCCGGCGCGGGCTCCGCGGCCGCAAGCAGCGGCACTTCGAGCGCAGGCCCGGCGAGCACCACCAGCGGCACCAGCAGCAC
>JAEZFL010000043.1 GCA_023417515.1 Pseudomonadota bacterium | reverse complement strand
GGGGGGGGGGGGCCGCCCCCCCGCGGGGGGGGGGGGGGGGGGGGGGGGGGGCGCCCCATCCCGGCAGGTCGCGCCCCATCCGGCACGCCCCCCACCCCGGTCCGCCGCTCCGCGGCGGCTCGGCCCTCCCCCCGGGGGGGAGGGCAGGCGCGGACCCGCCTCGCATCAGCCCGGGGCTTCGCGCCCATCGCCCTCGCCGGGAGGTGAGGGGCCGACTCGCTCGTCACGTCAGCTCTTGAGCGTGATGTCGGACTTGAACCACTTCACCGAGAGGTCCTTCAGCGAGCCGTCGGCGTTCATGGAGGCGATCGCCTCGTCGAAGAGCTTCTTCAGGGGGGCGTCGCCCTTGCGCATGCCGACCGCGACGCCGCGCCCGAACACGTCGCCGGAGAACCGGGCCCCGGCCAGCGTGTAGTCCTTGAAGTCCGGCTTCTCGAAGGTGCCGCGGATCGCCGAGGCGGAGGCGAAGATCGCGTCGATGCGGCCCGACAGGAGGTCGAGGTCGTGCTGCTCGGTCGTCTTGTATTCGCGGATCTCGACCGTGTCCTTCAGGTACTTGTCGACGAAGTTCGCGTGGATGGTCGAGACCTGGACGCCGATCGTCTTGCCCTTCAGCAGCGGCTTCATGGCCTCCAGGGCCTTCACGGCGCCGGCATTGTCCTTGTCGAAATTGAAGGTCTGGCCGTCCGCCGGCAGCTTCGCGAGCGGGCCGTCCTTCGCGGTGCCGAGGCTGCCCGCCTCCTGCACGTAGGGGATCGAGAAGTCGATCACCGCCGCGCGCTTCTCGGTGATGTTCATGCCGGCCATGATGGCGTCGTACTTGCCGGCCTGCAGGGCCGGGATGATGCCGTCCCAATCCTGCTGCACGACCTCGCAGGTGACCTTGGCGCGCTTGCAGAGCTCGGCCGCGAGCTCGATCTCGAAGCCGTCGAGCTTCCCGCCCGGCGCCGTGAAATTGTAGGGCGCATAGGCGCCTTCCGTGGCGATCTTGATCGTCTTGCCCTGGGCGAAGGCCGAGGTTGCCGCGGCGATTCCGATCAGCGCCGCTCCGAGCGTCGTGACGATGCGCATCGTTGGTGTCCCTGTCAGATCCTGTCCCCAGTAACCTGCAAGCTTGGTGCCGGCGCAAGGGGGCCGGGCTTTGGCAAGCACTCGACTCGTCATCCCCGGCGGGCGCGCAGCGCCCGGGAAGAAGATCCAGACAACCCGGCCGCGGCGCCAAGGCCCTGGATTCCCTTCCCCTCCGCAGCGCTGCCGCGCTGCTCCGGCCGGGAATGACAGTGGTGTTAGCCTCGGCGACCCTGGAGAGCCGGGAAGGGATCTGTCATCCCCGGGGTCTGGTGCAGCAGGCGACCACGTCCTTCGCACGAACATCACCTATCGGTGCGTCCAGGTTCTCAGGATGCAGGAGCGGCGCGGGAGGGTGCTCGGGGCCGGGAAGCGGGGCGGGGTCAGGATCTGGGATCGGAAGAGGGAGCCTCGACCTTTGCCGCGCCCTCTGCGTCTTGAGGCATAGTGCCTATGGGCCGGCCATCGAACTCACGACGGAACGGGCGGCGCATCTCTTCGTCCGCAGCGCGTGTAATCTGCCTGACCCGCTCAAGCAGAGAGATCGCCTCTCGGATTTCGTCCCGCGCGTTCATCCGAGCGCGCTAACGCCCATGACGTGCGGGCTGGGAAACCCCCTGGGACGTTACATAGCCGGAGCTGAGACTTAGGCCTCGCGCTGCGGGCTGCGTGGGGCGCAGAAAGCTCCCACGCGCTGAACGATCATATCCAACACCGACACTTCATCTACCGAGAGGCTGAGAGATGTTGGAAGCTCAGCGGCTCCGGCGGCTGCGTCATGCAAGAACGGCTGAGTTGAAGGTAGCCTAACGGTATCAAGCCATGCGTAAAACTGGTCACGTTCCTCGGGTGCATCAACACCGATCGGCGAGTTAAGAATCCCGGTTGCGCACCAGAAACCAAAAACTTGGTTCGCGTAGAAGGCGCGCATGTCCGGCACGGTCCGAGTCGGCCGGATCGGCCTCATCGCCATAAGGGCAGCGATCGTCAGGCCGGCCTTCTTGTGATTGTTGGTGCTGTGGCCGGCCGGGAGTCGCCACGTTTTGTAAGCGTCGCTCATGAGAAAATACAGCGCAGACAGGTAGGATGCGTCTTGCTCATCGAAGTCGTCAGCGCTGTAGATTTCAGGAAGAGTCTTCGAGAGGGAGGAGTACGCGTCTAAAAAGAACTGCTTCCTAATGCTCAGACGCGACACAGCCATTCGACAGCTTCCTAGTTCTTATCTTATTGAAAGCTCAGGCCTCCAGCCCAAGGCTCCCAAGAATGCGCAGGTGACTCTCACGGAAGGCAGGCGCGTGCGCTTCAAGGTTGCCGACCCAGCCCCTAACCACGTCTTCCGTCACGGAAGCATCGTTGTTGTCGGCGGCAACCTTGCACGCCTGCTCGCGCACCGCCTGCGGCCATTCAACCGGGCCGTATTGTTTGGTTGGCTTGTCGCTCATGGCGCTCTCCCGTCTACATAGAATCGCGTCGCCCCGGCACGGGTGCGGCCGGGGCGACTTTGCATCAGCCTGTCAAGTCACAACCGTTGGCACTAGTCAAGAAATGATTCGCTGAAGGGCGCAAGTCTCCAGCCGTCGATTCCGGTGCATCAACTTTGCTCGATGTCGCGATACTTCCTTGTTCCGAGAGGTCGGAGGCCGAGTTGAAGCAGACGGAAGTGTCTGACGGACATGTCCGGTCTCGGGGCCTCGCGAGGGCCGACGATTGCGTTCCAGCCGGCGCCGCGCCAGGTTCTGCGCAATCTCAAAGGTCGGACCCAACCATGCCCGCCTCAAAGCGCGAGAGAACGCCTGCCGAGGAACAATTCGCGGCGGAGTGGCGAAGCAGGTGAGCAAACCGTGCGAGCCTCGGCGTTAGGCAAATGGCACCTCGGATCATCGGCGTCTTCCTAGCCATTTGGGTCTTCGTCGTCGGCCCGTTGTCTCTTGGCTGGCACGGCTACGGCTTCCGTGCAGCGCTCGCCTACAGCGCGTCGCTCGCCTTGCTGTTCGCGTCCGCGGGCTATCGCCCTGCTGGAAAGGGCGTGCTCGCCGCAGTCCTGATCGGCGCTGCCGTTAGTGCCGGAACCTGCCTACCGATCTACCTAATCGGTCGCTGGATCGCGGTAGGCTTGCAAACCACATAATCGCCCGGCAGCGTCACGCCGCCCGCTGCCAGTAACCCTTCCAATTCCGGCTGACGCCCGCCTTCATCGCCAGCCCGAGCGCGCGGGAGAACAGCGCGCTGTTCGGCTCGCGGCGGTGGTCCTCAAGCCAAGCCGCCTGATTGGCGTACTGGTGGGGGTAGCGGGCCGAGACGTGGTGGTGCTGTCCGTCGATCATGCGCCGGAGGCGGGAGAAGTAGGAATCGATCCGGTTCGTGTGATCGTCCCCCCATCCGCATAGGCCCATGCTGTGATTGATGCGGCCGGTGCTCGCGAAGACGGCGTGAAGCTCGTCCCAATGGATCGCCTCGTCAGCGAACACGGATGAAGCCGGGGCAATGTGGCGGCGGGTCAGCTCGACGCCGTCGGCCTCGTGGTCTCCCCAGCGAAGGAAGCGTCGAGCCTTCTGCTTACGTGTGCGCGGCTTCGTCAGGCCGCCGATATGCCAAGCGGCGGCCGCGGGGGGCGGGGG
>JAEZFL010000039.1 GCA_023417515.1 Pseudomonadota bacterium | reverse complement strand
CGCCAGCTGATGGCGCAGGCGAGCCCGGCGTTGCGCGCGAGATACGCGGCATGACGCCGGCCGTGCTCATCCTCCGCCCCCAGCCGGGCGCCGGCGAGACCGCCGACCGCGCCCGTGCGCGCGGGCTCGAGCCAGTGGTCGCCCCCTTGTTCACTGTGCGGCCGCTCGACTGGGACCCGCCGTCGGCGGACGATTTCGACGCGGTTCTGTTCACCAGCGCCAATGCCCCGCGCCATGCCGGCGAGGCGCTCGCGGCCTTCACCCACCTGCCCGCTTATGCGGTCGGCGACGCCTCGGCAGCGGCGGCGCGCGCGGCCGGCTTCGGCACCGTGCGCATCGGCCCGTCCGACGGCGCCGCCGCGGTGCGGCTGATGGAAGCCGACGGCATCGGCCGAGCGCTCCATCTCACCGCGCCCGAGCCCGCCGAGCTGCCCCGCAACGATGTCATGCTCGTTCAGGTGCCGGTCTACATCACGCTTCCCGGCGACCGCCTGCCCGACGAAGCGATCGCGGCGGTCAATGCCGGCGCCGTCGTCCTGCTCCATTCGCCGCGCGCCGCGGAGCTGTTCGGCGATCTCATCGGCGAGCGCCGCGCAATCTCCCGAATCGCTGCGATCAGCGACGCCGCCGCCGCCGCGGCGGGAAGCGGGTGGGCCGACGTCGTGGTCGCGTCCGAGCCGAGGGACGACGACCTGGTCGACGTCGCCGCGTCGATCGCCATCAAGGAGCGATCCGCGCCTCGTCCACCGGCCCCCGCGCCGGACGTACCGCCCGCCGCGCCTCTCCAGCGCACGCAGCCGCGCCGCTCCTGGGCGGGCCCGATCGGCCTCGCGATCGTCGCGTTCGTGCTCGGGCTCGCCGCGATGACCTGGCTGCTCAACCGCTGGGAGCCGGCAGCGCGCTATCTCGGCATCGTCCCAGAGCCGCAGCAGGCCAGCACGCCGCAGCAGCAACCTGCCCAGCAGCCTCAGCCGCAAGCTGCCCAACGCCCCGCTTCGACCCGCGACACCAGCACCATCGTGATCGATCCGGGCATGGCGAGGCGTGTGGCCGAGCTCGAGCGGCGCATTGCCGAGATCGACACGAGCGCCCGCTCGGCGGTGGGCAATGCCGACCGCACGGAAGGTCTGCTGGTGGCCATCGCGGCCCGCCGAGCGCTCGATCGCGGCGTCGGCCTTGGCTATCTCGAAGGGCTACTTCGCCAGCGTTTCGGCGCGAGCCAGCCGCAGGCGGTCAACACGATCATCGCGGCGTCGCGCCAGCCGCTGACCTTGCAGCAGCTTCAGGCCGGGCTCACCGAAATCGGCCCGCAACTGACCGGCGCCGGGCCGAACCGCGGGCTTCTGACCGCGCTTCGCCAGGAATTCGCCAACCTCATCATCATCCGCCGCGCCGACACGCCGTCGACCGATCCCGGCGAACGGCTGCGGCGGGCGACCGACCGTCTGCAGGCGGGGCAGGTCGACGTCGCGCTCGCCGAGGTGATGCGGATGCCCGGCGTCGAGCATGGCCGCGGCTGGATCGAGCAGGCGCAGCGCTATATCGCCGCACGAAAGGCACTCGACACGATCGAGGTCGCTTCGCTGCTCGAACCGCGCATGCCGCCAGGCGCGACGGCCAATCCGGCAGAACCGGCGCCGGCGCCGGCAGCCGCCGCGCCGCGCTAGACTTCGAGCAGCACGTAGGGACGATTGAACTGCGCCTGCACAACGAACTGCGCGCAATTGTAGACCGGCACCCCGCGCGGCGTCTCGCCCCGGTAGCTGCCGCGATGGGCATGGCCGTGGACCACGGCTTTGACATTGTCGAAGCGGTCGACGGCATTGGCGAGCCGCGACGAGCCGAGGAACGGGAAGATCGGCTCCGGCTCGCCCACCACCGTGGCGGCGATCGGCGAATAATGGAGCACCGCGACCGCTCGGTCGGTGCGTAGCGAGCGCAACTGGTTCTCGAGCTTGCGCGCTTCGTTGATCGACTCGTCGACGAAGGTCTTGATCGCCGGCTCCCCGAATGCGCCCAGCTCGCCGCGGTCGAAGCCGCCGATGAAGCCTTTGACCCCGGCGAAGCCGACGCCGTCCACCATCACCGCCTGCTCATCGAGAATCGTGGCCCCGGCCGCCGTCAGGATCCGCGCCACTTCGTCGGGCTGGCCGCATTCGTAATCGTGGTTGCCGAGCACCGCGACGACGGGAATCGTGCAGGCGAGAAGGTCGGCGGCGAGAACCTCCGCTTCCTTGGTCTTGCCGAAATTGGTGAGGTCGCCGCACAGCGCCACCACGTCGGCGGCCTCGGACATTTCGGCGAACAGCTCGCGGTAGCGATGCTCGTCGGTTTCCACCACGTGGAGATCGCCGATCGCGGCGACGGTAATCGTGCCGTTCGGGGCGCCTTCGACCGGGTCCTCAGGTTTTGCGTTCATGCTTCTCCTCGATGCCCTTCCCGACGACGTCGGCGAAGCCCCACTCGACGATGTCGGTAATATAGTCGCGCGGGGAGAACAGGCGCCCGCGGCAGATGCGCATCTCCGCCGCCGGCATCTCGGCCTGGGCGTGCAGCCGCTCCATCAGCTCGTCGAACAGCCAGCGCGGGATGCACTCCCGCTCCGTCGGGTAGATGAAGCGGAAATTGAGGATGTGGATGAGGAGCACTTCCCAATAGAGCTCCATCTGGCTGAGCAGCCGACGCCAGTCGATCTCGTCATGCTTCTTGAGGATGACGTGAGCCACGTCCGCGCCGTCATAGCGATAGCGGTCCTGGAGGAAGAGCTTGGACAGGATGAACTCGGTTGGCGGAGTGATCCGCACCTGGGTGCCGTACACCTCGACCTCATAGATCTCCTTGAACCAGTCGTCGGTGATCGGGATCGAGGCCGTCGAGATGTTGTAGATGACGTCGAAGAAATGGGACCCCTTCCACACCTTGCCGATCCAGCGCTCGTCCTCGATCGTGATCTCGTACCCCCGCCCCTTGAAGAAGCTCAGGATCTTCGGCGCGTCCGAAGGCTTGCAGAAGATGTCGAGATCCTTGGTCGGCCGGGCGATGCCGGTGTAGCAGGACAAGGCATAGGTGCCTGAGAGCAGGAACGGAAAATTGTGGTCCTGAAGCAGCTTCAGGCTGTCGACATAGAAGTCCACGGCCTCGGGCGGCGGATCGAAGACCGAGGGGTCGAGCGTGGGGAGCTGAGTCGACATGGAGACGACAGAACGGCGCGCTTCGCCAACCGTTCCGCACCCGGACTGGACAGGCACGACTCCGCCCCGCTAGCGCCCGGGCCATGGCACTCGAAGACGTGCGCGCCTTCCTCGCGCTTCATGCACCCGACCTCGCGATCATCGACCAGGGCCGGAGTACCGCAACGGTGGCGGAAGCGGCGGAAACGCTCGGCGTCGAGCCCAGCCGGATCGCCAAGACGCTCTCGGTCCGGCTCGGCGAGGAGGTGGCGCTGATCGTCACCCGCGGCGATGCCCGTCTCGACAACCGCAAGACCAAGGACCGGTTCGGGGTGCGGCCGCGCATGCTCGGGCAGGAGGAGACCGAGGTTCTTACCGGCCACCAGGTCGGCGGCGTCTGCCCGTTCGGGCTCAGGACCGATCTTCCGGTCTATTGCGACGTTTCGCTGAAGGCCTTCGACACCGTCTTCCCCGCCGCCGGCTCGCGCACCGCCTCGGTCGAGATCACGCCCGACCGCCTCGCGCAGATCACCAACGCGCGCTGGGTCGACGTCTGCCAGGAACCGGCGTGACGCGCGGCATCATCGATCGTGGAATTGGAGCGGGCGAAGGGATTCGAACCCTCGACCCCAACCTTGGCAAGGTTGTGCTCTACCCCTGAGCTACGCCCGCTCGGCATGCGCCGCCCGGTGGGAGCGGCTGAGGTAAGGCGGCGGCTGCTAACAAAAGGGCGGCGGGCACGCAAGCCCTCGGGCACAGGAAAATCGCGGCCTTGGCAGACTCGCCGTCTATCCCACATAGGGGGCGCAACCAGCAGGCTTTTTCCGGAGAACAGGACGTGGCGACATTGGGCTTGAGCGCGGCCGAACGCGAGGCGGTGGAGGCGTTCCGCCGGGACGTGGTCGAGCCCAGCATGACCTCGCTGGTGATTCTCGACTTCTGGGCGGAATGGTGCGGCCCGTGCCGCCAGCTCACTCCGGTGCTCGAGAAGATCGCCGACGAATATGCCGGCAAGGGCGTCAAGCTGGTCAAGGTCAATGTCGACGAGAACAAGTTCATCGCCGCGCAATTCCGCATCCAGTCGATCCCGACCGTCTACGCCCTGTTCGAGGGCCAGCCGGTCGCGAACCTGACCGAGGCCCGCACCGAAGCCGCGCTGAAGCGCATGCTCGACCAGCTCCTCGCGCAGCTTCCGATCCAGGGCCAGGAGCAGGAAGCGCAGGCGCAGCTGGAGCCGCTCATCGAAATGGGCGAAGCGGTGCTCGCCGAGGGGGACGGCGATCGCGCGGTCGGAATCTTCGGCCAGCTGCACGACATGGCGCCCGACAACGCGGCCGTGGTCTCCGGCCTGGTCCGCGCGCTGATCGCGGCCGGCCGCGCGGAGGAGGCAAGGCCGCTTCTCGACGACCTGCCCGAGGCGATCGCCGGTGACCCGGCCATCGCGCGGGCGCGCTCCGCCCTGGAGCTGGCGGCGGCCGCGCCGGCGGGCGACGATTCCGAGCTCGAGCGGCGGGTCGCGGCGAACGGCGACGACCATGAGGCGCGGTTCGACCTCGCCGGCGCGAAGCTCGCGCGCGGCGACCGCGACGGCGCAGCCGACCATTTGCTCGAAATCATCCAGCGCGACCGCGACTGGAATGACGGCGCGGCGCGCAAGCGCCTGCTCCAGATGCTCGAGGCGATCGGCCTCGAGGATCCCTGGGCCGCGGCCCAGCGTCGGCGCCTCTCCGCCATCCTGTTCGGTTGAGCATGAAGCGCCAACTGCAGCGCGTCCCGGTCTTCCCGCTGGCCGGAGCCCTGCTGTTCCCCCGCGGCCACCTGCCGCTCCACATCTTCGAGCCGCGCTACCGCGCGATGATCGAGGATGCGATGGCCGGGGACCGGCTGATCGCGATGGTCCAGCCGCGCGATTCGGCGGAGCCGCCGGCGCTGTTCGACGTCGGCTGCCTCGGCCATATCGCGGAATGCGAGCCGCTCGAGGACGGGCGCTACAACATCGTTCTGGAGGGGCTGGGGCGGTTCCGCCTCGCGCGCGAGGCCCAGGTTGACACGCCTTACCGCCAGGTCGAGATCGACCGCGCCGCCTTCGATGATTCGGAGGATGGCGACCTGCTCGGCATCGCCGAGCGCGCCGAACTCGAGCAGGAAGCGCGCCGCTATGCCGATTCCCTTGGCTATGGGGTCAATTGGGAAGCGGTGTCGCGGCTCGACGACGAATCGCTCGTCAACGGCATCGCCCAGATCGCTCCGTTCGACGCGGGATCGAAGCAGGCCTTGCTCGAGGCGGACGGCCTTGCCGCGCGCGCCGATCTGCTCGTCCAGTTCATGCAATTCCAGCGCATGGCCCCCGGCGGCGCCGACGGCCCGGAGACGCTGCAATAGCAGCTAGATGGGCAGGCCGCGGAGCAGCAGCGGCAGCTCGCCGGATTCGCCGCGCGCTTCTGCCATCAGCCGGTCCTTCAGCGGCGCGACCCGGTCGATCAGGCCCATTCCGAAGCGGCGCACGGCCGAGGCAGCGCGCCCGGGCACGCCGTAGATCCGGGTGAGGCTGTCGGTCGCGAGCGCAACTGCGAAGGAATCGAGGCTGCGCCAACGCTGGTAGCGGTCGAGAAGCTGCGCGTCGCCGAGATCGAGGCCCAATCGCGCGCCTTCCACCAGCACCTGGGCGAGAGCCGCGGCGTCGCGGAAGCCGAGATTAAGGCCCTGGCCGGCGATCGGATGGATGCCGTGGGCGGCGTCGCCGACGAGGGCGAGACGAAGATCGGTGATCTGGGCGGCGTGGTGGAAGCCTAGAGGATAGGTCCAGCGCCGGCTGCCCATCTCGACCCGGCCGAGGGCGCCGCCCATCTTCTTCTCGAGCTCCGCGGCGAAGGCGCGGTCGGACAGGCCCATATAGGCCGGCCCGTCGGCGGCCGATACCGACCAGACGATCGCGGAGCGATGGCGGCCTTCCTCGTCGTCGAGCATCGGCAGGATCGCGAACGGTCCGGCCGGATAGAATATCTCATAGGCGACATATTCGTGCGGCCGCTCGTGCCGGACCGTCGTCACCATCGCGGAATGATCATATTGCCAGCGCGCGATCGGGATATGCGCGGCGTCGCGGGTGGGAGAATTGCGGCCCTCCGCGCCGATCAAAAGTGACGCCATGACGGCGCGGCCATCGGTGAGCGCGGCGCGCACTCCGGTCTCGTCGCGGACCACCTCGCCGGTGCGCGCCGGGGCGATGATATTGATATGCTCGCATTCGGCCGCGCTCTGCTGCAGCGCCTGGCGGAGCAGCCGGTTCTCGAACATGATTCCGAGCGGCTCCTCATCGCCTTCGCCGAGGCTGCCGCGACCTGGATCGAAGGTGAGGCTGCCGGGAGCAAGACCGTCGCTGACCCGGATGGTGCGGATCGGGCAGCCATGCGCTTCGATCTTCTCGCCGACGCCGATCGCCTGAAGCATCCGCCATGACGAGCTCGACACGGCAGTGGTTCGGCCGTCAAAGGCCGGCGCGATCTGCGATGCGGGCTCGGCCGCGTCGACGACGATGGTGGAGACGCCATTGCGGCTCAGGGCAATGGCAAGGCTGAGGCCGACCAGGCCGCCGCCGAGGATGAGGACGTCTGCGCGCTCCATGTTTCCGCCCCTAGCGATTTCCATGGCGCTGGAACAGCCGGCGGCTCGGAAATTGATCGGGACGAATTCTGCCGCACCGATGCAATCGGGCAACGCCCGGCGCTTGACCGCGGAGTCACGCAGGGCGCATGACAGCACACAGCGGGAACATTTGAGGCACGGGCATGGCGAGTGTGGCTTCGCGCGCCGGCCGGAACACCGGGTTGGCCGTCTATGAGAGCCGCTTCAAGCGAGCGGCGCGACGCTTTGGCGTCATGCTGTTGGGCGTGGCGCTGAGCGCGGCTGCGCTCGCGATCCTGGCGGCCTTGATCAGCTACCGGCCGAGCGACCCGTCGCTCAACACCCGGTCCGGCGGCGCTGTTGAGAATGTGCTCGGGGCGCCCGGCGCCTGGACTGCGGACCTGCTGCTCACCCTGGCGGGGCCGCTCGCGGCGTTGCTCCTGCCGTTGCTGCTGCTCACCGGCATCCGGCTTATTCGTGGCGCAGGGACGGGACCGTGGGGCCGCTCGCTGCGCCTGACGCTCGGCGGCATTTTCCTGGTCGGCGCGGCCGCCAGCCTGCTCGTCGGCGGTGCGATCAATGGCCTCCCCGCCGGCTGGGGCGGCGCGATCGGCCTCGGCCTGGCTGGCCTCGTCGACAGCGGGCTCGGCCTGGCCGGACCGCCTGACGTCGTCGCGCCGTTCCGCCTCGCCATCGCGATCCTCGCCGCGTTCGGCGGCCTGATCCTCTGCTTCTTCGGGCTCGGCGTCACTGCCGAGGAATGGAGCTGGGTGCTGAAGCGGCGCGAACGTGCCGCGCTGCCCGAACCCGAATATGACGATTTCGACGAGGAGGATGCGGAGGACTCCGCGACCGACGAGCGCCCGGCGCGCAAGTCGCGTGGCCCCATCGTCCGCACGCCGGAGCCGCGTCAGACGATCATCGGAGACCGGCCGCGCGCGCCCGACCCGAACGGCCGCGGCAGCCGCGATCGCCAGCGCCCGCTCGCGCTCGGCGACACCTACCAGTTGCCGCCGCTCGACCTGCTGAAGCCGCCGCCGCCGGCGACCGGCGGAATGCTCGACAAGGCGGCGCTGGAGCGCAACGCCCGACTGCTCGAATCCCTGCTCGAGGATTTCTCGGTGCGCGGCGAGATCGTCGAGGTCCGCCCCGGCCCCGTCGTCACCATGTACGAGCTCGAGCCGGCGCGCGGCGTCAAGGCGAGCCGGGTCATCAGCCTCGCCGACGACATCGCCCGCAACATGTCGGCTTTGTCGGCCCGGGTCGCCACCATTCCCGGGCGGAGCGTCATCGGCATCGAGCTGCCCAATGCGCGGCGCGAGATGGTGGCCTTGTCGGAGCTGATCGCCAGCCCCGCCTTCGAGGACCATGTCGCGCAGCTGCCGATCGTGCTCGGCAAGAATATCGCCGGCGACCCGGTCGTCGCCGACCTCGCGCCGATGCCGCATTTGCTCGTCGCGGGCACCACCGGCTCGGGCAAGTCGGTCGGCCTCAACTGCATGATCCTGTCTTTGCTCTATCGGCTGACGCCCGAGCAGTGCCGCATGATCATGATCGATCCCAAGCATCTCGAGCTCAGCATCTACGAGGACATCCCTCACCTGCTCGCACCCGTCGTCACCGAGCCCGGAAAGGCGATCCGGGCCCTGAAATGGGCGGTCGAGCAGATGGAGGAGCGCTACCGGATGATGGCGTCGGTCGGAGTCCGCCAGCTCAGCAGCTTCAACGCCAAGATCCGCGAGGCCAAGCAGAAGGGCCAGACGCTCGGCCGCCGGGTCCAGACCGGCTACGACCAGGAGACCGGCCAGCCGAAATACGAGATGGAGGAGCTCGAATATGACGTGCTTCCCCAGATCGTGGTCGTGGTCGACGAGCTCGCCGACCTGATGATCACCGCCGGCAAGGAAGTCGAATTCCTGATCCAGCGCCTCGCCCAGAAGGCGCGCGCGGCCGGCATCCACCTGATCATGGCCACCCAGCGTCCGTCGGTCGACGTCATCACCGGAGTCATCAAGGCGAACCTGCCGACCCGGATCAGCTTCGCGGTCACGTCCAAGATCGACAGCCGAACCATCCTTGGCGAGCAGGGGGCCGAGCAGCTGCTCGGCAAGGGCGACATGCTCTACATGCCGGGCGGCAAGCAGATCGCGCGGGTCCACGGCCCGTTCGTCTCCGACGACGAGGTCCGGGCCGTCGCCGATTTCTGGCGCGGCCAGGGCCACCCCGAATATATCCAGGCGGTCACCGAGGAGCCCGAGGACGGCGGCTACCTGTTCGAGGGCCAGCCGGTCGGCGAGGACGACGCCGAGACCCAGCTCTACCGCAAGGCGATCCAGATCGTCGCGGAGGCGCAGAAGGCGTCGACCTCCTACCTCCAGCGCCAGTTGCGCGTCGGCTACAACAATGCCGCGCGCCTGATCGAACGGATGGAGAAGGACGGCATCGTCTCCGCCCCCGACCATGTCGGCCGCCGCGAGGTGCTGATCGACACCGACGGCCGTCCGCTGAGCTGACGCCGGCGGAACGATCGGGTTCACCGGACATTCAACGCGGATCGCCCACTAGCGGCGCCAAATCCTGCAACAGGACGGAGTAGACTTTCGATGATGTTCTTGCGTGCGCTCGCGCTGACCGCCGCGCCGCTCGGCCTCGCCGCCACGGCTGCCCTCGCGCCCGTGCCGGCCGTCGCCCAGCAGAACGGGCTCGCCGAGGTCCAGGCGCATCTTCGCGCCATCAACAGCATGACCGCCAATTTCTCGCAGACCGACGCGCGCGGCCGTACCCTGACCGGCACCCTGTCGCTGAAGCGTCCCGGCAAGATCCGCTTCGAGTATCGCGGCGTGCGCATGCTGGTCGTCGCCGACGGCAGCCGGCTCACCTTCCTCGATTACGAGGTCGGGCAGCAGCAGAGCTGGCCGATCGGCGATTCTCCCCTGTCAGTCCTGCTCAACCCCAACCGCGACCTGTCGCAATATGCCCGAGTCATCCGCAACGACGGCAATACGCTGATGGTCGAGGCACGCGATCCGCGTCGCCGCGAGTTCGGCCGAATCACGCTCGCGTTCGCGCGCAATGCGGGCACTCCGGGCGGGCTCAGCCTCACCGGGTGGAACGCGCTCGATGCCCAGAACAACCTCACCCAGGTGCGGCTGACTGGCCAGCGCTACAACGTGCCGGTGGCCGACAGCCTGTTCCGGTTCGAGCCGGCGCGAGGCCGCGGACCGAGGCGTTAGAGCGGTGAAGCGTCAGGCTTCATTCATCGGCGCGACAGGAACCTTAGCCTAATAATACACCATCGATTGCGGAAGGCCGGCTTCGGGTTTCCCCCCTGTTGCTCGAGGCGGTCCAGGCAGTCGACCTCGCGTCGAAACAACGCTTGGTGGCCCCCGCTCCACGCCCCCGGAGCGGGGGCCTTTGCGTGTGCGCACCGCCGCCGCTAGAGCCGGATCACATGTCTGAACGTCGCATCAAGATCGCGTCCTGGAACATCAACTCGGTTCGGGCCCGAGCGCATATCGTCGAGCGCTTCCTCAAGGAGGAGGCGCCGGACGTGCTGTGCCTGCAGGAGACCAAGGTTCAGGACGGCGAGTTCCCGTTCGAGATGTTCCGCAAGCTTGGCTACGAGCATATCGTCATCCGCGGCCAGCGCATGCATCACGGCGTCGCCACGATCAGCCGCGTGCCGATGCGCGAGGAGGAACGCCACGACTGGCAGGCCAATGGCGAGGCGCGCCACGTCGGCGTCCATCTCGAATGCGGCTTCCGGCTCGAGAACGTCTATGTGCCGGCCGGCGGCGACATCCCCGACCGCGACCTGAACGTCAAGTTCGGCCAGAAGCTCGACTTCATCGAGCGGATGACGCGCTGGTCGGAAGCGTGCCGCGTGCCCACCGTCCTGGTCGGCGACCTCAACGTCGCGCCGCTGGAATGCGACGTGTGGAGCCACAAGCAGCTGCTCAATGTCGTCAGCCACACGCCGATCGAGGTCGAGGCGTTGACCGGGCTGCAGGCGAGCAACGACTGGGTCGATCTCGGCCGCCAGTTCCACCCGGCGCCGGGGCGCATGTTCACCTGGTGGAGCTATCGCTCGCCGGACTGGACCAAGAATGACCGCGGCCGCCGCCTCGACCATATGTGGGCGACCAAGGACGTCGCCGCGCAGGCGGTCGCGCACAAGGTCCACGAGCCGTGCCGCGCCTGGCTGAAACCATCGGACCACGTCCCGCTGACCACCGAGTTCGTGGTGTGAGCGAGGGCCGCGCCGTCGCCCGCGCGATCGACGCGCTGCGGCGCGGCTGGCCCGTCGCCATCGACGGCACCTGCTTCCTCGCGATCGAGACCGCCGACCCGGCTGCCCTCGCTGAATTCGACGGCGCAGGGCCGGCGGACCTGCTCATCTCGGGCCACCGCGCCGCGACCCTCAAGCTCATCAACCAGATCGACGCGGCGGAGCCGGCCGATCCGGTCCTGATCAAGCGGTCGCCCTGGCTCGGACTCGACCTGGTCGTGGCCGTCGCCGATCCCGCGCTCGATCTCTCGGCACCGCTGAAGGGGCCCTTCACCACGGCGCCCCTGTCCTCCCCGGTCACGGCGCGAGCGGCGCTGCGACTGGCGCGCCTCGCCGGCTTGCTCCCGGCCCTATTCACGACTCGAGACGGCAAAGCGGAAGCGGAAACCACGACCGAAGCGGTCTTGGCCTACGCCCACGAGCCGCGCGTCCGAATCGCCGCGCGCGCCCATCTGCCGAACGGTCATGGCGAGGACGCGGAGATCGTCGCGTTCCGAAGCGACGACGACACCAGCGAGCATGTCGCCCTCTTGATCGGCGCACCCGACGGGCGGCCGCCGCTGGTGCGGGTGCACAGCGAATGCCTGACCGGCGATGTGCTGCGCTCGTTGAAGTGCGATTGCGGGCCGCAGCTCGACGGAGCCCTGGCCGAGATCGCACGCTCCGGCTGGGGCATCCTCCTCTATCTGCGTCAGGAGGGGCGCGGCATCGGGCTCGTCAACAAGCTCCGGGCCTATGCGCTGCAGGACCAGGGTTTCGACACCGTCGACGCCAATTTACGTCTCGGCTTCGCCGACGACGAGCGCGACTTCGCCGTCGCCGCCAGCATCCTCGCGGCGCTGGGCCAGCGGGAGGTGCGCCTGCTCACCAACAATCCGCGCAAGGTGGCCGCGCTCGAGGCGCTGGGAGTCACGGTAAGCGAGCGCGTGCCGCACCAGATCGCCCCCAACCCGCACAACCAGGCATATCTCGCCACCAAGCGCGAGCGCAGCGGCCACCAGCTCTAGGCGGTCTTGGCGCGCTCGCCGAACAAGGCCGTGCCGATGCGGACATGGGTCGCGCCAAGCGTCACCGCGGTCGGATAGTCGGAGGTCATGCCCATGCTGAGCGCGGGCAGGCGGTGGCGGCGGCCATGCTCGGCCAGCAACGCGAACCAGGGTGCCGGCTCCAGATCGGCCGGCGGGATGCACATCAGCCCGATCACCGGCAAGCCCGCAGCTTCCGCCTGCTCGAGCAGGTCCGGGATCGCGCCGACGGTGCAACCGCCTTTCTGCGGTTCCTCGGCAAGATTGACCTGAATGAAGCAGTCGGGGCGCCGGCCGGTCTTGTCCGCCGCGCGGGCGAGCGCTGCGATAAGCGACGGCCGGTCGACCGAGTGGATGACGTCGAACAGCTCGACCGCCTGGTCGGCCTTGTTGGATTGGAGCTGGCCGACCAGGTGGAGGCGGAGGTCGGGGTAGCGTTGCTTCAGCCCCGGCCACTTGGCCGCGGCTTCCTGGACCCGGTTCTCGCCGAAATCGCGCTGCCCTGCCTCGATCAGCGGCACGATCGCCTCGACCGGATGGGTCTTCGACACGGCGACGAGCGTGATCTCGGCGCTCTCGCGGTTGGCGAGACGCGCCGCGTCTGCAATCGCCCGACGCACGTCCTGCAACCGCTGTTGAACCGATGAATCCGCCATTGGCGCTGCTATAGGCACGGCCATGGCCGCCCGCCAGCCTCTCCCCCGCACCTGGCTCGTCACCGACGAGCGCCAAGGCGAATCGCTGTTGCCGGCGGTGGAGCGGCTTCCGTTCGGCTCGGGGATCCTGTTCCGCCATTACAGCCTCGCTGAGAGCGAGCGGCGCGCGCTCTTTGTCGAAATCCGAGCGGTCGCCCGGCGCCGGGCCCATCTGCTGCTGCTGGCCGGTTCGCGGACCCGCGCGCTCGCCTGGGGCGCCGACGGCTGGCACGGCCCCGGACGCGGCGCCGGTCTCCACAGCGCGTCCGTCCACGACCTGGCCGAGATTCGCGCAGCCGAGCGAGCCGGCGCCTCGATCCTGTTCCTGTCGCCCGTCTATTCGACACGCTCCCATCCCGGAGCGGCGACGCTCGGCGCGGACGGCTTTGCCCGGCTGGCGCGCCGGACCGAGCTGCCGATCATCGCGCTCGGCGGTGTGGACCGGGGGCGCGCAGGCAGGCTAATGGCCCTCGGCGCCTATGGCTGGGCGGCGGTGGACGCCTGGACGGGCTAGAAGCGGATCGCGGTGCCGACGTAGACCGCCTGGCTGTCGCGGCGCTCGTCGCGGGCGAGCGGCTCGAGCCGGTCCCGCGACACGCGATAGCGGACGCCGCCGGTGACATCGAGATTTCGGGCGATCGAGTAGGAGCCGCCGACATCGAGCGAATAGGCGCGGTCGTCGCCGACGATCCGCTCGACGCCCTCGGCGCGCTCCGCGCCGACCTGGACACGACCGGTCAGGCGGCGATTCGCCTGATATTCCGCACCGATCTGCGCCGATTCGCGGCTTCCCAGAGCCGCAGCATCATTGCTTCGCGCAACGTCGCCGGTGATCGCGAAGCGGCGCCAACCGACCGAAACGCCGAGATTGTAGGAGCTCGGCGTGATGTGGGTGCCCGACGCGGTCGGCGCGGCGAGAGTGGCGGTACGGAGCCGCTCGGGCGCGTTGACGCCCGGACGAACGCGGACGGCGACCCTGACGGCGCGGCTGCGCTCGTCCGGATTGGCGGCCGGGGTGAAACGGAAGGCCGTGTCGACGCTGCTCGTTCGACGATTGGCCAGCAAGGCGGCGAGTCGCGGATCGCGGACCGCCGGCGTGAACGTGCCGATCACCCGTTCGGGAGCCGGCGCGGCGCGATTCTGTGCCCGCTGCGCCTCACCGATTGCAGGCACGGCGACGGAGGCGGCGAGGAGCGACACGCCGCCAGCCAATCCCAATGTCCAAGCCCTGAGCAAACCCGGTGCTCCCATAACCGAACCGATCTAGTCGCTTCGTAACGCACATTCCAGCGAAGCGCCCGATGTTAACCCGGATTCATTTCGGCTGTTGCAACATCTCCACAAACAAAAGGTGATTCTGGCCAGGTCCGAACGATCAACCGGCCTTGCGACGCGACCGAGTAACGCTTGCCGCTCGCGCGGGCCTCTCTATAACGGCGCTCGAAGTAGCAAGTTGCCGAGGACTCTTCCGATGAATCGCGTTTTCCCGATCGGTGTCGCCATGATCGGCGCTGCCCTGCTCAGCGCCTGCGGCGGCGGACGTGCCGCCGGCCCGACCATCGCTCCGGCGACGCTCACCCAGATCGGAGTGAATTCCTATCTCTGGCGGGCTGCGCTCGACACCGTGTCCTTCGCGCCGATCACCCAGGCCGATTCGAATGGCGGCGTCATCGTCACCGATTGGTACGTGAATCCGGCCGACACGACCGATCGCGTGCGGGTGTCGGTGGCGATCCTCGATGCGACGCTGCGCGCCGATGCGCTTCGCGTCTCGGCGGCGCGCCAGCGGTTGCAGAACGGCACCTGGGTCGACGCCCCGGTTGCCGCCGCCACGGTGCAGCGGCTCGAGGAGATCATCCTGACCCGCGCCCGTGACCTGCGCCGCGCCGCTCGCGGATAAGCCTTTGTCCTCATGACGGCCCAGCGTTTCAACCCGCTCAAAGCCGACGCGCACTGGCAGAAAGTCTGGGCGGAACGCGAAACGTTCCGCGCCCGTGACGATTCGGCCAAGCCGAAGGCCTATATCCTCGAGATGTTCCCCTATCCCTCGGGGCGCATCCACATGGGGCATGTCCGCAACTATACGATGGGCGACGTGCTCGCCCGCTATCGGCGGATGAACGGCTTCGAAGTGCTCCATCCGATGGGCTGGGACGCGTTCGGAATGCCGGCCGAGAATGCCGCGATGGAGAAGAAGGTCCATCCCGGCGAGTGGACCTGGCAGAACATCGCGACGATGCGCTCGCAACTGAAGCGCCTCGGCTTCGCGCTCGACTGGTCGCGCGAGCTCGCGACCTGCCACCCCGATTATTACGGCCAGGAACAGGCGCTGTTCCTCGACATGCTGGCGGCCGGCCTCGTCTACCGCAAGGAGAGCGAGGTCAATTGGGACCCGGTCGACATGACGGTGCTCGCCAACGAGCAGGTCATCGACGGCCGCGGCTGGCGCTCCGGTGCGCTTGTCGAGCGGCGCAAGCTCAATCAGTGGTTCCTCAAGATCACCGATTTCGCGGACGAGCTGCTCGACGGGCTCGGAAAGCTCGATCGTTGGCCGGAGAAGGTTCGCCTCATGCAGGAGAACTGGATCGGCAAGAGCCGCGGCATGAAGTTCCGCTTCGCCATCGAGGCGGAGCAAAGGGGCGACATCGATTCGATCGAGGTGTTTACCACCCGGCCCGACACGATCTTCGGGGCAAGCTTCGTCGCGCTTTCGCCTGATCATCCGCTTGCACGGCAATATGCCGCCCGGTCGCCGGAAGTCGCGGAGTTCATCGCCCGCTGCAAGCGAGGAGGGACCACCGCGGCGGAACTGGAGACGGCGGAAAAGCTGGGCCTGGAGGTCGGCGAGGCAATCCACCCGCTCGACCCCGACTGGGAGCTGCCCGTCTTCATCGCCAATTTCGTGCTGATGGACTATGGCACCGGCGCGGTCTTCGGAGTGCCGGCGCACGATCAGCGCGATTTCGAGTTCGCGACCAAATATGGGCTCGACATCCGGCGGGTGGTCGCGCCGACCGCGGCCGAGGCCGACAAGCCGATTACCGGCGAGGCCGAGACGGGCGACGGCATCCTGGTCAATTCCCGCTTCCTGGACGGCAGGAGCGTCGAAGCCGCGAAAGCCGCGGTGATCGCGCGGGCCGAGGCGGAAGGCTGGGGCGAAGGAACGGTGGCCTGGCGGCTCAGGGACTGGGGCGTGTCGCGCCAGCGTTACTGGGGCACGCCGATCCCCGTCATCCATTGCGAGGCTTGCGGGGCCGTTCCAGTGCCGCGCGACCAGCTGCCGGTGGTCCTTCCGGACGACGTCACGTTCGACGTGCCCGGCAATCCGCTCGACCGCCATCCGACCTGGAAGAACGTCGCCTGCCCGTCCTGCGGCGGCGAGGCGCGGCGCGAGACGGACACGCTCGACACCTTTGCCGATTCCTCCTGGTATTTCATCCGCTTCGCAAGCCAGCCGGCGGATCGGCCATTCGATCCGAAGGTCGCTGCGCATTGGCTTCCGGTCGACCAGTATATCGGCGGGGTCGAGCATGCGATCCTTCACCTGCTCTACGCCCGCTTCTGGACGCACGCGCTGCAGCGAATGGGCCAGCTCGACATCGCCGAGCCGTTCGCCGGCCTGTTCACGCAGGGCATGGTGACCCACGAGACCTATCGCTCGCTCGACGGCCGCTGGCTGTCGCCGGACGAGGTCGAGGTCGGCGCCGACGGCATCGTCGAAACCGCGACCGGCACCGCAGTCGAGACCGGACGGGTCGAGAAGATGTCCAAGTCCAAGAAGAACACGGTCGATCCCGAGCCGATCGTCGAGCAGTACGGCGCGGACGCGGTGCGCTGGTTCATGCTCTCGGACAGCCCGCCCGAGCGCGATCTCGAATGGAGCGAGTCCGGCATCGAAGGCGCCTGGCGCTTCGTCCAGCGGCTGTGGCGGATCGCCGCCAGCAGCGGCGAGGGCGAGGGCCGCGACCCGGCGCTCGACCGCAAGCTCCATCAGACGATCGCCTCGGTCGGCGCCAATATCGAGTCTCTCGCCTTCAACAAGGCGGTTGCCAATCTTTACGAGCTTGCGTCCGCCATCGAGAAGGCCGGTCTTTCCGAGTCGAAGCGCGAGGCCGCAGTGGCGATACTCAAGCTGGTCGCCCCGATGGTGCCGCACGTCGCCGAAGAGGCGTGGGCGGCGCTCGGTCAGGAAGGGCTGATTGCCGACGCATCCTGGCCGCAGGCGGATCCCACCTTGCTGGTCGACGACCAGGTGACGATCGCGGTCCAGGTCAACGGCAAGCTGCGCGATACGCTGACGGCGCCGAAGGGCGCGCCTAAGCAGGCGCTCGAGGAAATGGCGCTGGCTTCTGAGAAAATCGCCCGAGTGCTCGAGGGTAAGCCCCCGCGCAAGATCATCGTCGTCCCCGACCGACTGGTGAACCTGGTCGCATGAGGCGGGCGCTGCCACTGCTGGTCGTGGCCCTGTTGTCGGGCTGCACGCTCCAGCCGCTCTATCCGGGCGGCAGCCGGTCGCAGGTGTCGCAGGCGTTGCGCTCGATCAGCGTCGCGCCGATCCCGGGCCGGGCCGGCTATCATGTCCGTGGCGCTCTCGTCGACCGGATGGGGGAGCAGGCCGGCCCGGTCCGCTATCGCCTCGAGGTCGAGCTCGACGACCGCATCACCGGTTTCGGCATCCGGCTCGACGATGCCGTCACCCGCGAGCGGCGGACGTTGCGCGCGCGCTACCGGCTGGTCGACGCCCAGCGCGGGACGGTGGTGCTGGATGCGACTGCCGGTTCCGACGCGGGGATCGACGTGGTCGGCTCGGAATATGCCACGGTGGCGGCAGAACAGACCGCGCTGGAGCGGCTGTCGGTCGAGGTCGCCGAGCAGATCATCTCGCGCGTCGCGCTCTACGCAAGTCGCACTCCGGCCGGCCAGTGAAGGCGACCAGGCCGCAGCTCGACAAGGCGCTCGCCGCCCCCGCCAACGTCCGCTTGTTCCTGTTTCACGGCCCCGACGACGCGGGAAGCCGAGCACTTGTTCGGCGGCTGGCCGCCGCAGCCGGCGCGGACGCCGAACGTGTCGACGTCGCCGGCTCCGAGCTGAAATCGGACCCCGCGCGGCTCGCTGACGAGGCGGCGTCGATCTCGATGTTCGGAGGCGCGCGCTATGTTCTCGTCGACCCGGCAGGCGAGGAGAGCACCGAGGCGGTGTCGGCCTTGCTGTCGGCGCCTGCCGCGGGGAACCCAGTGGCGCTGGTCGCCGGCAACCTCAAGCCATCGTCGTCGCTGCTCAAGCTGGTGGTCGCAAGCCCCGTGGCGATCGCCTTTGCGAGCTACCTGCCCGATGCGCGCGACTGGGACCGGATGGTCAGCGACATCGCCCGGAACTTCGGCCTCCAGACCCGCCCCGACGTCGCCCAGCGAATCGCCGAGGCCGCCGGCGGCAATCGCGCTCTGGTCGAACAGGAAATGGCGAAGTTCGCGGCCTATCTCGACGGCGACCCCGGCAAGGCGACGCCGCTCGACCATGACGTCATCGACGCGGTCGGCGCGGCGCGGGAGGAGGGCGATCCGGGCCAGCTGGTCACCCGCGTGTTCGACGGTGACCCCAAGGGCGCCCAGGCCGAGCTTCAGCGGCTCCACGCCGAAGGGGCGGAGGGAATCGCGCTGCTGCGCGCGGCCCTTCGGCGGGCGCTGCTTCTGGCGCGCATGCGGGCACGGGTGGAGCAAGGCGAGAGCCCGTCCTCGGTCATCGCGGCTCAAGGCAAGGCCTTGTTCTGGAAAGAGAAAGACTGGGTCGAAAGGCAATTGCGCAATTGGCCCGCAGATCGGCTGGCACGCTGCGTCCATCGCCTGAGCGAGGCCGAACGGGCGCTCAAGCGGCCGGGCGCGCTGGGCCCCGTGTCGGCCGACGCGGAATTGCTGGAGATCGCCCGCCTGGCCGGCCGCCGGTCCTAGGCCCGCAGGCCCGGTTAGATCTCGCCGCCGGTGAGGCGCTGGCACAGCATGTCGAGTTGGTCGAGATTCGAATATTGCAGCGCCAAGGTGCCGCCGCTGCCGGCGTGGCGAACGGTGACGCCAACGCCCAGCAATTCGCTCAACTGACGCTCGAGCGCCGCGATGTCCGCGTCGATCGGCGCCGCTGCCGAGGCCTTGCGGGTCCTGGGCTTGCTCGCCTGCGCCAGCTTCTCGGTTTCGCGGACCGACAGGCCGCGACGCACCACCTCTTCGGCGAGCGCGGCGGGATCCGGAGCGCCGGCGATCGCCCGGGCATGGCCCATGGTGAGCCGGCCGTCCAGCACCATCGCCTGAACCTCGCCAGGAAGATCAAGCAATCTCAACAGGTTAGCCACATGGCTGCGTGACTTGTGGACGAGCTTGCCGAGCTCCTCCTGGGTATGGCCGTAATCCGCCATGAGCCGCTGATAGGCTTGCGCTTCCTCGATCGCGTTGAGGTCGGCGCGCTGGATATTCTCGATCAGCGCGACCTCGAGCGTCTCCTCGTCGCTGAACTCGCGGACGATGGCGGGGATCTCGTGAAGCCGCGCCTTCTGCGCCGCGCGCCAGCGGCGTTCGCCGGCGACGATCTGGAAGCGATGGCCGTGCGGGCGAACCACGATCGGCTGGACGACTCCGCGCACCTGGATCGATTCGGCGAGCTCGGCGAGCGCGGTCTCGTCGAAATGGCGGCGCGGCTGGCCGGGGTGCGGCTCGATGCTCGCGACGGGGAGCAGCTGGACCGAGCCGCGGGTCGAGCCGCTGACGGGAGCTTCGCCGGCGATGTCGCCCAGGAGAGAGGAGAGCCCGCGGCCGAGGCTCTGCGGGCGCTTGCGGGGCGCATCGCTCATGCCGCTTCCCTGGTCCGCTGCGGCATTCGCGCGAGCAGCTCCCGGGCCAGGTCCATATAGGCCGCCGATCCGGAGCAACGCTGGTCGTAGATGAGCGCCGGGATGCCGTGGCTCGGCGCCTCGCTCAGCCGCACGTTGCGCGGCACCACGGTGTCGAACACGACCTTGCCGAGGACCGCGCGCACGTCATCGGCGACCTGCGAGGACAGGTTGTTGCGCCGGTCGTACATGGTCAGCGCGACGCCGAGGATCGACAGCTCGGGATTGAAGCGGGCGCGGACCCGCTCGACCGTCTGAAGAAGCTGGCTGAGGCCTTCCAGAGCGAAGAACTCCGCCTGAAGCGGCACCAGGATCGAATTGGCGGCCACCAGCGCGTTGATCGTCAGCAGGCCGAGGGAAGGGGGACAGTCGATCAGGCAGACGTCCCACCGGCTTTCCTCGCCGGACAGGGCCTGATCGAGGCGATGCGTGCGCTCCTCATATTCGACCAACTCGATCTCGGCGCCGGACAGGTCGACCGTTGCCGGCACGATGTCGAGCCGGGGCACCCGGGTCGGAATGACGGTCTCGTCGAGCCGCGCCTGCCCGGTGAGGAGGTCATAGCTCGACCGCGTGCGCTGCGCCTGGGTGATTCCAAGGCCGGTCGAGGCATTGCCCTGCGGGTCGAGGTCGACGACCAGCACGCGGTCGCCGGTCGCGGCCAATGCGGTGCCGAGGTTGATCGCGGTGGTGGTCTTGCCGACTCCGCCTTTCTGATTCGCGATTGCGATCCGGATCATGCTCTCTTCCTGCCCCGGGGACGCACGGCGTCCGCGATGATAATGCCGGACTCAGCATCCGTGAGGCTCGGCTCCAGACGGAACGAACCCTGCCACGAAGATCCGGCGGCTTCCAGTTCCGACTGCGCGCTGCGTCCCTTCGGGAGAATCCAGCGTGTCTTTTCTGTGGAGAAGCGGTGCGCAACTTCGAGAAGCTCGGGCATCGGCGCGAACGCGCGCGCGCTGATCACGTCGAATTTCGCGGTCGGCACGCGCTCGACCCGGTCGAGCAGGATGGCCGCGCGGCCCGCCACGCCGAGCACGCCCGCCGCGCGATTGAGGAAATCGACGCGCAGCTTTCGCGATTCGATCATCGTCACGGGCCCCTGATGGAGCGCCGCGATGATCAGGCCGGGGAAGCCAGCCCCGGTGCCGAGATCGAGCCAGGCTGCATCAGGGGAGGGGGCAAAGCGAAGGAGCTGCGCGGAGTCGACAAAGTGGCGTTCCCACAGGCTCGCCAATGTTCCACGTGAAACAAGATTCTGCCGTTCATTTTCCGAACGGAGGAGCGCCGCGAAAGCGTCGAGGCGCCCCATTGTTTCACGTGGAACATCGAACGACGTCGCCAGCCAGGCCTTCGCCTCCCCCTCCGTCATGCCGCTTTTCGTCCGCGAAGGTGGACCAGGATCGCGGCAACCGCGGCCGGGGTGATGCTGCGCACCCGGGACACGGCACCGAGCGTTGACGGGCGCGCTGTCGACAGGCGCTCCACCATCTCCAGGGACAGGCCGGGAACGGCGGTAAAGTCGAACGTCGGCGGAATGGCGACGGCCTCGTCGCTGCGCAGCCGCGCCACTTCGGACTCCTGCCGCTCGAGATATGGCGCGTAGCGATGGTCCTGAATGACTTCTTCCAGGAGGCGTGAGGTCGCCGTGGCAAGGCTGGGTTCGGCGCGCTTCAGCACATCGCCGTCGACATTGGGGAAACGCAGCCATTCCGCGAGGGACCGCTTCACGCCGTCGTCACGGAGGCCGGCATCCAGCTCGCCCGCGCGCACGCGACGGGCCAGGAGCGACCCGATCCGTTCACGTTCCCGGGCGTCGCGGGCAAGATGATCCCGTCGCTCCCGGGACAGGCATCCGGCCGCCTCAGCGAAGGGTGACAGGCGCGCCTCCGAATTGTCGGCGCGCAGCCGCAACCGGTATTCGGCACGGGCGGTGAGCATCCGATAAGGCTCGGTCACCCCTTGGAGCACGAGGTCGTCGACCATGACTCCGATGTAGGACGTGGTGCGGTCGAACAGGATTGGGCTGCCGCCCTTGGCCCAGGCGGCGGCGTTGAGCCCAGCGACCAGACCTTGCGCCGCGGCCTCCTCGTAACCGGTGGTGCCGTTGATCTGGCCGGCGAGATAGACGCCCTCGACGTCGCGGACGCCGAGCGTCGGCTCGAGGATGCGCGGGTCGACATGGTCATATTCGACCGCATAACCGGGCTGGGCGATTCGGACCTGCTCCAGCCCCGCCATCGTCCGCGCCATCGCCAGCTGGGCATCTTCGGGGAGGGAGGTCGAGATGCCGTTGGGATAGACGAGCGTGTCGTCGAGACCCTCGGGCTCGAGGAAGACCTGATGGCCATCGCGGTCGCCGAAGCGGCGCACCTTGTCCTCGATCGACGGGCAATAACGGGGACCGACCCCCTCGATGTCTCCGGAAAAGAGCGGCGAGCGGTCGAACGAGTCGCGCACGATCTGGTGGGTTCGCTCATTGGTCCGGGTGATCGCGCAGAAGAGCTGCGGGTTCCTGCGGCCTTCGGTCATCGGCGACATGGTCCAGTCGCTTTCGTCCGACTCCTGCCGCTCGAGCGCCGCCCAGTCGATGGTGCGGCCATCGAGGCGCGGCGGCGTTCCGGTCTTGAGGCGCGCGATCGGCAAATCCATCGCGCGCAGCTGATGGGCCATGGCGGTCGCCGGCCGCTCGCCGACCCGGCCGCCGCCGCGGTTGTCGAGCCCGAAATAGAGCTTTCCGCCAAGGAAGGTCCCGGTGGCGAGAATGACTGCCTTGGCGCTGAGCTCCCGTCCGTCGGCGAGCCGAACGCCCTCCACCTTCCGGCCCGCCAGGATCAGCGACGCCGCTTCACCCTCGACCACTTCCAGACCAGCCAATCGCGCCAGCATGTCCTGGATAGCACGCTTGTAGAGCTTGCGGTCGGCCTGGATGCGGGGGCCGCGAACCGCCGCGCCCTTGCTCGAATTGAGCATGCGATAGTGGATCGCGGCGGCATCGGACGCGCGCGCGATGAGGCCGTCGAACGCGTCGACCTCGCGGACCAGGTGACCCTTGCCGAGCCCGCCCATCGCCGGGTTGCACGACATCACACCGATCTGCTCGCGCGAGAAGCTGATCAAAGCCGTCGACGCGCCCATGCGCGCGGCGGCCGCGGCGGCCTCGGTCCCGGCGTGACCGCCCCCAACAACGATGATGTCATAGCTCGTCCGCATTGCGCGCCCACATAAGGCGGCCGCCCTTTTATTGCGAGCCTCGCGGACCCTGTTCCACGTGGAACATCATTTGCCGATGCAGAATCGTCCGAACAGCGTGTCGAGCATATCCTCGACGCCGGCGCGGCCGGTTATGCGGTCGAGCGCCGCGCGAGCCCGCCGCAGGCTCTCGGCGACGATCAGCAGGTCACCCGTCACGTCCGCATCTCCCAGCGCATCCAGAGCTTCCTCAAGAGCCTGCCGATGGCGGCCGTTGAGCGCCGCCTCGCCGATCGCGGGAAGCATCGCCCTGGCGCGGCGCAGCATTTCGTCGACGAGCCCGCCGACGCCGTCCCCCGTTTTGCCTGAAACATTGAAATCCGCTGTAGAATCAATGGCTTCCACGTCGGCACGGGAATGGACCCGGATGACGCCATGACGGCGCGGCGAATCTGCTGGCGGTCCCAGCCAGAGGACCATGTCGGCCGCCTCGAGCGCGTTGCGGGCACGGTCGACTCCGATCGTCTCGACCGCGTCCACGGCGCTCCTCAGGCCTGCCGTGTCGATCATCAGGAAGGGCAGGCCGTCGATCGCGACCGGCGCCTCGATCAGGTCGCGAGTCGTCCCGGCGACCTCATGGGTGATCGCCGCTTCGCGCCCGACCAGCCGGTTGAACAGGGTCGACTTGCCGGCATTGGGCGGCCCGGCGAAGACGACCCGAATGCCGTCGCGCAGGCGCTCGGCCGAAGGCCGACACAGGGCCCGCTCGAGTTCCCCGGCGAGACGGTGAAGATCCTCGTACCACTGGCGCGGCAGGCCTTCGTCGACGTCGCCTTCGTCGGAAAAGTCGAGCAGGGCCTCGACCGCGGCCGCGAGACGAAGCAGCTCGTCCGTCCAGCCCTCAACTTCCCGGCTGAGCGCGCCTCCGGCGAGCAGAATCGCCGAGCGGCGCTGCGCCTCGGTCTCCGCGGAGAGAAGGTCGGCGAGGCCCTCAGCCTCGGCCAGGTCCATGCGGCCGTTGGCGAAGGCGCGGCGCGTGAACTCACCAGGCTCGGCGGGGCGCTGGCGCGGGTCCCGGGCAAGGGCGGCCAGAACCGCATTCACGACTGCCCGACCGCCGTGGAGGTGGAACTCGACGATGTCCTCACCGGTCGCACTGTTGGGAGCGGGGAAGAAGAGGGCGAGAGCGTTGTCGAGAAGGTCGTCACCCGAGCGCAAGGCGACGACGCGCGGCCGGCGCGGCTGGAGCGCGGCGCTCGTCAGCGCGCCCGCCGCGGCGAGCGCATCAGGACCGCTGATCCGAACGATCGCGATCGCCGCAGGAGGTTGCCCCGAGGAGAGGGCGTAGATGGTGTCGGCTTCAGGCATCCACTTCCCGTCATTCCCGCGAAAGCGGGAATCCAGCTTCCTTAACGACCACCGGGGACAAGCAAGAAGCTGGATCCCCGCTTTCGCGGGGATGACAATGGGTCCTAACCCCGCTTGCCGGTCATCTGATCGGCCATCTGGCGCCACATGGCCAGGCCGGCCTCGCTCATCGGCCCCCAATTCTTCATCATCTCGCCGAACGTCTCGGCCGAGGTGCCCTCGGTGACCATCCTGGTCATCCGCTCGACATAGGCCTCATGCACCGGCGTGAGATCGGGAAGGCCGAGGAAGCGGCGCGCCTCCTCCGGGGTGCAATCCACGTCGACACTCACCTTCATCGCGAGCCCTCCTGTTGCGAGCAGCGCGATTCCTATGGCTATAGGGGCCAGGACCGCAAGGAGGAGATCGGCGATGGCACAGGTTGAGATCGGGACGTTCGACGGCGACGGCAGCTTCCCCGCTTATGTCGCCGAGCCGGAGGGCGATCCGCGCGGCGCGATCCTGGTCATCCAGGAGATATTCGGGATCAATCCGGGCATCCGCCGAAAGGTCGATCACTGGGCTCGGCTCGGCTATCTCGCCGCGGCGCCCGACCTGTTCTGGCGGTTCGCGAAGGGCGTCGAGCTGGACCCCGACGTACCGGAGGAATTCCAGCGCGCGCTGCAGCTGATGGGGCAGCTCGACCAGGATCTGGCGATCAAGGACATCGAGGCGACGATCCGCGCGCTTCGCTCACGACTGCCCGACGGAGGCAAGGTCGGCCTCGTCGGCTACTGCCTCGGCGGCCGTCTCGCCTACATGGCCGCGGCGCGCACCGACGCGAATGCGAGCGTGGGTTATTATGGAGTCGGCCTCGACGGCCTGCTGGGCGAGCAGAACGCCATCGCCAACCCCTTGCTTCTCCACATCGCCGAGGAGGACCATTTCGTCTCCAAGGACGCCCAGGAGGCGATTGCCGAGGGCCTCAAGGACAACCCCCACGTCACGATCCACTCCTATCCCGGCGTGGACCATGGCTTCGCGGCGGAGATGGGCAAGAGGCGAAGCGAGGAGGCGGCGCAGCTGGCGGATTCCCGCACCGAGCAGTTCTTCGCCCGGCACGTCGGCTGATCTGCGAGGCGCGCGGGCTAGACCCGCGCGTCCGTCACTGATTCATCGTTGCGAAGAATTCCTCGTTCGACTTCGAATCTTTGATCTTGTCGAGCAGGAAGGTCATCGCGTCGACCGTGCCCATCTGCATCAGGATGCGGCGCAGCATCCACATGCGGGTGAGGGTGCCCTGATCGACCAGCAGCTCTTCCTTGCGGGTGCCGGACTTGCCGACGTCGAGGGCCGGGAAGATGCGCTTGTCGGCGACCTTGCGGTCGAGCACGATCTCGGAATTGCCGGTGCCTTTGAACTCCTCGAAGATGACCTCGTCCATCTTGGAGCCGGTGTCGATCAGGGCGGTTGCGATGATCGAGAGCGAGCCGCCTTCCTCGATGTTGCGCGCCGCGCCGAAGAAGCGCTTCGGCCGCTGCAGCGCGTTGGCGTCGACGCCGCCGGTGAGCACCTTGCCCGAGCTCGGAACGACGGTGTTGTAGGCGCGGCCCAAGCGCGTGATCGAGTCCAGGAGGATGACGACGTCCTTCTTGTGCTCGACCAGGCGCTTGGCCTTCTCGATCACCATCTCGGCGACCTGGACGTGGCGCTGCGCCGGCTCGTCGAAGGTCGAGGAGATGACCTCGCCCTTCACACTGCGCTCCATGTCGGTGACCTCCTCGGGCCGCTCGTCGATGAGCAGGACGATCAGGAACACCTCGGGATGATTGTCGGTGATCGCCTTCGCCATGTTCTGGAGAAGCACGGTCTTGCCGACGCGCGGCGGAGCGACGATCAGGGCGCGCTGGCCCTTGCCCTGCGGAGCGACGATGTCGATGACCCGCGCCGACTTGTCCTTGACGGTCGGGTCGGCGCTGTCGAGGGTCAACTTCTCGTCCGGATAAAGCGGCGTCAAATTGTCGAAATTGACTCGGTGACGGACGGCGTCGGGATCGTCGAAATTGACCTGGGCGACGCGGACGAGGCTGAAATAGCGCTCGCCTTCCTTCGGGCCACGGATCTCGCCCTCGACGGTATCGCCGGTGCGAAGGCCGAACTTACGGACCTGGTTGGGCGAGACATAGATGTCGTCGGGGCCGGCGAGATAGTTGGAATCGGCCGAGCGAAGGAAGCCGAAGCCGTCGGGAAGGACCTCGATCGTGCCCATGCCCATGATCTCGTTGCCGCCTTCGGCACGGACCTTGAGGATCGAGAACATCAGCTCCTGCTTGCGCAGGGTGGACGCGCCCTCGACTCCGAGCTCCTCCGCCATGGCCACCAATTCGGCCGGGCTGCGCTGCTTCAAGTCGTTGAGATGCATAGAAAAACTCTTGTGGAACGGAGTCCGGGCGATGGCCGGCGGACGCAAGTGGAATTGGGTTGAGGCGAAGGAACCCCGCACGGACGGCAGGTTTAACGACCGATTCCGCCCTATGCTCCGCCCAAAGCCGAGTCAAGCAAGCCCCACCTCGTCATTCCAGCGGAAGCTGGAATCTCCTTTCCGTCGCTCCGGAAGGAAGTGAGATCCCAGCTTTCGCTGGGATGACCAGAGAAAGCCGGTCAGAACGGCTTGACGACAACCAGGATGACGATGACCGCGGTGACGATGCCGGGCACCTCGTTCATCAGCCTGAGGGATCGGCCGCTGACCGGGCGCTCGCCCTTGGCGAGCTTCCCGCCGTAGCCGACCATATAGCCGTGATAGGCGGACAGCCCGATCACGAAGAGCAATTTGACGTGAAGCCAGCCGGACGTCCACCAAGTGCCGTAGGACGGACTGCCCGACGGCCCAAGCGTCGCAAGCGCGATCCCGAGCAGCCACACGAGGGCCATCGACGGGGTCAGGATGATATTGCGAAGCTTGCGCTCGCGCTCGATCCAGCGCGCCTCCTCGTCGGAGCCGGCCGCCGCTTCCTGGTGATAGATATAGTAACGCGGAAGCAGGAACAAACCCGCGACCCAGAAGATCACGAAGATGATGTGGGCGGCCTTCAGCCAGGGATAAAGCACGGCGAGGGTGATCTCCCAGTCGGTCAAACGGCCTCTCCCTCGCCGCCGCGACCACGGACCAGCTCGAGCAGCCGTTCGACATGGGCGATCGGCGTATCGGGGAGGATGCCGTGGCCAAGGTTGAAGATGTGCGGGCGGTCCTCGAACGCAGATAGGATCGAAGCCACCGCCTGTTCAAGCGCCGTTCCTCCGGCGATCAGCGCGAGCGGGTCGAGATTGCCCTGCACCGGAAGGCCCGCAGGCATGTTCGCGGCGATCCAGCGCGGGTCCTGGGTCTCGTCGACGCCGACCGCGTCCACCCCGGTCTCGCGCGCATAAGCCGGCAGCTTAGCGCCGGCGCCCTTGGGAAAGCCGATCACCGGCACATCCGGGTGGCGTTCGCGCATGGCAGCGACGATTCGGGCATTAGGGCCGATCACCCAGCGCTCGAACTGCGCCGGGGCGAGGCTGCCCGACCAGCTGTCGAACAATTGCACGGCCTCGACGCCGGCCTCGATCTGCCCGGACAGATAATCGACCGTCATGTCGACAAGCGCATCGATCACGTCGCCAAATGCTTTGGGGTCGGCATAAGCGAGACGCCGCGCCTCGCCCTGGTCCTTGGAGCCGCGGCCCGCGACCATATAGGTGGCGACGGTCCAGGGACTTCCCGCAAAGCCCAGGAAAGTCGTGGTTTCCGCAAGTTGCGCGGCGACTTTTTCCACAGTCTCGTAAATCGGGCGAAGCCGGTCCGGCGCGCGCTCCAGCGAGGCAAAAGTGGCGTCGAGGAGCCGCGGCGACAGGACCGGCCCCTCGCCGGCCTCGAAGCGCAGATCCTGGCCCAGCGCATGGGGCACGATCAGGATGTCGGAGAACAGGATCGCGCCGTCGAAACCGAAGCGGCGGATCGGCTGAAGCGTCACTTCCGCTGCCGCATCGGTGTCGTAAACCAGCTCGAGGAACCCGCCTCTGTCGGCTCGAAGCGCGCGATATTCCGGCAGATAGCGGCCCGCCTGACGCATCAGCCAGATCGGAGGCACTTCGGCGCGCTCGCCTTTCAGCACTTTTATCAATGACTTAGTCGATCGGGTCACGAGCGGGGAACGCCCTCCCTTCCTTATATCTATTCTTATAGAATCTTGAGTTGTTGAAGAGAGTAGGCGGCTCGAAGACGGGGCTTATTGGCTCCGGGCTTTTTTGCCAACAGCTTGACGGCCGAAGAATCCGCGCGGCCCCAACGAGTCGGGAGCCGCGTCCCCATAATCCACATCCTGTGGGCCGATCTTGCCCCCTGTTGGCGCGGCTGTGGGTTGAATCCGGCGGGCCGGGGATCGAAGCTGTCCTTGTAAGCGCAACCAGGGTTCCGCTAGCGATCTCAACATGGTTTTCCACAAGCGCCTTGTTTCGTTCCCGAATCGAGCCGACTCGGGGTGTCAGTGAAGCAACTCCACCTCCATCTCCTCTCGGATTCGACCGGCGAGACCCTCGATATCGTCGCCAAGGCCTGCCTCGCCCAGTTCGACGAGGTCGACGCGATCCGCCACTTCTGGCCGATGGTGCGCTCCGAGGGCCATCTCGAACGGGTGCTCGACGAGATCGCGAACCGGCCGGGCCTGGTCCTCTACACATTGGTCAATCCGGCGATCCGCCGCGCGCTCGAGCAGAATTGCCGGCGCCGAAGCCTCTATGCGGTGTCGGTGCTTGATCCGGTCATCGATGCGCTGTCGGCGGTGACCGGCGAAGCGACCAAGGGCAGGCCCGGCCGCCAGCATGCGATGGACGCGGCCTATTTCGCGCGGGTCGACGCGATCCAGTTCACCATCGCCCATGACGACGGACTCCAGCCCGAAAATTGGGAGGAGGCGGACATCGTCCTGACCGGCGTATCCCGAACGTCGAAGACTCCGACCGCCATCTATCTCGCCAACCGCGGCTACAAGGTCGCGAACGTGCCGCTGGTGAAGGAGTCGCCGCCGCCGCCGGTCCTGTTCGGCCTCAAGCACCCGCTCATCGTGGGCCTCACCACCAATCCCGAACGACTGGTGCAGATCCGCCGCAACCGCCTGCTCGCGCTCAACCAGCCGCCTGAGACCGATTATGTCGATATGGAAGCGGTCAGCGCCGAGGTCGCCTTCGCTCGGCGAATCTTCGCCGACCAGGGCTGGCCGGTGATCGACGTCACCCGCCGCTCGATCGAGGAAACCTCGCTGGCGGTCGTCAAGCTCGTGACCGAGCGCGTCGATCGGGCCGCGGAATGACCCGGCTGTTGCTCGCGTCGCAAAGCCCGACGCGGCGGCACATGCTCGAGGCCGCCGAAGTCCCATTCGAGGCGGTGTCGGCGCCGCTCGAGGAGGAGAGTGCCAAGCAAGGGTTGCTCGCGAGCGGTTTCGAGGCGCGCGACATGGCCGAGATGCTCGCCGAGCTCAAAGCCAAGAGCGTCGCCGCGCCGCCCGACGCACTGGTGCTCGGCGCCGACCAGATTCTGGAACGCTCGGACGGCCGGGTCGTCGGCAAGCCGGGCTCGATCGCGGCCGCGCGCGAGCAATTGCTGTCGCTCCGCGGCGCCCCGCACCGGCTGCACAGCGGGGCGGTGCTCGTGCGCAACGGCGAGCGCCTGTGGGGATGCGTCGAGAGCGTGACGATGAGCGTTCGTGATTTCAGCACGCGCTTCGTCGATGATTATCTCGAGCGCGAGGGCGCCATGGTGCTGGGAAGCGCGGGCGCCTATCGGGTCGAGGCGCTTGGGGCGCAACTGTTCGAGCGCATCGAGGGCAGCCATTTCGCGATCCTCGGACTGCCGCTGGTGCCGCTGCTCGACGAGCTGAGAAAGAGAGGCGTGTTGACGTCATGAGCGTCATCCTTGGGCTCACCGGATCGATCGGCATGGGCAAGTCGACGGTGGCGCGCATGTTCGAGGAGGAAGGGGTTCCGCTGTTCGATGCCGACGCGGTCGTCCACCAGCTCCAGGGGCCGGAGGGCGAGCTGGTCGCGGCGATCGAGGCGCGCTTCCCCGGGACGACCGACGCGGCCGGAGTCAATCGCACCGCGCTTGCCGAGCGGGTGCTCGCGGAGCCGGAGGCGCTGCGGAATCTCGAAGGCCTGATCCACCCGGCGGTCGCGCGCGAGCGGCGCGCCTTCATCGCCCGCAACGCCGCCGCGCCGCTGATCGTGCTGGATATCCCGCTCCTGTTCGAAAAGGGCGGCGCCAGTGAGGTCGACAAGATCGCGGTCGTGTCGGCGCCGGGTCCGGTGCAGCGCGAGCGGGTGCTCGCGCGGCCCGGCATGACATTGGCGAAATTCTGCCAGATCCTCGCGCTGCAGCTTCCGGACGAGGAAAAGCGGGCGCGCGCCGACTTCGTCATCCCGACGGGCGGCAGCCTCGAGGAGACCCGCGACAAGGTGAGGGAAATCATCGCTTGCCTCGCAAGGCCCTCGAATCCATAGACTTGGCTCATGCGGGAAATCGTTTTTGACACGGAAACCACGGGCCTCAGCCCGCTGGGCGGGGATCGAATCGTCGAGATCGGCTGCGTCGAGCTGATGAACCGGGTCGAGACCGGCCGCACCTTCCATGCTTATTTCAATCCGTGCCGTGCGATGCCTTCGGAGGCTGAAGCGGTGCACGGCCTGTCCGAGACTTTCCTCTCCGACAAGCCGCTGTTCGACGAGCTCTGCGAGGAGCTTCTCGACTTCATCGGCGATGCACCTCTCGTGGCGCACAACGCGCCGTTCGATTTCGGATTTCTCAACAACGAATTCTCTCTGTGCGGGCGGCCGTCGGTGTGCATGACCCGGATGATCGACACCCTGGTGCTCGCGCGGCAGAAGCTGCCCGGCGCCAAGCACAGCCTCGATGCCCTGTGCACGCGGTTCGGCGTCGACCGCTCCATCCGAATCAAGCACGGCGCTCTGATCGACGCGCAACTCCTGTCCCAGGTCTATGTCGAGTTGACCGGGGGCCGCCAGATCGGGCTCGGCCTCGTCGCGGAGGAGCGCAGCAGCAGCGAAGAAAAGATCGACGTTCTGCTCGTGCAGGAATATGCCAGCAGCGTCACCATCCACCCGGCGCGGCCGCACGAGCCGACGGAGGAAGAGCTGGAGCGCCACGCCGAGTTCCTCAAGGGTATCGCCGACCCCATCTGGAATCGGGTCGCGGCCTGCGGTTGACGCCCGCACAGGCGGGCTCCACATCCACCCCACATCAGCGGAGGGCGGGATGGAAGTCAGGGTTTCGGGGCATCAGGTCGAGACAGGGGAAGCCTTGCAAGGCACCGTCGAGAGCCGGATCGGCGCCATCGCGGACAAATATTTCGCCCGCGCCATTTCTGCGCAGGTGACCTTCGGCCGCGGTCCCTACGATCGAAGCTTCACCTGCGACATCGTCGCCCATGTGCCGCAGGGCGTGGTGCTCAAGGGCTCGGGCCGCGGCGCCGAGGCCGGCGCCGCCTTCGACCAGGCCGCCGGCCGGATCGAGACCCAGCTTCGCCGCTACAAGCGCCGGCTCAAGGACCGCTCCGCCGCGGCGGCCCATGCCGCGGAGATGGCGTCCGCGATCGACGCGAGCTACACGGTCTTCGCGCCGCCCCCCGAAGAGGAGGAGCCGGCTGACAATCCCCCGGTCATCGCGGAGACTCGGGTGGACATTCCGAACGCGTCGGTATCGGATGCGGTGATGATCCTCGATCTCCGGAACACCAATGCACTGATGTTTCGCAACAGCGGCACGCAGCAGCTGAACATGGTCTACCGACGAGGCGACGGCACGATCGGCTGGGTCGAGCCCCAGCAGGACTGACAAAGAAAGCCTCCCGCCCTAAACGGCAGACCTTCCCATGACCGATTTATCCCATTTCCTCGCGCCCGAAGCGGTGGAGGCGTCGTTCGCCGCCACCAGCAAGAAGGCCCTGTTCCAGCAGCTCGCGACCATTGCGGCGCGCCAAACCGGCCTTTCGGTCAAGCATATCGCGACGGCGATCGGCGACCGCGAGAAAGCCGGCTCGACCGGCTTCGGCGGCGGAGTCGCGATCCCGCACGGCAAGGTCGAAGGCCTCGAGCGCATTTACGGCCTGTTCGTGCGCACCGCCGAGCCGCTCAATTACGACGCCGTCGACAGGATGCCGGTCGACCTCGTCTTCCTGATGCTGTCGCCGCCGGACGCCGGCGCCGAGCATTTGAAGGCGCTCGCCCAGGTCAGCCGGGCGCTGCGCGACAAGCAGATCCGCGCCAAGCTGCGCGGCGCGCGCTCGAACGACGCCATCTATGCCGTGCTGACCGGAGCGGAAACGCGGGATGCCGCCTGATCTCGCCGGCGAGGAAGCGCATTTCCGAGCGCTCGAATCGCTCTACCGCTCGGCGCCGATCAACGACGGCTTCGTCTCGAAGCTCGAGATCGTCGAGGCCGGAGTCGCGCGCATCCGGTTCGACGTCGAGGAAAGGCATTTCCACGCCGCCGGCGCGGCACATGGCACGCTCTATTTCAAGATGATGGACGACGCCGCCTTCTACGCCTGCAATTCGCGGGTGAGCGACCGATTCCTCCTGACCACCGCGTTCAACCTGATGTTCACCAGGCCGCTTCGCCCGGGCCCGGCGGTTGCCGAAGGGCGCTGGATCAGCGGCAAGCGCCGGGTGCTGATCGGCGAGGCGCGGCTGATCGACTCGGACGGCGAGGAAGCGGCGCGCGGCACCGGCACCTTCATGCGCTCGAGCATCGCGCTCGCCGGACTTCCCGGATACCGCGACAGCTGATGGGGCGCCTCGCCTCCTCGGTCATCGTCAACGGGCTCATCCGGCTCGCCGAGCAGCAAGGCGGCTTCGGCGCCGTCCTGTCCAAGGGCGAGCCGACCGCAGGATCCATCGTCATCGTGATGATGGAGCGGGGCGAGCGCAAAGCCGTGCTCGAACGGCTGCTTCAGCCGGACGGCAGCTATGGCTGGCGGGATTCGCTCGGAGCCGGCCAAAACGAAGAAGACGTGGTTAAGTTCCTTGGCAAACGCCGAAGATTCGACCCCGATCTGTGGGTTTTGGAACTGGACGTCGCGTCAGCCGAACGGTTCGCCGCTGAAATGACCGCGATTGATTGACCCTTAACCGGGCCGGCCCCTAGCTCGTCGCCAGAAGTTCAGGGAGCAATAGCGGGCCGCCGGGGCGTGTTTGGCCGGCAGTCGGGCGAGACGGGGAATTCCATCGATCAGGCCATGAAGGCCCAGGGCGACACGGGTTCACCGCAAGGAAGCTGATCCTTTGATGTTCAAGACGATCCGCGCCGCGGGCGTAACCGCGGCGGCTTTTCTCCTGTGCGCGACCGCCGCCGAGGCGAACGCCCAGGGCGCCGCCACCGCAACCCCCGCTGCCGCGACCGTCTCGCCGTCCGTTCATGCCGCCGCGCCCGCGCAAGTCAGCAGCGCCGCGACCAACGTGACCGCCGCCGCGACCAATGTCTCGACCCCGGCTGTCGCGATCGTCCATGCGTCCGCCGATACGGCTCTCACCCCGGTCCCGGCCCGCGACGGCGACCAGATCGTCACTCCGCAGGGCGTCACCGCCATCGTCGGGCGCGGCCGTCCTGACCGCGCCGAGGGCGAGGCTGCCGCTCAGCCGGCCGCCGGCCTGTCGCTGGCCGCTTTGGTCGAGCAGCATGCCGCCGCCGAGGTCGACGACGAGCAGTTCCAGTGCCTCGCCAGCGCCGTCTATTTCGAATCGCGCGGCGAGCCGCTCGAAGGCCAGCTCGCGGTCGCCGAGGTGATCCTCAACCGGGTCGCCTCGGGCCGCTTCCGCTCGACGGTGTGCGATGTCGTCACCCAGCCGAGCCAGTTCTCCTTCGTCCGCGGCGGCCGGATTCCCGAGCCGAACCGGGCCAGCGCCGCCTGGAGCCGCGCCGTCGCCATCGCCCGAATCGCCATGGACAATCTTCACGACGTGACCGGCGACGACTCGCTGTTCTTCCATGCGACCTATGTCCGTCCGAGCTGGGGCCGGCCGAGCGCGCGCATCGCCCGCATCGGCAACCACATCTTCTACCGCTAGAAGCGAGGGATTTGGGTTTGGGGGTTTGGGATTAGGGACTCCAATCCCCAAGCCCCACTCCCGAAAGCCTTCCCACCGTTCCCGTTTCATTCTAGGGTCGCCCGAATGGCCTCCCTTCCCGATTCCTGCCTCGACGACGCCCCGCTGATCGCACAGGACGTGGCGCGCGGAGTCGGGCGCCTGTTCTTCCGTCAGGACCAGTTCGCGATCTGCGAGGTGCCTCTGCCCAACGGCCGGCGGGCCGATCTGATGGCCGTCGACTCGGCGGGCCTCATCACCATCGTCGAGATCAAGGTGTCGCGCGCCGACCTGATGGGCGACGGCAAGTGGCCGGACTATCTCGATTATTGCGACTATTTCTTCTGGGCGGTGCCGACCGGCTTCGCGCTCGAGCCCTTCGCCTGCGAGGAGAAAGGCGAGCATTGCTCGGGCCTCATCGTCGCCGACCGCTACGATGCCGAGATCATCCGCCAGGCGCCACTGCGCAAGCTCGCCGCCGCGCGGCGCAAGGCGGAGACGTTGCGCTTCGCCCGCCGCGCGGCCCGCCGTCTCGCCGGCGAGATGGATCCCGGACTGCCCGCGGTCGACTATTAGAGCGATTGCGAGGCAGGTGATTCACCTGCCGGCCTGGCAATCGCGGCCGAGGCTCAGCGGGTCGGTCCGTAGACCTGCTGCTGCGACGGCTGGCGCGTCGGCGCCGCTTCGAGCAGGCGCGCGATGGTCGGGTCGCGGCGATCCTGACGGGCATAATCGAGCGCCGAATAGCCGGCGACGCTGTCGGTATGGGTTGGATTGGCGCCCTGCTGGAGAAGCAGCGGGATGAGGTCGATCTGGCGCCCCTGGACCGCGAGGATCAGCGGGGTCTCGCCGCGATTGTTGGCGATGTTGACGTTGGCGCGGCGGGCGAGAAGCTGCTGCGCCCCCTCGACCCAGCCGATCGAGGCGGCGAGGTGGAGCGGGGCGGTGCCGTCGCTCGACTGCATGTCGGGGCGGGCGCCGTTGCCGAGCAGGAATGCCAGCCAGTCGATGTCGCGGCGGCGGACGACGATGTGAAGCGGGCCCTCTCCGGTCGACGGGTCGCGGGCATTGGCGGCGCTCGACGAGGGATCGGACAGCAGCCGCTCGACGGTGGCGCCGTCGCGCTCGCGCACCGCCTTCAGCATGGTGCTGTTGTCGGAAAATTGCTGTTGCTGCGCGGCGACCGGCACCGCGATAGCGGCGGCAAGCGCGCCGGCCAGCAGGATGCGGTGAATGCGATTCATCTAAACCCCCGGAGGACTTGGCTTTCGGCTTGATCCCCCCGATCTAGCAAAGCAAGGCTGCCACTGTCATGAACCTTCGCTCCCTCCTGTCGCTCTGTCTCGCAATCCTGCTCGTCGGCGGCGGTGTCGCTGCCTGCTCGCAGCAGGCGGCCGATCCGCCGCTCAAGGGCGCGGCGATCGGCGGGCCGATCAACCTGGTCAACCAGGACGGGCAGCGGGTCAGCGACTCGAGCTTTGCCGGCAAGTACCGCCTGCTCTATTTCGGATTCGCCAATTGTCCGGATGTCTGTCCGGTCGATCTCGCCGTGCTCGGCGCCGGCCTTCGGCAATTCGAAGCCGACGACCCTGCGCGCGCCCGGAGGGTGCAGCCGATCTTCATCACCGTGGATCCGGAGCGCGACACGCCCGACGTGCTCAAGCGCTACGTCGCCAATTTCCACCCGCGCCTGATCGGTCTCACGGGCACGAGCCAGGAAATCCAGCAGGTGCTCACCGCCCATGGCGGCTCGGCGCTTCCCGACGAGCCCAACGAGGCCGGCGGCTACAACGTCAACCACACCCGCTTCATCCTGCTGATGGGGCCGGACAATGCGCCGATCGCGATCGTTCCGCACGACCAGGGCGCCGCGGGTGTGGCCCAGGCTCTTGACCAATGGGTGCGCTGAGGCCGCGCTTCTGGGACTTGCCCCTCGCCGAGCTCAATCGCGCCGAGTGGGAGGCCTTGTGCGACGGCTGCGGCAAATGCTGCCTGCACAAGCTCGAGGATGCGGATAGCGGCGAGGTCCACGCCACCAACGTCGCCTGCAAGCTGCTCGACCGCCGCACCGGCCGGTGCAGCGACTATCGCGCGCGCAAGATGTACGTTCCCGAATGCGTCCGGCTGACCGCGGACAGCGTGCACAAGATCGATTGGCTGCCGAGCACCTGCGCCTATCGACTGCGCGCCGAGGGGCGGCCGCTCTACGACTGGCATTATCTGGTCAGCGGCGATCCGGAATCGGTCCACGAAGCCGGCATTTCGGTGCGCGGCTGGACGGTGTCGGAGCAGGATGCCGGCGACTCTATCGAGCGGTTCGTGATCGACCGTGAGCTCTGAGCTGCAGCTCGGCGGCGCGCCGCTCACGCTCAGGCCGAACAAGCGGGCGCGGCGGCTCCGGCTGCGGGTCGACGCACGCACCCGTTCGCTCACGCTCACCGTTCCGCCCGGCGTGTCGCGCAAGCGGGCGCTGGAGTGGGCAGAGGGGCATGCCGACTGGGCCGCCCAGTCGATCGGCGCCATTGCCGAAGCGGTGGCGATCGTCCCGGGCGCGACGCTGCCGCTGTTCGGCGCGCCCCACCCGATCGAATGGGTCGGCGGAACGCGAGGCGTGACGTGCAGCGAGGGGCGTCTCCTTGTCGGCGGCCCGGTCGAGGGCCTCGAGGGCCGCGTGTTGCGCTGGCTCCGGGCAGAGGCCCTGGCCCTGCTCAGCCGGGAGACGGCGGACTTTGCCGCGAAGGCGGGGGTGAGCATCGCTGCTGTGAACGTCGGCGATCCCCGCTCGCGCTGGGGCAGCTGCGCGAGCGACGGGCGCATCCGCTACAGCTGGCGGCTGGTCATGGCGCCCGATTTCGTGCGGCGGGCAACCGTCGCGCATGAGGTCGCGCACCGCATTCATATGGACCACAGCCCGCGCTTCCACGCGTTGGTGCGCACTCTGCTTGGCGAAGATCCGGCTCCGGCGCGGGCCTGGCTGCGTCGCGAAGGCGGCGCCCTCCACCGCATCGGAAGCTGCCGCTAGTTCGGCTTGGTGACCGGCTCAGGCGCAGGCTGCTGCTGCTGCTGCTGCTGCTGAACGGGCGGCCGCGGCTGCGCCGGGCGGGGCTGAGGACGTGGCGGCGGGCGCCCGTTGATCGCGCGATCGAGCCATTCCTGATCGAGCGTCTCGCGGCGTTGCTCGGGCGCGCGCGGCACCGGCGCCGGGTCGCTATCCTCTTCCTCGCCCGGCATGGGAAGCTCCTCCTCCGCAGGGGCGTAGGGATCGATCAGGGCAGGGTCGAGCTGCTCGCCGGAAATGTTCACGTCAGCCTCGATCGCCGGACCCGGAACGTCCGTGATCAGCTCCTCCGCCGGCCGGTTGGCTACGGCGTGGATCATGAAGTCGTGGAACGTCCGCGCAGGGGCGCGGCCGCCGGACAGGCCGGGCAGGCGGCGGTTGTCGTCGCGGCCGATCCACACGCCGGTGGTGAGGCCGCTGGAGAAGCCGACGAACCAGCCGTCCTTGTTCGATGTGGTGGTGCCGGTCTTTCCTGCTGTCGGGCGGCCGAGCTGGGCGGCCCGGCCGGTGCCGTGGTCGACGACTCCCTGCAACAGATCGGTCATCTGCGCCGCGACCCAGGGCTGGACGAGGACGCGATTCTCGTCGGCTTCGTGCTGATAGAGGAGGGTGCCGTCGGCCGTCGTCACCCGCCTGATTCCGTAGGGCGCCACCCCGACGCCGCCCTGGCCCACCGCGGCGTAAGCGCGGGTCATGTCGATGAGCCGGACCTCGGACGAGCCGAGCGCCATGGACGGATTGGTGTCGACGCGGGTCGTGATCCCGAATCGCTGCGCCATGTCGGCGACGGTCCGGGTGCCGACCTCCTGGGCGAGGCGGACCGCCACGGTATTGATCGAATAAGCGAAGGCGGTGCGAAGGGCGACCGGGCCGGCATAACGGCCATTATCGTTGCGCGGGCTCCAGTTGCCGATGGTGATCGGCGCGTCCTGGACCATGGTTTCGGGCCGGTAGCCCGATTCGAGCGCGGCGAGATAGACGAACAGCTTGAACGAGGATCCAGGCTGCCGGGTGGCCTGGGTCGCGCGGTTGTAGATCGAGCTCGCATAGTCGCGGCCGCCCACCATCGCCCGGACCGCGCCGTCGCGGTCGAGCGACACCAGGGCGCCCTGCGCCCCGCGCGGCGCATTCGCATTGATCGCCTGCACGGCGGCGCGCTGCATGCCGATGTCGATCGTCGTCCACACGTCGAGCGGCTGGACGGTCTCGTCGATCAGCATGTCGAGCTGGGGCAGCACCCAATCGGTGAAATAGCGGGTGATGTTCTGCGATCCCCGAGCCCGGACGAAGCTGACATCCTCGGGATCCGCCGCCGCGGCCTCGGCGGCGCGGATCGTCCCATTCTCCACCATCAGCCCGAGCACGACGCCGGCTCGGCCCCGCGCCGCCTCCATGTCGGCGGTCGGCGAATAGTTGGACGGGGCCTTGACGAGGCCCGCGATGATCGCCGCCTCGGCGGTGCTGAGCTCGGTCGCGCTATGGTCGAAGAAAGTCCGCGAGGCGGCATCGATGCCATATGCGCCGCCGCCGAAATAGACGCGGTTGAGATAGAGCTCGAGGATCTGGTCCTTCGAGAAGCGCCATTCCAGCGCCAAAGCGAGGATGGCCTCGCGCACCTTGCGCGCGAAGCTGCGGTCGTTGGTGAGGAAGATGTTGCGGGCCAGCTGCTGGGTAATCGTCGAGCCGCCCTGCCGCCAGCGACCCACCTGTGCCCGGATCATCAGCGCGCGCACGATGCCGATCGGATCGACCCCCGGATGGGAGCGGAAGCGGCGATCCTCGACCGCGACCATGGCGTCGCGCATGATCGGCGGGATCTCCTCATAGCGCAGCCATTCGCCGAAGCTCGGACCCATCGAATGGATGATGCTGCCGTCGGCCGCGCGAACCCGGATCATCTGGCCGAGATCGTCGCGACGGATCAGTTCCGGGTAGCTGGGCAGTTGGCTGACCGCGACGGACACGGCGACGCCGAGCGCCACGGCGCCGACGACGAAGAGATAGATCCCGATCTTGAAGGTCGTGACGAAGGCCCGCTTCAGGCGGGAGGGAGGGGCGCTTGCCATTGGCGGTCAGCGATAGGGGCGAGGGATCATGGCGGCAAGAAGAAGCGCGGGACGCCTTAACGGCCGCTTACTTCCCCGTCTCTCGCATCCGGATGGCCGACGACGCCGCAGACGAATCCCGGATGGCGCGCAAGCCGCGCCGGCGCCGTCCTCCGGCCGATCGGTCCGTCCGTCCCATGCGAGGAATGTGGGGCCGCGGCGGCTTTGGTCAAGCGCCGGCAGTCGTCGTCTGGCGCGACATTGCGGGTGGCGGCTGCTAGGATCGGGACCCCAGCGTCGTTCGAAAGTCAGCCGCCATGTCCGATGCCGCCCGCCTCACGATCGTCGATCACGATCCGCACCGAGATCTCAGCCTTCCGGGCTGGATTTATCACGACCCGGAATTCTTTCGCGTCGAGATGGAGCGGGTGATCCGCCCGGCCTGGCAGATCGTCTGTCACGAAAGCGAGATCGACCGGCCTGGCGACTGGCGCAGCCTCGATTATCTGGGCGAGAGCGTGATCGTGATCCGCGGCATCGACGGTGAGGTCAGGGCGTTCGCCAACGTCTGTCGGCACCGCGGCTCACGGCTCGTCGATGGCGAGCAGGGCTGCGCGCGCCGCCTCACCTGTCCCTATCATGGCTGGACCTACGGTACCGACGGACGGTTGATCGGCGTGCCGCACAAGGAGGATTATCCCGGCCTCGACACCGGCCAGTGGGGCCTGCTCCCGGTCGAGCTCGATAGCTGGCGCGGCTTCCTCTTCGTTCGGCTCGAGGGCGGCGGGCCCAAAGTGGCCGAGACGATGGCGCCCTACGAGGCGGAGATCGCCCCCTACCGGCTCGAGGAGGTGCGGGCGCTGGGCCGCATCACCCTGCGGCCGCGGCCGGTCAACTGGAAGAACGTCGCCGACAATTATTCGGACGGCCTCCACATCCCGGTAGCTCATCCGGGCCTCACCCGGCTGTTCGGCGGCGACTATCGGATCGAGGCGGGCGACCATGTCGACCGCATGTCGGGCGATCTCGTCGAAAGGCCATCCGCCAACCTCTCGGAGCGGGCCTATCAGAAGCTGTTGCCGGACGATGCCGGCCGCCGCTGGCTCTATTTCAAGCTGTGGCCGAACTTCGCCTTCGATCTCTACCCCGATCAGGTCGACTTCATGCATTTCGTCCCGGTCGGCCCGACCGAGACGCTGATCCGCGAGATCAGCTACGCCCGTCCGGACGATCGCCGGGAGATGCGGGCGGCGCGCTATCTCAACTGGCGGATCAACCGCCGAGTCAATCTCGAGGACACCGCGCTGATCGCGCGCGTCCAGCAGGGGATGGAATCGCGTCTCTACGTCCCGGGGCCGCTCGGGGAGAGCGAGGTCTGCCTCAGGAGCTTCGCGGCGAAGCTGCGTCGGCTGATCCCGGAGGCGCGGCTGGACCGACCGCCGGCGCCTGGCTGGAGCCGCCGAAGCGCATGATCAGATAAACCGGGATGCCGGTCGCGAGCAGCACCGCGCCCCAGCCGGTCGCCTCGCCGCCGGCGCCGTAGAGCGTCCAGACCGAATAGGCCCCGCCGACGACCGCCAAGGCGGTCACCATGCCCGGTGCGAGCGTGCCGCGGACGGTGAGGACGAGCGCCGCCAGAGAGGCGAAGAGGTAGAGGACCAGGGTCGCCGCGGTGGCCAGCAGGGCCATGAAGGCGAACAATTCGGTCATGCCGCGCGTGTAGTTGGCGGCGATCAGGAGGATCGTCAGCACCCCGCCGAAAACCTGTCCGCGCACTGGAATGCCGCGTGCGTTCACTTTCTGGAAGAAGGACGGGAAGACGCCGCGGCGGGCGAGCGCGAGGGGCACCTCGGCCTGGAGGAAGACCCAGCCGTTGAGCGCGCCGAGGCAGCTGATCGCGGCGAACAGCACCACCAGATTCGCGGCCCATGGACCCCAGTACAGGCCGACCAGGTCGGCAAAGGGCGCGTTCGAGCGGGCGGCCGTTTCCGCTGGCAGCAACAGGAAGACCGCGCCCGAGGCGGCGACGTAGAAGAGGCCGGCGATGAGGGTGCCGAGCAGGGTGGTTCGCGGGACGTTCCGCGCGGGATCGCGCACCTTGCCCGCCGGCACCGTCGCCGATTCGAATCCGAGCATCGCCCACAAGGTGAGCGCCGCGGCGCCGGCAATGTTGGCGGGCGTGATCGGGGTCGGCGCCGCCTCGGCCGGCGTGCCGCCGCCGCCCATCACCAGCATGGCGATCAGCATAGCGGCGAGCAGGGGAAGCAGCTTGAGGAAGCTGGTGACCACCTGCACCGATCCCGCCGCACGGACGCCGGCGCAGGACACGGCGATGAACAGGATGACGAAAAGGATGGCGGCAAGTGCGGGAATGCCGCTCGCGGCGAAGGCTGCGGGCGCGAGCGTGCTGAGATAGCTGACCGCGGCGATCGACAGCGCGGCATTGGTCACCCAGAGCGAGATCCAGTAGCTCCACATGACGAAGAAGGCGGCGGGCGCGCCGAGGCCCTCACGCACATAATCGTAGGGGCCGGCCGCGCCTGGCAGCGCCCGCGCCAGCGCGGCCAGGACGGCCGCGAGGCAGAGCGAGCCGCCGATGGTGATCGCCCCTCCGACCAGGGCATTGAGCCCGTAGGGCGCGAGCGCCGCCGGGAGCAGGAAGATTCCGGAGCCGATCATGTTGCCGACGACCAGCGCCA
>JAEZFL010000033.1 GCA_023417515.1 Pseudomonadota bacterium | reverse complement strand
TCCCATCTTTATTAAATCACTAATGCTCATAAAGTTCAAATACTTTTTTGATTTTTCGCTTTGCCAATTATATCCCAAGACCTACACTGATTGCTAATGCTGTCTCTTATACACATCTGACGCGGCGGCTGCGGCTCGCTCATCTCGGCGGCGAGGGCGGTGCCGCGCTGGCGGTCCTCGGCGCTGATGAAAGGCTCCATCTGGCGCAGCTGCTCGACCGCCTGCGGAAAGCCCTGGGCGGCCGCTCGGCTCATCAAGGCATAAGCGCGCGGCAGATCGCGGCGCACGACGTCGCCGTTGAACAGAGCGGTGCCGAAGACATATTGGGCGCGCGGATCGCCGCGCATCGCGGCGGCCTGGATCCACGGCATCGCCTCGCGCGCGCGTCCGTTCTGGAACAGCAGCAGGCCGAGATTGGCGCCTGCTTGCTCGTGGCGCTGGCGCGCGGCCCGCTCGAACCATTGCTCGGCGAGGCGGAGGTCCTGCGGCACGCCGCGGCCGAGACGATAGGCCTGGCCAAGGTTGAACTGCGCGTCCGGATCGCCGGCCTCGGCGGGCGCCCGCCACTCGGCCACGGCCCGGGCATAATCGCCCGCCTGCCAGGCGGCGATTCCGGCGGGCACGTCGGCGGCGGCCGTTTCGGCTCCGGCGAGCGCGAGGAAGGCAGTGGCTGCAAAAAGCCAGTGAGTCCGGGTCATCGTGCGAAAGCCTTTCGCCTGGGATCGTTCGAAAACCGGCACTTAAGCAGGAATGGTTAAGTCCATATTAGCACAATTGGCGACGTCGTGCGGGCGGCGTCGTGACGTCATCCGCACGTCGCAACCTTGCCGTCAAAGTTAACCGGATTTTAGGGCGGCGCGGTGCATCCCGGCCTCGAGCAATGCCAGCCGAGGAATATTGATGCGCGTTCTCGCTTTATCGTCGCAGAAGGGCGGATCCGGCAAGACCACCTTGTCCGGACACCTTGCCGTCCAGGCGCAGCGCGCCGGCTGCGGGCCTGTCTGCCTTATCGACATCGACCCGCAGGGCTCGCTCGCCGACTGGTGGAACGAGCGCGAGGACGAGATGCCCGCCTTCGCTCAGACCACGGTCGCGCGGCTCGCCGCCGACCTCGAGGTGCTTCGCCAGCAGGGCTTCAAGCTGGCGGTGATCGACACCCCGCCGGCGATCACCATGGCGATCCAGAGCGTCATCCAGGTCGCCGAGCTGATCGTCATCCCGACCCGGCCGTCGCCGCACGACCTGCGCGCCGTCGGCGCCACGGTCGACATTTGCGAGCGCGCCGGCAAGCCGCTCATCTTCGTGGTCAACGCCGCGACTCCGAAGGCCAAGATCACCTTCGAGGCCGCGATCGCGCTGTCGCAGCACGGCACCGTCGCTCCGGTCACTCTTCATCACCGGACCGATTTCGCCGCCTCGATGATCGACGGGCGGACGGTCATGGAAACCGATCCCAACGGCAAGTCGGCCAAGGAGGTCGAGGAGCTTTGGGCCTATATCAGCGACCGGCTCGAGCGGAACTTCCGCCGCACCGTGTTCGCCGCCCCGGGGCAGGTCGCCCCAGCCGCAATGCCCCGTCCGGGCGTGACCGGTGGCTTCGGCCGCCGCGTCGTCGGCCAGTAAGGAGCGGCGTTCATGACTGAACCTAGGTATGCGTCCCTCTCCGGCAGCCTCCTCGCCCGCAAGGGCGGCGCCAAGCCGGCCATGCGCCCGCGCCACATCACGGGCGCGATGCTCGACGATCTCGGCTGGAACGACATGGGTTATGGTGCCGAGGCACCGTCCGACCATGTCCCGAGCTCCATCTCGGCCCTGACCCCAGCGCCCCGGGTGGCGCAGGAGGAGCAGGACGCGCCGGCGTGGGTCGAGGAACAGCAGGCGCCCGAGCCGATCGATGAGCTTCAGGCGCAGGTTCCGGTCGTGGAGCAGCAGCGCGCGCTCGCGCACCAGTTTCCCGAAGCGGATGAAGAGCCGGCCGACGAGCCCGTTGCGGCCGAGCCGCCCGCTGAAATCGTGCGGATGCCCAAGCGCCCGGCCCAGCCCCGCGCCAAGGCAGCCGCGAAGGCGCACATCCAGAAGGAAGTGCGCAAGGCGGCTTTCACGCTTCGGCTCGATTCGTCGCGGCATCTGCGGCTGCGGCTGGCGACGGCGGTCACCGGGCGCTCGGCCCAGCAGCTCGTCACCGCGGCGCTCGATCAATTCATCGAATCGCTGCCCGAAGTGGGCAACCTCGCGGAGCAATTGCCGACCGCCAAGCGAAGCTGAATCGGAGTTGAGGGGCATGAAGAGCATCGCGTTCAAATTCGCCGCGTCGAGCGTCGCGCTGAGCATGGCGGTCGTCGGCTGCCAGGTCCAAGGCGTCAGCTTCGGCACGTCCACCGCTTTCGCCAGCCAGTCGCGCGGCGACGGCGAAGCGGTCCGGCTGACCCGTGAAGCCGGCGAGGCGCTGGCCCGCGGCGATCTCGCCCGGGCGCTGGACGCGATGGAGCAGGCGGTGGCGCTGTCGCCGCGCGATGCCGGCTATCGACTCACCCTCGCCGACATCTACATGCGCTCCGGCCGCTTCCAATCGGCCGAGGCGACCTATCGCGACGTTCTCGCCCTCGATTCGTCGCATCCGCGCGCTGCGATCGCGCTGGCGCTGATGCAGGCCGCCAACGGGCGCCCGCAGGACGCGCTCGTGCAGCTCGATTCGCTCCAGGGCCAGGCATCGGCGAGCGACCTCGGACTTGCCTATGCGCTTGCCGGCTCGCCCCAGCGAGCGGTCGAGATCCTCGAGCCCGCCGCCCGTTCGATGGGAGCGAATGCTCGCACCCGCCAGAATCTGGCGCTCGCTTATGCCCTTGGCGGCGACTGGTCGCGCGCGCGCATGGTCGCGTCGCAGGACGTGTCGCCGGCCGAGCTCAGCCAGCGCATGACCGAATGGGCGGCGATGGCCTCGCAGCCCGGCTCGTCCAATCCTGTGGTCGCGGTGCTCGGCGTGAACCCGGTCGCCGATGCCGGCCAGCCAGTCCGCCTGGCGCTTAATGGTCCGGCCGCGCCGCTCTCAGCCCCAGTGCAGATGGCCGACGCCGCGCCGATCGTGCTTCCGCCGGTCGAGCCGGCCGTCGCCGCCCCGGTGCCTGCTGCGACTCCGGTTGCGGCGCCAGCTTATGCCGAGCTCGAGCAGCCCGAATGGGGTATCGACGGGCGCGGCGCGGTTCAGCTCCCGGCTCCGGAGCCCGAGTCGGAGCCGGTCCCCGCGCGAGTCCAATATGCCGCCGCTGCCGAAACCCTGGTCCGCCCCGATCCGGTGGTGATGGCGGTGTCGCAGCGTCCGGTGCGCCGTTCCGGCCGAATCGTCGAGGTCGTGTCGACTCCGCGGAGCGCCGAGCCGGTCCGCTCGGGCAGCGGTCGCTACGTCGTGCAGATCGGCGCCTTCAGCAACGCCGCCAATGCCGAGCGCGCCTGGCAGGAGGCGGAGCGCCGCTTCGGCCTCGCCAGCGAGCAGCCGGTGACGATGACCTTCGACCATCAGGGCCGTCTCCTTCACCGAGTCGCCATTTCCGGCTTCGCCAGCCGTGCCGACGCCAACCGCCAGTGCGCCAGCATCCGCTCGCGCGGCGGCGAGTGCTTCGTCCGCGGCAATGCCGGCGACGCGGCGATCCGCTGGGCGTCGCGCTACGGCCGCAACGCCTAACCTCTTTCCGCCTTCCTTGGTGGGACGGCCGGTGCGAAAGCGCCGGCCGTTTCGATTCAGGCGCCGCGCCGGGCGCGGGTGAGCAGGTCGAGCACCGCCATCCGCACCGCCACTCCGTTGGTCACCTGGTCGCGGATCACCGAGCGGGCGGGATCGTCGGCGACGTCGCCCGAAATCTCGATCCCGCGGTTCATCGGGCCGGGATGCATGACGATCGCGTCGGGCGCGGCGCGCTTCAGCCGCTCGGCATCGAGCCCGAAGGCGGCGTGGAAGTCGCCGAGCAGCCCGGTCAGCGCGTCCTCCATCCGCTCGCGCTGGATCCGCAGCATCATGACCACGTCGGCGCCTTCGATTCCGGCGTCGAGATTGTCGAACACGGGCAACCCACCGGTCTCGTCGGGAAGCAGCCCGCGCGGCGCGACGAGCCGCACCTCGGCGCCGAGGCGCGGCAGCAGGCGGCGGTTGGAATGGGCGACGCGGCTGTGGCGGACGTCGCCGCAGATCGCCACGGTGAGGCCCTCGACCCGTCCCTTGCGCTGGCGAATGGTGAAGGCGTCGAGCAACGCCTGGGTCGGGTGCTCGTTGGCGCCGTCGCCGCCGTTGACGACCGAGCAGCCCACCGTTTCGGCGACCGCGCCCGCCGCGCCCGCATCGGGATGGCGAAGCACGAGCAGGTCCGCGCCCATCGCGTCGATCGTGCGGGCGGTATCGAGCAGGGTCTCGCCCTTCTTCACGCTCGACTGGCCGACCGGAACCGCCGCGAGCTGGGCGCCCAGCCTCCGCCCGGCAATCTCGAACGACAGCAAGGTGCGCGTCGAATTCTCGAAGAACAAATTGACCTGGGTGAGCCCCGCCAGCCGCTCGTCGGCCCGCCGCGGCGCGCGGTTGAACGCCGCCCAATGGTCCGCCTCGGCGAAGATCTGGGCGATATCCTCCTCGCCGAGCTGGTCGATGCCGATGAGGTTGCGGTGAGGGAAGGGCCGGTCGGTCATTGCGCAGGCGGGATATCCATCAGCCGCCGGCCGCACAAGCGCACCCGCCGTGCCTTGACCTCGGCCCCCACCCGACCCTATGTCGCCGCACCCTTAGACATATGGCGACCGTAGCTCAGCTGGTTAGAGCATCGGTTTGTGGTACCGAGGGTCGCGGGTTCAAGTCCCGTCGGTCGCCCCATCTAATTCTGATTACAGGACAAATTCAGATGCAGTCGCTCTGGGACCTCCCCGATTTCGACGATCACGAAGCCGTGCATTTCGTCACCGACCGGGATTCCGGCCTCAAGGCGATCGTCGCGATGCACTCGACCGCGCTCGGCCCGGCCGCGGGCGGCACCCGCTTCTGGCATTATCCCGACCCGAACGAAGCCATCGCCGACGTCCTGCGCCTGTCGCGCGGGATGAGCTACAAGAACGCCATGGCCGGCCTCAAGCTCGGCGGCGGCAAGGCGGTGATCCTCGCCGGCCCGGACCGCGCCAAGACCCCCGAGATGCTCGCGGCGTTCGGCAAGGCGGTCGACCGGCTGGGCGGCCATTATGTCACCGCCGAGGATGTCGGCATCAGCGTCGCCGACATCGTCGCGATCGCCAAGCACACCAACTATGTGTCCGGCCTTCCGGTCGCCGAGGGCTCGGTCGGCGGCGATCCCGGCCCGCACACCAGCTACGGCGTCTATCTCGGAGTCCGCGCCGCCGCCAAGCGCGGCCTCGGCAAGGACAGCCTCGCCGGGCTGCACGTCGCCATCCAGGGCGCCGGCAGCGTCGCCAGCGGGCTCGCCCGTCACGTCGCCAAGGACGGCGCCCGGATCAGCATCGCCGACATCGACCAGGCCCGCGCTCGGAGCCTGGCCGACGAAGTGGGCGGCACGGTCGTCTCCCCCGACGAGATCATGACTCTCGAGGCGGACATCTTCAGCCCTAACGCGCTCGGCGCCATCCTCAACGAGCAGTCGATCGCGGCTCTGCGCGTTCCGGTCGTCTCCGGCGGTGCCAACAACCAGCTCGCCCGGCCCGAGGACGGCGACCGGCTCCACGAGCGCGGCATCCTCTACACGCCCGATTACGTCATCAACGCGGGCGGGATCATCAACGTCGCCACCGAATATCTGAAGGACGGCGACAAGGACGAGGTCCGCCGCCGGATCGAGCGGATCCCGGCCCGCCTGGAGGAGATCTGGGCGGAAAGCGCCTCCTCCGGCCGCAACCCCGCCGCCGTCGCCGACACCATGGCCCAGCGCCTGATCGGCCGCGGCTAAGCCCTCACGCACTTGCTCCGCTCACCTCGAGCGAAGTTGAGAGGTGTTGTTCGAGCGGAGCCGAGAACAGGAATTCGCCTCGGCTACGCTCGGCGGGATGTCTCGACATGAGCGGGTTAAGCTTCCAGTGACGACGGCGGAGTGTCCTTCACCGGCCGCCGCCCCATCGTCGACAGCACGCTGACGATGATCAAGGCCGCCCCCGCCCAGGTGGTCCAGGCCGGTTGGTCTCCGAACAGGAGCCAGCCGAACAGCACCGCATAGACGAGCTGGAGATAGTCGATCGGCGCCAGCGCCGAGATCGGCGCGTAACGCAGCGAGGCGGTGAGGAAGAGCTGGCCGATCCCGCCCGACAGGCCGATCAACGCCAGCAAGGCCCAGGTGAAGGCGTCATGCGCCTGGCCGAACCAGGGCATCAGCGCGCCGGACGCGAGCGTGCAGAAGATCGTGAACCAGAAGACGATGGTCGGCGTGCTCTCGGTCCGCGAGATCGAGCGCAGAGCGACGGTCACGCAGGCCACGCCGAACGCTGCCCCGAGCGCGACCAGAGTTCCGGCGAGCGGCAGGTCCCCGCCCGGTTGCATCACGACGATGACTCCGCAGAAGCCCGCGGCGACCGCGATCCAGCTGCGCGGGCCGACCCGCTCCGCGAGGATCGGCGCCGACAGCGCCAGTGCGAACAGAGGCGCGACGAAGGAGATCGTGCTGGCCTCGGCGAGCGGCAGCAGGCCCAAGGCGGTGAAGCCAAGGGTCATCGAGACGAGACCGAGCGATCCGCGCAGCAGGTGCGCCATCGGCCGCCGGGTCCGCCAGACGCCCCAGTCGCGGCGCCAGGCGATCCAGCCGAGCAAGGGCGGCAAGCCGAACAGGCAGCGGTAGAACACCGTCTCCGGCGTGCTTGCCCCGTGCGCGTAGGCAAGCTTGATGGTCGCGGCCATCACCGCGAATCCGGTGATCGCCGCAAGCCGCATGGCCACACCCTTCACACGATCGTGGCGGAGCGGGGGCAGGGGATCGGCGCGGATGGCAGAGGTTGCGGACATCGGCCCGCTCACTTGGGCGCTGCCCCGCCGCGGAGCAAGCTTGCGACCGTGAGGGCCTTCCGCGCGCGTCACGGCCCGGCTAAGAAGCATGCCGACACCATGCACGCCTACGCGAATCCCGCCCGCTTTCTTAAAATCGCACGCGCTCTCACGCCCTGGCTGGGATGGGGCGGGCTGCTTCTGATCGCGATCGGCGTCGGCTACGGCCTCTTCCTGGCGCCGCCCGAGCGCTACCAGGGCGACAGCGTGCGCATCATCTATCTCCACGTGCCCGCCGCCTGGCTCGGAATGGGCGGCTGGACCGGGATCGCCGTTGCCAGCTTCATGCAACTGGTCTGGCGCCACCCGCTCGCAGTGGTCGCCGGCCGCGCGCTCGCCGTTCCCGGCGCGGTGTTCACCGCCATCTGCCTCGTGACCGGCTCGCTCTGGGGCCGCCCGGCCTGGGGCACTTATTGGGAATGGGACGGGCGCATGACCTCGATGCTCGTCCTCCTCTTCCTCTATTTCGGCTACATCGCGCTCGCCTCGGCCGAGAAGGAGAAAGGCGGGGAGGGGCGTCTCACCGCCATCTTCGGCATCGCCGGGGCGGTGAACTTGCCGATCATCCATTATTCCGTCGTGTGGTGGCGCTCGCTTCACCAGACCCAGAGCATCGACATCGTCCGCGGCCAGTCGGCCATCGCCGGCGAGATGCTGTGGCCGCTGCTGGTATCGGCGGTCGGCTTTTCGCTCTTCTTCGGCGCGATCGTTCTGATGCGGATGCGCGCCGACCTCGCCCGGACCAAGGTCGAGGCGCGCCTCAGAAGGATGGCCGAAGCATGAATCCCTGGCCGTTCGTGATCGGCGCCTATGCCGCTGCCTTCGTCGGCGTCGCCGGCCTGTTCGCTCAGAGCTACCTCGCCATGCGCAGGGCCGAGCGCGACGCCGAGGAGCTTCGGCGGAGATGAAAGCGCGCGGAATGAAGCCCAAGAGCCAGCGGCTCATCCTCGTCAGCCTGGCGGCGATCGCTCTCATCGTCGCCGCGCTCCTCGCCATGTCGGCGATGCGCGAGCAGGCCGCCTTTTTCTACGCGCCCGCCGACGTCCAGCGCCTCGGCCTCCCGCTCGACCGCGCCGTCCGCGTCGGCGGCATGGTCCAGGAAGGCTCGCTCCGCCGCCACGACGACGGCGTCACCATCGACTTCGTCGTCCATGACGAGACCGAGCACACCATCCCGGTCACCTTCACCGGGATCGTCCCGAACCTATTCCGCGAAGGCTCCGGCGTCGTCGCCGAGGGGCGCTTCCAGCCGGACGGCCGCTTCGTCGCCAACGAGATCCTCGCCAAGCACGACGAGAATTACATGCCGCCCGAGCTGTCGGACCGCGGCCTTCACAAGACGGAGACGATCGAATGATCGCCGAAGCCGGCCTCGCCGCCCTGTGGCTCGCCGCGGCCCTGTCGCTGCTGCAGATGTCCCTCGGCTGGGGCGCGGTCCGCTGGGGGCAGGAAGCGATGCTGCGCTTCATCCGCCCGCTCGCGGTCGCTCAGGGGCTGCTCGCCGCTTTCGCCTTCCTGATGCTGCTCTGGCTGTTCCTGCGCACCGATCTGTCGGTTCAGCTTGTCGTCGCCAACAGCCATTCGGCCAAGCCCTGGATCTACAAGCTGGCCGGTGCGTGGGGGAATCACGAAGGCTCGATGCTGCTGTGGGTGACCGTGCTCGCCGTCGCCGGCGCCGGAGTCGCCCTGTTCGAGCGCAAATTGAGGCAGGACACCCATGTCGCGACCCTGGCCGCGCAGGCGACGATCTCGCTCGGCTTCTACGGCTTCCTGCTGTTCGCCTCCAACCCGTTCACCCGAATCTTCCCGATCCCGCTCGACGGCAACGGTCTCAACCCCTTGCTCCAGGACCCCGGCCTCGCCTTCCATCCGCCGACCCTCTATTTCGGCTATGTCGGCATCTCGGTGGCTTTCTCCTTCGCGGTCGGAGCGCTCGTCACCCGCGACGTCGGGCCGGCCTTCGCGCGGGCGATGCGGCCCTGGGTGCTCGCCGCCTGGATCTTCCTCACCCTCGGCATCGTCGCCGGAAGCTACTGGGCTTATTACGAGCTCGGCTGGGGCGGCTGGTGGTTCTGGGACCCGGTCGAGAACGCCTCGCTGATGCCGTGGCTCGCCGCCACCGCTCTTCTCCACAGCGTCACCGTGCTGGCCACCCGCGACGGCCTTCGTGCCTGGACCGTGATGCTCGCGGTCGTCGCCTTCTCGATGTCGATGATCGGCACTTTCCTTGTCCGCTCGGGGATCCTCACCAGCGTTCACGCCTTCGCCGTCGATCCGCAGCGCGGCGCTTTCATCCTGATGCTCCTGTGCCTCTATATCGGTGGCGCGCTCGCTTTGTTCGGCGCACGCGTGGGCACGGTGAAGGAAGGCGCGGTGTTCGAGCCGGTGAGCCGCGAAGGCATGCTGGTGGTCAACAACCTGCTGCTGTCGATCATTCTCGGCGTGGTCATGGTCGGCACGCTTTATCCGCTCGGCGTCGAGGCGGTGACCGGGGAGAAGCTCTCCGTCGGCCCGCCTTATTTCAACAAGGCCGCCGGACCGGTCGCGCTCGTCCTCGTCGCATTGATGGGGGCGGGGCCGCTGCTGCGCTGGCGCCGCGACAGCCTGAAGGTTCTCGTCCAGCGCATGGCGGTGCCGATCCTGGTGGCCGCGGCGTCTCTGTTCCTCGTCATCCTGCTCGCGCCGGGCATCGGCATCCTGCCGCTGCTCGGCCTCGCGCTCGCCCCGGCCGTCGCGGTGGCGAGCCTCGCGCCTTTGTGGGGCCGGAACCTGCGCCGAACGCCGCTCGTCACCTGGGGTATGGTCGTCGCCCATCTCGGCATCGCGGTGAGCATGGCTGGGATGGCGTCCGAGAGCGCGTTCAACAAGGAAACGCTGATCGCCGCCCGGGTCGGTCAGCAGACCAGCGTCGGGCCGTGGACCATCCGCTTCGACGGCGTCGAGCCGGTCGCCGGTCCCAACTGGACTGCGGTGTCTGGACGACTCGTCGTCCGCCGCGGCGAGGGCCGCGAGATCCTGCTGCGTCCGCAGGCGCGGATGTTCAGCTCGCCGCCGACTCCGACCAGCGAGGCCGCCATCCTCACCCGCCTCGACGGCCAGCTCTACACCGTGATCGGCGAGCCTGACGGGCAGGGGCGCTGGCAGCTGCGCCTGTGGTGGAAGCCCGCCGTCACCCTGATCTGGTATGGCGGCGGCCTCGTCGCCTTCGGCGGCTTCCTCTCCCTGATCGGCCGCCTGCGCCGCGCCCGTCGCACCAGGCGCCAGGATGAGGCCGAGCCCAATCCGGCCTTCGAACCGGGCCGCGAGGCGTTGGCATGAAGCGGGGCCTCGTCCTCTGGGTGCCGCTGATCGTCTTCCTCGTGATCGGCGCCGTCGCCGCCTGGAACCTCTATTCGCCGTCCGACCGGCTCATCCATTCGCGCCTGATCGGCCAGCCGCTCCCGGCTATCCAGCTCCCGCCGGCGCTGCCCGGCCGCGCCACGGTCAGCCGCGCCGACTTTGCGGGGGAGCCGCGAATCCTCAACATCTTCGCCAGCTGGTGCGTCCCATGCATTGCCGAGGCGCCGCAGCTGATGGAGATGGCGCGTCGCGGCGTTCCGATCGACGCGGTCGCCATCCGCGACCGGCCGCAGGACATCCAGGCGTTCCTCAGCCGCTGGGGCGATCCCTATCGCAACGTCGCGCTCGACGCCGACAGCAGCCTTCAACTCGCCATCGGGTCGTCGGGCGTGCCCGAAACCTTCGTGATCGACGGAAGCGGCACCATCCGCTTCCAGCATATCGGCCCGATCACCGATGCCGACATGGCGCGGCTCATCCAGGAATATGAGGCCGCCCGTGTTGCGAGCTAAGAACAGCAGGATCGGTCATGTCGAGCGAAGTCGAGACATCCTGCCGAGCAGAGCGGAGGCAATGGGAAGGCTGAGCTTCTCGGCTGCGCTCGAAGGGGCCTCTCGACTTCGCTCGAGGCGAGCGAGGTGGATGATGGCCGGAATTGCGCTGGCGATCGCCGCCCCGGCCACGGCCGACTCGCTTCTCCCCCCGGCCGAATATGCCAACAAGCAGCTGCCCGACCCGCGCCAGGAGGCAGCCGCCCGCGAGCTGATGCACGAGGTGCGCTGTCTGGTCTGCCAGGGCCAGTCGATCGCCGACAGCGACGCCGACATGGCGGGCGACATGCGCAACAACATCCGCCGCCGGATCGCCGCCGGGGAGAGCCCGCAGCAGATCCGCGCCTGGCTGATCGAGCGCTACGGCAATTGGGTCACTTACGATCCGCCGGTCGAGCCGCTGACCTGGCCCTTGTGGTTCGCGCCGGTCGTCCTGCTCGGCGCCGGCCTGTTCCTGATGCGCGGCCAGTTCAAGCGGAGAAGGAAGGCGTGATGGGGTGGGTCGTCATGCTGGTCCTCGCCTTGCTGGTCGCGGCCGGCCTGTGGCGCTGGATGCGCGGCGATATGGGCATGGTGCAGTTTCTCGGCGCAGCCCTGCTGCTCGCGCTCGCCGGCTATGCCTGGCAGGGCAGGCCGGGCATGGCGGGCGCTCCCAAGGCGCCTCCGGCGGCGACTCAGCCGGTCCCCGACAGCGCCTTTGCCGAGATGCGGCCCGAGTTGATGGGACAGTTCAACAACGCCGCCCATTGGCTGAGCCTGGCTGAAAGCTATCAGCGAACCGGCAACACCAAGGAAGGCGTCGAGATCATCCAGAACGCGCTTCGCCGCGCGCCCAACAATGCCGATCTGTGGGTCGGTCTCGGCAACGCGTTGGTCCAGCACGCTGACGGATTGATGACTCCAGCAGCCGAGCTCGCATTCGACCGCGCCCTCCAAATCGCCCCCGACCATCCCGGCCCGCGCTTCTTCTACGGAATCGCGCTCGCCCAGGGCGGCCGCTTCGACGAGGCCGAGGGGGTGTGGCGTCAGCTTCTCGACTCGGCGCCGCCCAGCGCGGCCTGGCGCGGCGCCATCCAGGAACAGCTCGACGCGTTGGCGCAGGCGCGCGCGTCGGGGCGGATCCCGCCGGTGGCTGCGCCGGCGAACTAGCTCCTCTCCCTGCAGGGGAGAGGATACGAAGGCTTGGCGCCTCCGCCGCTTAGCCGAAGTTGGTGAGGGCAAGCGCGTGCCCCTCACCCTCCCACCGCTTCGCGGCGGGCCCCCCCCTCTCCCCCGCGGGGAGAGGGGTTACAGCTTAAGCCGCTTCGTAGGGCAGGCCGAGTGCCTCGGCGACGGCCTGGTGGCGGATCTTGCCGCCCGACACGTTGAGGCCAGCCGCGAGGTGCGGGTCGGCTGCCATCGCCGCCTCGGCGCCCATGTTGGCGATCCTCAGCACGAAGGGCAGGGTGGCGTTGTTGAGCGCGAAGGCCGAGGTCCGCGCCACCGCGCCCGGCATGTTCGCGACGCAATAATGGATGACCCCATCGACCTCGAACACGGGATCGCGGTGGGTCGTCGGCCGCGACGTCTCGAAGCAGCCGCCCTGGTCGATGGCGATGTCGACGAGAACCGAGCCGCGCTTCATGGTTTTCAGCATGTCGCGGGTGACAAGCTTCGGCGCGGCGGCCCCCGGAACGAGCACCGCGCCGACCACCAGCTCGGACTCGGCAACGGCCTTGGCGATCGCCGCGCGGGAGGCATATTCGGTCTTGATCTGGCTCGAGAAGAACATGTCGAGCTCGGCGAGCCGCGCATTGTTGATGTCGAAGATGGTGACGTCGGCGCGCATTCCGACCGCCATCTGTGCCGCGTTGATCCCCGAGACGCCGCCGCCGAGGATCGCGACCTTGGCGGGCGAGACTCCGGGGACCCCGCCGAGCAGAACCCCGCGGCCGCCCTGCTCCTTCTCGAGATAGTGGGCGCCGACCTGGATCGACATTCGGCCGGCCACCTCGGACATCGGCTTGAGGAGCGGCAGCGAGCCGTCGCGAGCCGTCACCGTCTCATAGGCGATGCAGGTCGCTCCGGACTTCAGCAGGCCCTGGGTCTGCTCGGGGTCGGGAGCGAGGTGGAGATAGGTGAACAAAGTATGGCGCGCCTCGATCCGGGCGATCTCGACCGCCTGCGGCTCCTTCACCTTCACGATCATGTCGGCCTGCGCGAACACCTCGTCGGCGCTTCCGACGATGCGGGCGCCGGCTTTCACATAATCCTCGTCGCTGAAGTCGATCCCGGTGCCGGCATTGGTCTCGACCACCACTTCGTGGCCCGCCGCGGTCAGCTCGGCGACGGACGCCGGGGTCAGGCCGACCCGATATTCGTGAACCTTGATCTCCTTCGGCACGCCGACGCGCATCGTTCTTGCTCCCGCTGATTCTCGTGAAATTGCGCTGCCCTATAGCGGGGCGCTTGGGCCTTGTCGCCTGTGCCCGCCTTGTTGCGCCCCCCGCGGGGTAGTGATAATGCGCCGGCCGCTTCGCGGGGCGGAGCGGCTGTGATGAAGGCGGGTTTGGACACGTTCCCTCGATGAGCGACACTGTCGCGCCTGCCATGCCCGCGGACCGTCCCGCAGGGCACCACGATCAGGATTCGGGCCTTCTCAAGCTCGCCGTCGGAGCGATCGGAATCGTCTTCGGCGACATCGGCACCAGCCCGATCTACGCCTTTCGCGAGACGTTCAGCGGCAACTACAATTTCGCGGTCGACCCGCTCCACGTCTATGGCGTGTTGAGCCTGATCTTCTGGTCGATGATGATCGTGGTGACTCTCAAATATGTCACGATCATCATGCGCGCCGACAACAAGGGCGAGGGCGGAAGCCTCGCCCTGCTCGCGCTGATCAGCCGCAAGTCCGGCGGCACCGTGAGGGTCAAGACTTCCGGAATCGTCCTTCTCGGCGTCTTCGCCTGCGCTCTCTTCTACGGCGACAGCATGATCACGCCGGCCGTCTCCGTTCTCTCCGCAGTGGAGGGGTTGACGACGGTCCAGCCGGGCTTCGAGCCCTTCGTTCTGCCGATCGCCGTCGCTCTCCTCATCGGAATCTTCGCGATCCAGTCGCGTGGCACGGCCAAGGTCGGCGCGCTGTTCGGGCCGATCATGCTGATCTACTTCCTGACTCTGGCGGTGCTCGGGACGATGCACATCGCGGGGTCCCCGGAGATCATCCTTCAGACTCTCAACCCGTGGAACGCGATCCGCTTCTTCATGGTCGACGAGCTTCGTGCCTTCCTCGCGATGGGCTCGGTCGTGCTCGCGGTGACGGGCACCGAAGCGCTTTACGCCGACATGGGCCATTTCGGGCGCAAGCCGATCGGCGTCTCCTGGCTGGTCTTCGTGATGCCGGCGCTTCTGCTCAACTATATGGGGCAGGGCGCGATGCTGCTCTCGCTCGAGCCGGCCGCCGTCGTCGAGGCCGTCCGCAACCCGTTCTTCATGCTGGCATCGGAGAGCTTCCGACTGCCGCTCGTCATCCTCGCGACGGTGGCGACGATCATCGCCAGCCAGGCGGTCATCTCCGGCGCCTTCTCCGTGACTCAGCAGGCGATGCAACTCGGCTTCATCCCGCGCCTCAGGATCCTCCACACCAGCGCTTCGGCAGCCGGGCAGATTTACATCCCGATCGTCAACTGGACGCTGATGGTGAGCGTAATCCTGCTCGTCCTGTTCTTCCGCAATTCGAGCAACCTCGCCGCCGCCTACGGAATCGCGGTGACGGGAGCGATGTTCATCGACAGCTGCCTGCTTGCGGTCGTGCTGCTCTCGATGTGGAAGTGGAAGCCGTGGCTGGCGATCCCGCTGCTCGCGCTCTTCTTCCTGGTCGACATCGCCTATTTCACCGCGAACCTCGCCAAGGTCCCGGCCGGCGGCTGGTTCCCGCTGCTCGTCGGTCTCGTCATCTTCACCATGCTGACGACCTGGGCGAAGGGCCGCCGCCTCATGATCGAGCGGATGAACGAGGCGGCGATGCCGGTCGCCATCTTCATCAAGTCGGCCGCGTCCAGCGCGGCGCGCGTGCCCGGCACCGCGGTGTTCATGACCACCACGCCGGACGGCATCCCCCACGCGCTGCTCCACAATCTGAAGCACAACAAGGTGCTTCACGAGCGCGTTCTGCTGCTCACCGTGAAGATCGAGGACGTGCCGTTCGTGGATCCCGAGAAGCGGATCGATCTCAAGGAACTGGGCAGCGGCTTCTTCCGGCTGATCCTGCGTTACGGCTTCATGGAGGAGACTGACGTCCCTGCCGCGCTTGCGAAGGTGGAGACCTGCGGACCTCGGTTCAAGATGATGGACACCAGCTTCTTCCTTGCCCGCCAGACGCTGATCGCCTCGTCGCGGCCGGGCATGGCGTTGTGGCGCGAGGGCCTGTTCTCCTGGATGCTGCGCAACGCGGAGAGCGCGATGCAATTCTTCAAGCTGCCGACCAACCGCGTCGTCGAGCTCGGCAGCCAGGTGGAAATCTGACGTTGCGTCAGATTTCCATCCTGAACTTGCTTCAGGATCCATGCTGACTCCGCTGATCGTCACCGCCACCTTCGGCAGCGACGACCATGCCTGGCTCGAAGGGCTGCGCCGCGCGCATTATCCGCCCGAGCTGAACCGGGTCCCCGTTCATCTCACCCTGTTCCGCCACTTGCCGCCGTCGCTCGAGCGCGAGCTCGGCCAGCGGCTCGGCGACCATGCCGCCGCGCCGGCGCCGCGCGCGCGCATTCTTGGCGTCATGGACCTGGGCGAGGGGACCGCCTTCCAGGTCGAAAGCGAGCCGCTGGAGGACATGAGGCTCGACCTCGCCGAGGCGTTTCACGGCCTGTTGATGCCGCAGGACCAGGCACCGTGGCGCCCGCACGTCACCGTCCAGAACAAGGTCGCCCGCCGCGACGCGATCGCGCTTCAGAAGCAGCTCCAGGCCGCCATCTACCCGCGGCCGCTGTCGATTCGCGGCCTGGCGTCATGGCGTTACCGTGGCGGTCCCTGGGAGCAGATCCGGACTTATCCGTTCCGCGGCTAGTCGAGCTGGCCGATGTCGTCGCAACTGTAGTCGAACGCGGCGAGGCCGCTCTCAATATTGGCCGCGAGCGTCGGCATGTTCATCAGCTCGTCGATCCGCTCGTCCGAATCGAGATCGTTCGCCTCGGCGCAAGCATCCTCCCACTCGGTGGAGTCGAACGTGCCGATTCCGACCCAGGCGAGCGCCACCGCTTCGGCGAGCTGATCGTCGGCGAGGTCGTCGAGCACCGCCGCGATCTCCTCCTCGACGCTGTTCATCTCGTCGTTGAGCACCGACAGGGCCTGTGTCGGATCCTCGTCGTCGTCCGACACGTCGTCGACATTGTCGGGATCCTCGTCCGGATCCTGGGCCGGGACCTGCGCCTCCAGCTCGCGGGCGCGCAGGATCAGTCGGCAATAGGTTTCGAGCGGTGTCAGCAGGTCCATCTGCCCTGTCTCCAATGAGGCTTCGACTTCCCGAAACGACAGGGGCTGCGGCGGGTTCCGGCCTTGAATCCAAGGCGTGCTCTCGCCAGTTGACCGCTCGGGCGGCCCTTTCTATAGCGCCGGCTCGCCGATTGGGGCGGAGTAGCTCAGCTGGTTAGAGCAGCGGAATCATAATCCGCGTGTCGGGGGTTCAAGTCCCTCCTCCGCTACCACCTTTCACCATCAGGTCAGGGCCGGGATCAGCTCGAGGATCTCGAGCGTCGCGCCGCTCGCCGGGTCGGGCACGACCAGGCGGTAGCGGAACTGGCCGACCCGCTCCAATATGCCGACGACGTTGCGCCCGGCGATGTCGCCATAGGCGGGCGGGCCGTCCTCGCGCCCCCGTGCCGCGGCGCCGATGAAGATCATGCGGATGTCGCTTTCCTCCCACAGATATCCGCCGGGCCGCTCGGACCCTGTCTGCTGGGTCAGCGAGAGCATCGCCGTGTCCGCGCCGACATGGCAGAAATAGGGGCCGCGCACGGTGAAGGCGCGGATACGGCGGCTGCCGGGCCTGATCCGGATCAGGCGGCAGCGGTAGGAGCCGGGCGCGGGCGCGGCGCGCGGAAGCGCAGCTTCGGGATCGAGCAGCGGGCCCTCGTTCGCCACCCGCCGGGCGAAGCCGCCGCGGCGTGCCTGGTCGAGGGCGCTCGCCCAGGCCCTGTCGAGGTCCAGGATGCGCTCGTCGTCGGCGGGATGGAGGATGTCGCGCCAGCCGGGCTCGGGCTGCTCGACGACCGCCTCGATGCGCTGCTCGCGAAGCGTCTCGCACCCCGCCAGCAGCCCCAGCGCCGCGGCGGCGAGCAGGCCGCACCGCAGAAGCGGGGGCAACGGGGCACCATTCCGGGTCATCTCGCGCTCCCACACGCGCAATCCAGCATGGGGTGAGCCGAAATGGTTGACGATCGGTTAATTCGCGGCCGGGGGCGTGTTGCTCGGTCTTGGCTGCTCCTCGTTGCCCGCCTCGGCCGCTTCGGCCTGCGGCGCGCGCGACTTAGAGATCAGCCGGTCTGCCTGCGCGATCAGGGCCGTATTGAGATCGATCGTGTGGCGCAGGAGGGCCTGCTGCGTCTCCGCTTCCCCACTCTGCCCCCGGTCAGTTTTTTCAGGCATTTAAATACCAAAGCTTGATTTAGTTTAATCGGCGATGATGGGCTAACGCCTCCGGTCCTTGTTGGTTGCGCGGGGGAAAGGCGGAAAAGTGAGACTGTTTCCGATGCGCAACAGTTACGCGGCGCCGCTAGGAATGCGCTCGAGATAACCGTTCGCCCACAGCTTGCGCAGGACTCGCCTCGGGTCCTTGCAGGGCAGGTCGCCGACGCCGAACGGCTTGCCGGACAAGGCGACGTCCAGAGCGTCGCCGTCATCGTCGTCGAAGAAGATGTCGCCGCCCGGACCGATCAGCGCCAGCTTGCCCTCGTCGTCGGCCACCTGCCAGGGCACCAGTGGACGCTTTCGAAAGCGGTCGCCCTCACGCGGCACTTCGGGCGTGCCCGCGATCACGCCGGCCAGGTTCGGCCGCCGCATCCGCAGGAACTCGTCGGCCATCAGGTCGAAGGCATTGTCCATGCTGGCTTTGTCGGCGATCAGCGTGGTCAGCGTCGCGAAATGGCGCCGCGCCTCCTCTCGGTCGAATTCCTGGCGGGCGTAGCCGGCTGGCAACGAGCGACGGAAAGCCGGCTCGCTCAGCGCCAGCTCCGACACGGATTCCAAGATGAGATCCGCCCAGGTCTTGGTGATCAGGCCGACGGTTATGTGAAGGGACGGCTCGTCGCCGGCATTGGGCGCGGCGTGCATGACTCCGCGCGGGACGTAGAGGCAATTGCCCGGCGTGAGGGTGAAGCTCTCGGTCACCGGCCCCGGCTCGTGCCGGCCGAGTTCGAAGCCCTCGCCGCGATAGGGCGTCGCCACCGGCGCGCCGTAGAAGCTCCACCGCTTGGCGCCGGAAATCTGCATCACGAACACGTCGTGATTGTCATAGTGGATCGGGAAGCCCTGGGCGCTTGCCGGGGTCAGGTAGACGTTGGTCTGCACGTGGCAGGAGAAGACTCCCTCGATCGCCCGGCAGAACTCGCCGAGCTCGGCCATCGATTCGTGGAGATGGGGCAGGATGATCGTCGCGCCCTCGAGATATTTTTCCGCCACCACCGGCGTGATGATGCGCCCGCCCTCGTTGATGTAGCTGCTCGCCTCGACCCGGTTCGCCTGGTTGGCGAGGTCGAGCATCCCCTGACGCAGGTCGGCGCTGTTGATGAAGGCGTCGAGCGTCTCGATCGTCAGCATGTCGGCATAGAGATCCGGCCGCCCGCGCGCGGTGAGCAGCGGCGCCTGCTCGTAATAGCGCTCGAAGAACTCCTCGTGGGTGACTGGCGCGATCAGGAAACCGAGCGGGTCGTCCGACCAATGCGGCGCGGTCGCCGCGCTCGCTTCCACCGGCTGAACCCCACGCGCCTTCGTCCCCATCTGCGGCTCTCCCTCGACGGCTCAGCAGGACGGCTTCACAAGCTTGTGGTCAAGTCCTTTCCCTCGCTTGCGCGGCGCCGGAGCGCCGCCTAACTCGGTCCTGAAGAAAGGACCTTTCGTGACCGCTACCCATAAATCGCGCATGCTCATCCTCGGCTCCGGCCCCGCCGGCCTTACCGCCGCAATCTATGCGGCCCGGGCCGGTCTCAAGCCGATCGTCGTCCAGGGGATGCAGCCGGGCGGCCAACTCACCATCACCACCGACGTCGAGAATTATCCCGGCTTCCGCGACACCATCCAGGGACCCTGGCTGATGGAGGAGATGCAGGCGCAGGCCGAGCATGTCGGAGCGCGCATGGAGTGGGACCAGATCGTCGAGGTCGATTTCTCCCAGCGCCCGTTCCGAATGAAGGGCGACGGCGGCACGATCTATGAAGGCGACACCCTCGTCATCGCGACGGGGGCGCAGGCCAAGTGGCTGAACCTGCCGAGCGAGGAGCATCTCAAGGGCAGGGGGGTCAGCGCCTGCGCGACCTGCGACGGCTTCTTCTACCGCGGCAAGAAGGTCGTGGTGATCGGCGGCGGCAACACCGCGGTCGAGGAAGCGCTCTACATGACCAACCACAGCGACGACGTCATCCTGATCCACCGCCGCGACACCTTGCGCGCGGAGAAGATCCTTCAGGAGCGGCTGTTCGCTCATCCCAACATCAAGGTGATGTGGAACCGCTCGGTCGGCAGCTTCGTCGCCGGCGGCGAGCCCGAGAAGCTGGTCGCCCTCGACCTGGTCGACCAGAATGGTACGCCCGCCGAGCGGATCGACGTCGACGGCGCCTTCGTCGCGATCGGCCACGCGCCCGCGACCGAGCTGTTCCGCGGCCATCTCGATCTCGACGATGACGGCTACATCAAGGTCGAGCCCGGTACGACGCGCACCAGCGTCCCCGGAGTGTTTGCCTGCGGCGACGTCATGGACAAGATCTACCGCCAGGCCGTGACCGCCGCGGGCACCGGCTGCATGTCCGCCCTCGACGCCGAGAAGTTCCTGGCGGAAGCGGATTTCGAGGCGGCCCAGCACGAGCCGGTTCGGGAAGCCGCGGTCGGCTGAACCAGATCGTCACCCCGGACTTGATCCGGAGTCCACCTCTCTTGCTGCCGTCGTTGAAGAAGGTGGATGCCAGATCAAGTCGGGCATGACGGCGAAAGCGCGTCGAGGATCGCCGCCGCGAGTGCTTCCACGTCGCCCGACTTCGCGAAGGTATGCGAATCCGTGTCGATCTCCTCGCGCCGGGCGACCAGTCCCTGAAATGCCCGGGCGCGGACCTCGCGCTCCGCGGCAATGGCCGTGGCGTCGCCTTTCGCCAGGATCAGCGTCACAGGCATTCGATCCCGCCGCAGAGCATGGGCCACGTCGGCGGCAAGTTCCGACCCTTCGATCGGCCTGGCAGCCTTGGCGACGCCTCTCAACAGCTTCCGATAGGACACTGATCCACCGAGCAATTTCTTCCATCCGAACAGGCTCGTCAGCTGCTCGCGATAATGGCGCCGGATCGCCGCGGGCGGCGGCGCATCCTCCTCAGCCTCGACCAGCCAGGGATTGACCATGACGATGCTGTCGATCCCGGCCTCGGCCCCATGGAGCGCCAGCGCGGTGGCGCCGTCGCACAGGCCGAGGCCGACGATATGGTGCAAGGCCGGCCGAGTGACGCGAAAGGCGGCGGTGGCGGCCACCAGGTCCGGCGCCGAGCCGCAATAGCCGGGATCCTCGCCCGCGCTGTCGCCGGTCCCGCGCCGATCGAAGCGGAAGCATGGAAAGCCTTTGCTTGCCAGCGCTTTGGCAAGGCGTTCGTAGAGGCGGTGTGAGCCGATCCGGGTCTGGCTCCCGCCCGTGACCATCAGGAGTCCGGTGGCGCCGTCCGCCTCGTCGAGGCTGGCGCAGAGCTGGGCGCCCTCGCAGTCGAAGGTCAGGAGGCGGCGCATGCGCGGCTCCACGCGATGAGATCCGCCGCCAGCGCCTTCGAGAGCGCGCTCGAAGAGCCCGGCTCCGAGCGCCGCCACAGCGCCGGTCCCGCTACCTTGTGATCCGCCGCGCCGGCGTCCGTCGCCAGCCGCACCGTGCGTACCGGAGTGACGTCAGCCGCGGTCGCGGCGCGCAACGCCTCGCGCAGCGACGGAGAGGCAGGATAGCCGGCCCATTCCGCTCCGCCGGCGAGTGACGCGCGGTCGAGGTCGCGGGCGAGTGCCGCGCCCGTCGCCGGAGCGAAGCGCCACCAGCCGATTGCCTGGACACCGTCGTCGATCAGGCTTGCGCCGCGCACCGACGCCACCACCGGGCGCTTGCCGCTCTCCTTGGCGATATGCTCGGCGGCGACGGTGACGTCATGACGCCAGTCGTCCCACGCCGCGTCCTCGAGCGCGAGCAGGCTCTCGCCGGTGCCGCGCAGGTCCGGCAGCCAGCAGCAATTGCCCTCCGCCGCCACGCGCCGCATCACCGCGACGATCAGCGCGCGGGTGCGGTTCAGCTCCTCGAACAAAGGCGGGACGAACAGGATCGGCGGCGTGCGCGGGTCGCCCGCGCGCAGCAGCCATTCATTGGTTCGTCCATTGTAGAAGCGCTCATAAGCGAGAGCGCCGTCGCTCACCGAAGCGCCTTGGCCAGAGCGAAGGTCAACAGCGCGCCGAACGTCTCCATCATTTCGGCGTCGACCTCGTGGTCCTCGATGAGGATCCCGAGCCGTTCCTCGAGCTCGGTGAGCAGGCCCGCGACCGCGAGGGAGTCGAACTCGGGGAGGGCGCCGAACAAAGGCGTGGCCTCGGTGAAGCCCGCGACCCGCGCCGGATCCAGACCCAGCACGTCGGCGAGCACTGCCCGCAGCGTGTCTTCAACCTCCGTGGCGTCGTCGAGCGCCAAATTCGCCTCCGTTGCGCGATCGTACAGAAAGCGCGCCCTAGCGGCTCGCTTTGCCCCGGACAAGCGCCCTGACCCGTTGCCGGACCGCCCCCGCCAGGCCCGGCAAGGTGCGGGGATTATGGGCGATGATCCGCCACAGCTGGCGCCTTTCGTCCATCCAGTCGCGCTTATAGGCGTCGTCGCCCGTCCCATAATCGACCAGCCGAACGCCATCCTCGTCGATCGCGCGTCGGAACATCGCTTCACCCAGGACCGTGCCGGGGGACATCGCCTTGGCGTCCTCGGCATAAGCGAGCTTGTGGATCGTCGCGACCTCGCCCTCGACCAGCCACAGCTGCGCGGCGACCGGACGATCCCGATGATAAGCAAGGCCAAGCCGCAGCGTGCCGGCTGCGCCTTCCTGCTCGGCGAGATCACGGAGGAACGCGAAGGAGCCTTCCTCCGGCTTCCAGCTCGCCCGATAGACGGCCTCATAGTCCGCCCAGGCGACGGCATCGAACCGGTCGTGGATGACGACGTCGAGTGCGGCCGCCTTCGCCTTACGCCTGGCGGTGCTGCGGAGTTGTCCGGGTCGCCTGCTCCAATATTCGTCGAAGCCCTTTTCGGTGCGCGCGATCCAGTTGCCGAAGGCCGGCTCGATCGCCACGGACCAGCCCGCGCTCCGCAAGGCCGTCGCCAGCGCCTCCGGATTCTCAATCGGCGCCAGCTCAACTCTGGTGAGCCGCTTGTTCCGCAGAAATCCGGCGATTTCGGGACCAAGGCCCGGGTCGCCGATTAGCCTGTAGCGCAGGCTGTACCAGGCGGCGTAACCATCCGCCTCACGGCCGTCGACAGCCAGGAAGAGCCAGGCGCGGCGGTTGTCTTGCTCGGCTCGGACGACCTGCAGCTTGCCCTCTGGTGGGCAGTTGCGCTCGACCAGCCGGAACCAGCTCAGCCGGTCGTGAAGGCAAGCCTGGTTCGCCCGATCCAGGGCGCCCCTGGCATCCTGTTCGACCGCGTCGAGCTCGTCGAACAGTGTCACGTTAACCATTGCACGCTATCTCCGCCGCTCGCTGCGCCTTAGCATGGCGGCTTTAAGCAGGAGTGAAAGTGCCCGTGCCTGACCCGAGCGCGCCAGACCCCGATCCGCGCCCGCTCGATCATCTGCCATTGCGCGGTGCTCCCACGGATGTCGCCCTGGTCGATCGCGACGGCAGTCTCGATTATGCCGGGCTCGAAGCCGCGGTCGGCGCGCTCGCCGCCGGCCTCGCCGCGCGCGGCCTGCCCGAGGGCGCCCGCGTCGCAAGCTGGTTGCCCAAGACCAGAATGACCAGCCTGCTGCCGCTCGCTTGTGCCCGCGCAGGTCTCGTCCACGTCCCGATCAACCCGCTGCTGAAGCGCCTTCAAGTTTCGCACATACTTTCAGACAGCGGTGCTAACATCCTCCTTTCAGGGCAAGTCCGTCTCGATACGCTCGATTCAGGCGATGTCCCGCCCGGCTGCGACGCGTTGAACGAAGAGCAGGGCAGGGCGCTGTTCTCGAACGATCCGTTGCCGCCGTCGAGCGCCGATGCCGACGACCTTGCCGCCTTGCTCTACACCTCCGGCTCGACGGGCCGCCCCAAAGGGGTGATGCTGAGCCACGCCAATTTGTGGCTCGGCGCGATCAGCGTCGCTTATTATACGCGGCTGCAGCCCGATGACCGCGTGCTGGCGGTTCTGCCCTACAGTTTCGACTATGGCCAGAACCAGCTCCTCTCGGCCTGGGCTGCGGGTGCCTCGGTCGTCCCGCTCGACTTTCTCGCCCCGCGTGACGTCATTCGTGCTGTGGCGGCGCACCGCATCACCACGCTCGCCGGCGTGCCCCCGCTGTGGGTGCAGCTGATCGAGGCGCCGTGGCCGCCCGACTCGGCGCTCAGCCTGCGCCGGGTGACCAACAGCGGCGGCAAGCTTCCGCCCTCGGTCACCCGGCGGCTTCGCGAACTGTTCCCGGCCGCCGATATCTATTCGATGTACGGCCTCACCGAGGCGTTCCGCTCGACCTATCTCGAGCCGGCGCTGCTCGACACCCATATCGACTCGATCGGCACGGCCATCCCCTTCGCCGAGATCCTGATCGTTCGCGACGACGGCAGCGAGACCGCGCCGGGCGAGGAAGGCGAGCTGGTTCATTCCGGTCCGCTCGTCGCCCAAGGCTATTGGAACGATCCCGAGCGCACCGCCGCCCGCTTCAGGCCTGCCCCGCCCGCCTCGCGCTACGGCGGCACCGCCGTCTGGTCCGGCGACCGCGCCCGGCGGGACGAGGACGGGCTGCTCTACTTCGTCGGCCGCGCCGACGGCATGATCAAGTCGGCCGGCAACCGCATCAGCCCTACCGAGATCGAGGACGCGGCAATGGCCTCCGGCCTCGCCGCCGAGGCGGTGGCGCTCGGCTATCCCGATCCGCTGCTGGGACAGGGTATCGCCCTCATCGTCCGCCCGGCCGAAGGCGCGGCCGAGGACAAGCTGCGCGCCCACCTCAAGCGCCTCCTGCCAAATTTCATGCAGCCGGGCGTGATCCTGTGGCGGCCCGAGCTGCCGCGAAGCCCCAACGGCAAGATCGACCGCAACGCACTCGAAGCGGAACTGACGTCATGACCAAGCCGACCGGCCCGATCCCCGACGGCTTCGCCTCGGACCGCGACTATATGCTGTTGATCGGCGGCCGCCGCGCCGACGACCTCGTGGCGGAGGCCGGCGACACGCCGCTCTTCGTCTACGAGATGGCGCTGGTCGACCGCCAGGTCGCCCGCTTCCGCGCCGCTTTCCCGGGCGTCGACCTTCATTATGCGATGAAGGCCAACCCGCATCCGGATGTCCTGCGCCACATACTCCGGCAGGTCGACGGCATCGACCTGGCTTCGGGCGGCGAGATGCGCACCGCCATCGCCGCCGGAGGCGACCCCCGCCGAATGAGCTTCGCCGGACCCGGCAAGCGCGACAGCGAGCTCGCGGCTGCGATCGCCGCAGGAGTGACGATCAACCTCGAATCGGAGGGAGAAGCGGGAAGGGCGCTCGCCATCGCCGAACGCCTTGGCGTCACGCCGCGGCTTGCGGTCCGCGTGAACCCTGATTTCGAGCTGAAGGGCTCCGGCATGCGCATGGGCGGCGGAGCCAAGCCGTTCGGGATCGACGCCGCGCGGGTGCCTGCACTCGTCCGGCGCCTCGTCGACGCCGGCGCCGAGTGGCGGGGCTTTCACATCTTTGCCGGTTCTCAAGCGTTGTCGGCCGATGCCCTCATCGAAGCACAGCGCGCGGGCATCGCGCTCGCCGCGGAGCTTGCCGACAAGGCCGCCGCCGAGCCCCCGCTCGTCAACCTCGGCGGTGGCTTCGGCATCCCTTATGTCCATGGCGACCAGCCGCTGGACATCGCGCCAATCGGCGAGGCGTTGACGAGGCTTCTCAACAATCTCCCGCAACCTCTTGTAGAAACCGGCTTCGCCGTCGAGCTTGGTCGCTGGTTGGTTGGCGAATGCGGAGTCTATCTGACCCGGATCCTCGACCGTAAATACAGCCACGGGAAGACCTTCCTCGTCGTCGACGGCGGCATGCACCATCAGCTCGCCGCGTCGGGCAATTTCGGCCAGGTCATCCGCCGCAACTATCCGGTCGCCATCGCGACGCGCTTCGGCACCCCGGCCGAGGAGGAAGTGACCATCGTCGGCTGCCTGTGCACGCCGCTCGACATCCTAGCCGATGACGTCATGATGCCATGCGCCGACGTCGGTGATCTCGTCGCTGTGTTCCTCGCCGGCGCCTACGGCCTCAGCGCCAGCCCGCAGGCATTTCTCAGCCAGCATCCGGCTGGTGAAGTGGTCGTTAACCCGGCCGTTTAACGGCTGCCCCGCCGCCAGTCCCGCGCCGGGACGCGGCCGACAAGCCCCTAGCGCCTAACCGTAATTTTACCCTTTGCTCCCATAGGGGAAGCTTGAAGGCACGCGTCCCGCTCCGGGGCGCACCGGCGGCTTCGAAGCAAGGGACTGGGTTCACATGAGGCTTCTCAACTCCCGTAGCGCTCTCGCATTGGTGCTTGCGGCTGCGGCGCTCGGCGGCTGCGCGACCGGCCGCACCGGCAACGTGCTTCCGCCCGCGAGCTTCGTCGGAGGCTCCGACGCGGTCGGCGAGAACTACCTGATCGGCGCGTCCGACGAGCTCAGCATCTATGTGTGGCGCAACCCCGAGCTGTCGACACGCATTGCGGTCCGCCCGGACGGGCGCATCACCACGCCGCTGATCAGCGACATGGTCGCGGTCGGCAAGACCCCGGCCCAGCTCGCCGAGGACATCAAGCAGGTGCTGAATCGCTACATCCAGGACCCGATCGTCTCGGTGATGGTCGAGCGGCCGAACGGCACCTTCTCGCAGCAGATCCGAATCGTCGGCGCCACCGCGCGCCCCGCCGCGCTTCCCTATCGCGCCAACATGACCCTGCTCGACGCCATGATCGCGGTCGGCGGCCTCAACGAGTTCGCCGCCGGCGACCGCGCCCGCTTGGTCCGCACCGACCGCGAGACCGGGCAGCAGCGCCAGTACGACCTGCGCATCGCCAGTCTGCTTCGCCGCGGCGACGTCCGCGCCAACGTCCGGCTGGAGCCGGGCGACGTCATCATCATCCCCGAAAGCATGTTCTGAGGAGCGCTGCACCCCAAGCCTGACCGCCTCTCTTCCCTAAAGGAATCCCGCCCGGATGGACGGACTTTACGAACAGTTCCGGATTGCCCTTCACCAGGTGTGGCAGCGCCGCTGGCTCGCCATGGCGGTGGCGTGGTGCGTCGCTTTCTCCGGCTGGGTCGTGATCGCGCTCATCCCCAACAGCTACCAGGCCAAGGCCAAGCTGTTCGTCGCCTTCGACAATATGGTGCCGACCGCCGCGGCGGCCTCGCAGAACCCCCAGAACGACATCCTGCGGCTCAAGCAGACGCTGACGTCGAACGAGAATCTGACCCGCGTCGTCCGCCGCACCGATCTCAACAAGCTCGTCACCAGCGACGCCGCACTTGGCGGAGTCGTCGCCGGCCTGCGCCAGCGAATCCAGATCGTCGCTCAGCCCGACAGCCTGTTCGAAATCACCGCGACGTCGAGCTTCGCGGGCCTGTCCAACGCCGAGAATGCCCGCACCTCTGCGGCGATAGCGCAGCAGCTGGTCGAAATCTTCACCAGCGGCGAGATCGCCGGCGATCCCCAGCGCACGCAGCAGTCGCTGACCTTCCTCGATGAGGAATTGCGCCGCCGCGAGCAGCAGCTCCAGGAAGCCGAGCAGCGCCGGATGGAGTTCGAGCAGCGCTATATGGGGATGCTCCCCGGCACCGGCTCGGTCGCCGACCGAATGTCGGCGGCGCGCACCGAGCTTGCCCAGCTCGAGCAGACCATCGTCGCTGCCCGAAGCGCGGTCAACGCGATGCGCGGCCAGCTCGCCGCGACCCCGGCCACGGTGCCGATCCCCGGAGCGGAGAACGCTTATGGCGGTACCGCCAGCGGCCAGGTCGCCGGACTCGAGGTTCAGCTCAATCAGTATCTCGGCCGCGGCTTCACCGAGCAGCATCCCGACGTCATCTCCCTTCGCTCCCAGATCGCCCGCCTCGGACCGCAGGCGGCGCAGGAGCGAAGCCGCGGTTCGGCGGGCGGCAACGGTATCCCCAATCCCAGCCACGTCTCGCTGCGTGCGATGATGTCGGATCGCGAGGCCCAGCTCGCCGCCGCCGAATCCCGCCGCGCCCAGCTCCAGGCCGATCTCGCCCAGCTCGGCCAGCGCGACTCGGCTCAGCCGGGCGCGGCGGCCGAGCAGGCCCGCCTGACCCGCGACTATGACGTGCTTCGCCAGCAATATGACCGCTTGCTTGCCGACCGCGAGCAGCTGCGCCTGCGCTCCGATATGCAGACCCAGGCCAGCGCGATGGTCGTGCGCGTGGTCGAGGCGCCGCGCGCGCCGAGCGGTCCGACCAGCCCGAACCGGCCGCTGTTCCTCACCATCGTGCTGGTGCTCGCGATCGGCGCCGGAATCGCCGCGGCCTTCCTCAAGGGCCAGTTGCAGACGACGTTCCCGACCGCCAATCGCCTCGCCTCGGTGACCGGCCTGCCGGTGCTCGGCGCGGTCGGCGAAGTGGTCGGCAAGGCCGAGCGCGTTCGCCGCCGTCAGCGCCTCGTCTGGCTCGCCGGCAGCGGCGGCGCCCTTGCTGCCAGCTACGCCGCCTTGATGGCGGCGGAAATGCTGCAGCGCGGGCCGGTGGCGTGAGGAGGGAAGGATGACCGCACGCCCCTCCCTGTTCGAGCGCGCCGCCGAGATCTACGATTTCGAGTCGGGCCTGCGCGTCGATGCGATCCCTGCCGACCAGTCGCCGCGCCCGGAGCCGGCCGTGCCGTCCCCCGCGGCCGCCGAGCCGGCGAAGCCCGTCTCCCGCCCCGCCGCGCAGCCGATCCGGGTCGGCCGGCGCAAGACGGCCGAGATCGACCTCGCGGCGCTGGAGCAGGGCGGATATCTGCTCCCCGATGCGGCGCCCTCCGCGCTTGCGGAGGAGACCCGGATCGTCAAGCGCCGCCTGCTCAAGGCAATCGATGATCGGATGGACCAGGATCCGCGCGCCCGCGTCGCCCTGATCGCCTCCGGTCAGCCGGGGGAGGGCAAGACCTTCCTCGCGCTCAACCTGGCGCTGTCGATCGCCGGCGAACATGAGCGCGCCGTCCTTCTCATCGATGGCGATACCTCGCAGGCCGAGATTGCCGGCCGCCTCGGCATCGACGCCGGAGCGGGCCTCGTCGACGCGCTCGCCGACCGCAACGTCGATCCCGAAAGTCTCGTGATCGACACCGATATCGAGGGCCTGTCCATTCTTCCGGCGGGCCGCCGCGAGCGCAACGTGCCGGAGCTGCTCGCTTCGGTGCGCACCGAGGAAGTGCTGGAGCGCCTCCTCGCCGCGGATCCGAAGCGCATCATCCTGATCGACTCGCCGCCCGTCCTGGCCGCTTCCAGCGCATCGGTGCTTGCCGGCCATGCCGGGCAGACCCTCGTCGTCGTCCGTGCTGACGACACCAGCGAAGCCGACCTCAAGGAGACGGTCGGCCTGCTTGGCGGCCCCGCGCGCCTGTCGCTGGTGCTCAACAGCGCCTCGCTGTCGATCGGTGGCCGGCGCTTCGGCCAATATGAGGAGAGTCGCTGATGCGGCTGATCCTCAAGGCCTTTTGTGTCGCGGCCTCCCTCGCCGGAGCGACCTCCGCGCATGGCCAGGCGGGCGTCAGCTACGAGCCGCCGCCGGTGGACTTGGTCGAACCCGGTGAAGCGCCGGTGCCGCTCGTCGCCGCCGCCTCGTCGGTTCCGGAAGGCGCCATTCCGGTTCGGGATCCCGGCCTCGAGGGTACTCCCGATGCTCCGCGCCCACGCCTTCGCGTCGACGTCGGTGCTTACGTCGAACTCAATCAGGGCGTCTCGGTCGAGCTGGCCGGCAACGGTCCGGGCGACGACGTGCTCACTTACACCGCCGTCGCCGCCGGCGTCGAAGGCCAGGTCCGCACCCGTCGAGTCACCGCCAGCGGCGCATATCGCTACGAGCGGCGCCTCGGCTGGACCGACGACCTGCCGGACGAGGACGTCCACAGCGGAGTCGCCCAGCTCCATGCCGAGCTGGTTCCGGGCCGGGTCAGCGTCGATGCGGGCGGCCTCGCCACTCGCACCGGCGGCACCGGCCGCGCCGTCGGTGTCACCGAGCGTGAGGCCGGCACCGAAATCTACGGCGCTTATGCCGGCCCGACCTTGTCGACCCATGCCGGCCCGGTGTCGATCAACGCCGCCTATCGGCTCGGCTACGTCCATGTCGACGACGACAGCCTCTCCGGCGCGGCCGCCCCGACCGACGATTTGGATTCCACCGTGCATGTCGCCAATGCCAGCGTCGGCGTCGCGCCCGGTGGTCCGCTCCCGATCGGCGTGACCGTCAGCGCCGGCTATGTCCGCGAGGATGTCGGCGCGCTCGACAACAGCTTCGAGGGTCGCTTCGTCCGCGCCGACATGGTCGCGCCGGTCAGCCCGACCTTCGCGGTGACGGCCGGCATCGGCTATTCGAAGATCGAGGCCAGCCAGCAGGATGTGCAGCGCGGCCCCGGAGGCGTTCCGCTGCGCGACGGCAGCGGACGACTCATCCCGGATCCCACGGCGTCGCGCGTGACCACGCTCGATACCGACGGCGTCTATTGGGACGCCGGCTTCCTGTGGCGGCCGACGCCGCGCGCCGAGGTCCAGCTCCGTGCCGGCCAGGACGCCGACGGCGACTTGCTGATCATGGGCGCAGCGACGGTGCAGATCGGCCGCCGTTCCGGCATCAGCGCCATATTGTTCGATCACGACACCAGTTTCGGCCAAGGATTGATCAGCAATCTAAGGCGCTTGCCGGCGGCTTTTGACGTCAACCCTGAAACCCTGCGCGGCCAGCCGGCGAGCGGCTGCCTGTTCGGCGAGGATCCCGGGCAGGGCACTTGTCTCGCCACGTCGCTCCAGTCGATCGGCAGCATCTCCTTCCGCGCCCGCGGCGGCAGCCTGGTCTTCACCAGCACCGGGCGGCTGTGGAATATCGGCGCCGGCCTCGCCTACACCCACCGCAGCTTCTACCTGCCGGACGATCCCCTGTTTGCCAGCGTGTTCGCGCGCGAGGACGAGGACCTCACCGGCTTCGTCTATGTGAGCCGCCGCCTCACCCGCGACGTCACGCTCACCGTCAACCCCTTCTTCAGCGTCTACGACAGCGAGTTTGACGTCAGCCTTGGCGGGATCGGCATCGGCGACGGCTTCAGCACCGGCACGTCGTTCGGGCTCAGCCGCTCCTTCCTGTCGAACCGGCTGCAACTGCTGCTGACCCTGGGGATCAATTATTCGACGCTGCGCGGCGACGACAGTCTCATCGCCGACGGACTGATCGGCGTCCGCTACGTCTTCTGAAGGGCCCACTCATGTACACCGACCATTACGGCCTCTCCGGACCCCCTTTCCAGCTGACGCCGGACGCACGCTTCTGGTTCGAGAGCCGCACTCACCGCAAGGCGATGGCCTATCTGGGCTACGGCCTCGCCCAGGGCGAAGGCTTCATCGCCATCACCGGCGAGATCGGCGCCGGCAAGTCGACCCTGGTTGCGCATTTGATGGCGCGGATCGACCGTGCCCGCCTCAACGCCGTCCACATCGTCTCGACCCAGGTCGAGGGCGACGACATGCTCCGCCTCATCGCGCAGGGTCTTGGCCTTGCCACCGAGGGTACCTCCAAGGCCGGCCTGATCGAGCGGGTCGAGCAGCGCCTCGAGGAGGAATATCGCGCCGGCAAGCGCACCCTGATCGTCGTCGACGAGGCGCAGAACCTGCCGATCTCCTCGCTCGAGGAGCTGCGCATGCTGTCCAACTTCCAGCTCGGCGGCCGCGCCCTGGTCCAGACCGTTCTGCTCGCCCAGCCCGAGTTCCGCGAGCGCCTCGCCGCGCCCGGCCTCGAGCAGCTTCGCCAGCGAGTCATCGCCAGCCATCATCTCGACCCGATGGGCCCGGACGAGATCGAGGCTTATGTCCGCCACCGCATGACCATTGCCGGCTGGGACGGCCGCCCGGACTTCGCCGCCGACCTGTTCGGCGCGCTCTACCAGGCGAGCGACGGCATCCCGCGCCGCCTCAACCATCTGCTCGGCCGCCTGCTGCTGTTTGGGGCCGTCGAGCGGCTGGAGCGGATCGATGCGACGGCGCTCGAAGCGGTCCTGTCCGAGCTCGAAGGCGACGTGGCCGCGGTCGAGCCGAAGGTGCAGGTCCTGCCGCTGCGCACGCATCGCGAGCCCGAGTCTCAGCCCGCGGCGGCGCAGGTTCCGGCCCAACCGACGCAGCGTTCATCCGCGGCCGCCGAGGCGCGCGTCGCGGCGCTCGAGGCGCGGCTCGACGAGCAGGAAGCGGCGATCCGCCGGGTCCTGTCGCTGCTGGTCGAATGGGCCGAGCAGGACCGAGTCCCCCAGCGCCCGGCCGACCGGCGCTTCCACGCTGTCTGACGGTGCGGCCATGGAGCCGCCGATGCTCAATGCGCTCTCGGTCGATGTCGAGGACTGGTTTCAGGTCGGCGCCTTCGAAGGGGTGATCGACCGTGCTGACTGGGATCGGCTGCCGATCCGGGTCGAGCGCAACGCCGAGGCGGTGCTCAGGCTGTTCGACGCGGCGCGGGTCAAGGCGACCTTCTTCACCCTGGGTTGGGTCGCCGAGCGCTTTCCCAGGCTGATCCGCCGCATCGCCGATGAGGGCCACGAGGTCGCCAGCCACGGCTGGGACCACCGCCGCGTCTTCACCATGGACGCCCACGGCTTTCGCGCCGACCTGACCCGCGCACGCACGGCGATCGAGCAGGCCGCCGGTCTCTCCGTCAGTGGCTACCGGGCGCCCAGCTTCTCGATCGACCAGCGCACGCCCTGGGCCCATGAAGTGCTGGCGGACGAGGGCTATCGCTACAGCTCGAGCGTCGCTCCCATCGCGCACGACCATTATGGCTGGCGCGCCGCACCGCGCTTCGCCCACCGACCGCTCGTCGGCAGCGACCTCATCGAGCTTCCGGTCACGACGGTGGAGGTTGCAGGCCGGCGCGCGGCGGCGGGGGGAGGCGGCTTCTTTCGGCTGCTGCCTTATGGTTTCTCGCGCTGGGCGGTGGCCCGCGTGAACCGCCGCGACGGTCGCCCCGCAATCTTCTACTTCCATCCGTGGGAGATCGACCCTGGCCAGCCGCGGGTCGCCGACGCACCGCTGAAATCCCGCCTTCGACATTATACCAATTTGTCTAGGATGGAGCCCAAGCTCCTCAAATTGCTGAGGGCATTCGCGTGGGGCCGCACCGATCAGGTGGTCGAGCGTGAGCGAGAGCGCTTGCAATGAACGCACCCGCCCGAATCGCTCGAGTCGCCATCGGCTCGGCCGACCTCACCGACCCGGTCGTCGCCGAACGGGTCGAGGCCTTCGTTCGAGGCCATCGCGGCGGCACCCCGTTCCACCTGCCGCAATGGAGTCGCGCCGTTACCGCAGCGACGGGGCACGCCGCCCATTATCTCGTCGCCGAGCAGGGACCCGCGCTGGTCGGCGTGCTGCCCCTCACCGAGGTCCGCTCCCTCATCTTCGGCAAGGCACTCCTGTCGGTCGGATTCGGAGTCGGCGGAGGCATCCTCGCGCTCGGCGCGGAAGCGGAGGGCGCCCTTGCCGAAGCCGCGCAGCTGCTCGCCCGCCAGAGCGGCTGTCCCGGCATCGAGCTGCGCGGCGGCGCACTTCCGCCCGGATGGCGCCGCCACGACGACGTCTATGCAGATTTCGTGCGCGATCTGCCGCAGGACGATGCAGCGATCCTCAAGTCCATCCCGCGCAAGCAGCGGGCCGAAGTCCGCCGGGGGCTCGGCAAAGGTCTCTGCGTCGAAGCGGGCCGCGATCTCGCCTGCCATTATCGGGTCTATGCCGAAAGCGTCCGCAATCTCGGCACGCCGGTCTTCCCGCGCCGCCTGTTTGCCGCGATGCTCGAGGAGTTCGGCGACGATGCCGACATCCTCGTGGTTCGGAACGGCGCGCAACCGCTCTCGGCGGTGCTGAGCCTCTACATGAACGGGGCCGTCTATCCCTATTGGGGCGGCGGCACGTTCGCTGCGCGCGGCGCTCGCGCCAACGAGCTTCTCTATTTCGAGTTGATGAAGCATGCCGCGGCGCGCGGCTGCACCCGCTTCGATTTCGGCCGCTCGAAGCTCGGCACCGGCGCCTATGCGTTCAAGAAGAATTGGGGCTTCGAGCCCACTCCGCTCGTCTATGCAAGCTGGGGCAAGCCGCGCGACACCAATCCGCTCGATCCGCGCTATGCCCGCAAGGTCGCGGCCTGGAAGAGGCTGCCGCTGTGGGCGGCCAACCTGATCGGCCCGCCGATCGCCCGGAGCCTGGCATGACCGGCCGTTCCGTCATGCCGGACTTGATCCGGCACCCACCTGCTTTCTTCCCTCATCCGGAAGAAAATGGGTCCCGGATCGAGTCCGGGGTGGCGAAGGAAAGGGTCGCATGAGCGAGAGCCTGTTCCTCGCCCACCGGATCCCGTTCCCGCCGGACCGCGGCGACAAGATCCGCTCGTGGCACGTGCTGAAGCATCTGGCCGGGCTTGGCCGGGTCCACTTGGCCTGCTTCGCCGACGACGAAGCCGATGCCACCCATCTCCACGGCTTGCGCCAGGCGCTTGGCGGCCGTCTCGGCGAGGTCCACGTCGAGGTTCGCCGTACCTCCAGGCCTGTCGCAGCCGCACGCGCATTTGCGACCCGCAAGCCGCTGTCGCTCACTCTGTTCGACTCCGCCCGGATGCGCCGTTTCGTCGCTGGTCGGTTGGCCGATCCGAAGTTGTCGGCGGTCTACGCCTTCTCCGGCCAGATGGCGCAATATGTGCCGGAGAGTGCGCCCCAGCGCTTCGTCATGGACTTCGTCGACATGGATTCGGCCAAGTTCGAGGCTTATGCCGAGGCCGGCGGCCTGCTCGCTCCGGTCCACGCCCGCGAGGCGCGCACGCTGGCCGTCTTCGAACGCCAGGCCGCCGCCCGCGCCGACTCCTGCCTGTTCGTCAGCGAAGCCGAGGCGGCCCTGTTCCGAGTGCGGGCCGGCGCCACGAACGCCCAAGCGCTCGCCAACGGCATCGACTCCAGTCATTTCGCGCCCGACGCCGCTTTTCCGCGGCTGGCTGCAAACGAGCGCGGGGCGGGGCCGATCCTGCTGTTCACCGGCCAGATGGACTACCGCCCCAATGTCGACGCCGTGCGGTGGTTTGCCTCGGACGTGCTGCCGCGCCTGCAGCAGGCTCGCTTCGTCATCGCCGGCAGGAATCCCGCCGCACCGGTGAAGGCGCTCGCCTCCGGCCGCGTCACCGTCACCGGCGCGGTCCGCGACATGCGCTCTTGGCTCGCCGCCGCCGACGTGGTGGTCGCGCCCCTGCGCATCGCCCGCGGCATCCAGAACAAGGTGCTCGAGGCGATGGCGATGGCCCGGCCCGTCGTCGCGTCGCCCGCCGCCTTCGAGGGCATCGAGGCCGCGCCTGGCCGCGACCTCGTCGTCGCGGACGGGGCAGAGGCGATGGCGAGCGAGATCCAGGCGCTGCTCGCATCCCCCGAACGTGCCGAGGCGCTCGGCGCCGCCGGCCGCGCCCTCGTCGTCGGCCGCTACGCCTGGGACGCCCGCCTCGCACCGCTAGAACGACTTCTATTTCCGGCCGAGGTCAATCGGGACGCCGCATGAGCACCGCCTTCGCCACAGCCGCGCAGGCGGCCGCGCCCAGCGCCTGGCGTCGGCAACTCGCCGCGCTCGCCGCCGTCGCCGCCGCGATCCTGCTGCTGTTCGCGGGTGACGCCGCCGACATGGCCGCGATCTGGTGGAACAGCTCGACCTACAATCACTGTCTGCTGATCCCGCCGCTGATCGCCTGGCTGGTCTGGCAGCGCCGTCCCGAGCTCCTGCGCCTCACGCCCCGAGTCTGGCTCCCGGGCCTGATCTTGGTCGGCGTCGGCGCTTTCGCCTGGCTGCTCGGCCATGCGGCCAGCATCGGCGTCGCCCGCCATGCCGGCCTCGTCGTCATGCTCCAGGGCGCGATGGTCACCCTGCTCGGCAAGGCGGTGAGCCGCGGCTTGCTCTTCCCGCTCGCCTACGCTTTGTTCCTGATCCCGTTCGGCGACGAGGCGGTGCCCGCCATGCAGACCGCCACCGCCGAGCTCGCCATGGCCCTGCTGGGCGCCGCCGGCATGCCCGCGCATCTGGAAGGCGTGTTCATCACCACCGCCGCCGGCTATTTCGAGGTTGCCGAGGCCTGCGCCGGTGTCCAGTTCGTCATCGCGATGGTCGCGCTCGGAGCGCTCGCCGCCAATGTCTGCTTCCGGTCATGGAAGCGCCGAACCCTGTTCATGGCCGCCGCGGGCGTCGTGCCGATCCTCGCCAACGGCATCCGCGCCTTCGCGACCATCTACGTCGCCGACAGCGCCGGGATCGCCTTCGCCGCGGGCTTCGACCATGTCGTCTATGGCGGCATTTTCTTCGCGATCGTTATCGCCCTCATCCTCGGCGCCGCCTGGCCCTTCTTCGACCGCAAGGTCGGCGAGCCCTGGTTCGATCCCGACCGCCTCCAGCCCGACCCGGTCGCCGCCGATCCGCCCAATCGCCCATGGCGCGCCGCCGCGCTCGCCGCCGCAATCGCCTGCGCGCCGCTGCTCTGGGCATCCGCCGTGGCGGGCCGCGCGCAGGAGGTTCCTCGCCTCGAAATGCCGGACGTCTCCGGCTGGACCCGCATTCCCGTCACCGGCCGCCCCTGGCAGCCGGTCTTCGCCGGCGCCGACCATCTCGAGGTCGCGCGCTACCGCGACGGCGAGGGCAGGGAGGTCGACCTCGCCATCGCGCTTTTCGCCCGCCAGGAGGAGGGCCGCGAGCTGCTCGGCTTCGGCCAGGGCGCCGCCGGCCCCGGCTGGGCCTGGACCGCCGACGCCCCCGCGCCGGCGAACGGACGGGCCGAACGGATCGTCAGCCATGGCGAGGTCCGCGAGGTTGTCAGCTTCTACCGCGTCGGCGATATCGTCACCGGCAACATAATGGGGGCGAAGCTCGAGATGATGAAGGTGCGCCTCTTCGGCGGACCGCAGCGCGCGGCGGCGATCCTCGTCTCCGCGCCCGAGGCGGCGACCGGCGCCAGCCCGCGCCCCGCCATCGACCGCTTCATCGCCGCCTTGGGCCCGCTCGAGCTGCTCGCCGACGGACAGCCGCGCTGATGTGCGGGATCGCCGGCATCTTCCACCTCGACGTGCCCAAGCCCGTCGATCCCGATCGGGTCGGCGCGATGGCCGATACGCTCGCCCATCGCGGCCCCGACGGCAGCGGTGTGTGGACGGCGCCCGGAGTCGGCCTCGGCCATCGCCGCCTCGCCATCATCGACCTCGAAGGCGGCATCCAGCCGATGCTGTCTCCCGACCAGCGGTCGGTCATCACCTTCAACGGCGAGATCTACAATTACCGCGAGGTCCGCGCCGAGCTGGAGGCCAAGGGCCACCATTTTCTCACCGCCGGCGACACCGAGACGATCCTCGCCGCCTGGCGCGAATGGGGCCCCGACTGCTTGTCGCGCCTCAACGGCATGTTCGCCTTCGCCATCTACGACACGCGCGACGACAGCCTCTTCCTCGCCCGCGACCGCCTGGGCGTGAAGCCGCTTTTCTACGCCGAGCTCGGCGACGGGACCCTGCTGTTTGCTTCCGAGCTCAAGGCGCTCCTCGTCCACCCGCGCTTCCGGCCCGAGATCAGCCCGCATGCGGTCGAGGACTATCTTGCCTTCGGATACGTCCCGGACGACGCGTCGATTCTCGAAGGCGTCCGCAAGCTCCCCGCCGGCACCTACCTCCACCTTCGCCGAGGCCATCCGCTGCCGCAGCCGGTCACTTGGTGGGACGTGGACTTCTCGACTCCTTCCGCCGCGAAGGAGGCCGACCTCCAGGAGGAGCTGGTCGAGTGCCTGCGCGAGGCGGTCCGTTCGCGCATGGTCGCCGACGTGCCGCTCGCCGCGTTCCTCTCCGGCGGCGTCGACAGCTCCGCGGTCGTCGCCTTCATGGCCGAGGCCAGCAAGCAGGCGATCCGCACCTGCTCGATCGGGTTCGACCGGGCCGACCATGACGAAACCCGCTATGCCGCCGAGATCGCCGAGCGCTTCGCCACCGACCACCGCACCCGGACCGTCGACGCCGACGATTTCGGCCTGATCGACACCCTCGCCGTTGCCTTCGACGAGCCGTTCGCCGACGCCTCCGCGCTCGCCACCTACCGCGTGTGCGAGCTCGCCCGCGAACGCGTGAAGGTCGCGCTCAGCGGGGACGGCGCCGACGAGGCCTTCGCTGGCTATCGCCGCTACCGCATGTTCGCGGCGGAGGAGCGGGTGAGGGGTCATCTGCCGCAGGGCCTGCGCACCGGCATCGGCCGCCTCGGCGACGCTTTCCCCAAGCTCGACTGGGCACCGCGCCCGTTGCGCGCCAAGACCACGCTCCAGGCAATCGGCAAGAGCAGCGGCGAGGCCTATGCGGAAGCGGTCGGCACGACTCCGCCGGCAATCCGTTATATACTTTACGGCGAAGATTTCAGGCGCGCTCTCCAGGGGCATCGCGCGGAGGACCGCTATGTGAAGGCGATGGCCGACGCGCCTGCGCACGACGCGCTCGGCCGAGCCCAATATGCCGATCTCAAGATCTGGCTGCCCGGCGACATCCTCACCAAAGTCGACCGCACCAGCATGGCGGTCAGCCTCGAGGCGCGCGAGCCCTTGCTCGACCACCGCCTCGTCGAATTCGCCGCCAAGCTGCCGCCGCGCCTCCGCCTGCGCCGCGGCCAGGGCAAATATCTGCTCAAGAAGTCGCTCGAAGGCCGGCTGCCGCGCGACATCCTCTACCGCCCCAAGCAGGGCTTCGTGACTCCGGTCAGCGAATGGCTGCGCGGGCCGCTGGCCGCCGAGGCCGCCGCCATCCCGCAGGGGTCTGCGCTGGCCAGCCTCGGCTGGTTCGATCCCGCCGCAATCGCGCGATTGGCCGACGATCACCGCCGCGGCTGCTCCGATCACGGCCGGCTATTATGGCAGCTCCTCATGCTCGAGCGCTCGCTCCACCGGCTCACCGCCCCTGCAGAGCCCCGTTATACAGGGCCTCGACAAAATAAAGTCCGTCTGGCGGCGCGTTGAGGCCGAGAGCGGCGCGGTCGCGCGCCTCCAGCGCAGCCTTCAAATCCTTCGCCGTCCACTTGCCGCGCCCGACCAGCTGAAGACAGCCCACCATCGATCGCACTTGATGGTGGAGGAAGGACCGTGCCGCCGCCTCGACCTCGATGATCGGCCCCAGCCGCCGAACCGTCAGCCGGTCCAAAGTCTTTACCGGGCTGTCCGACTGGCAATGGGCGGAGCGGAACGTCGTGAAGTCGTGCCGCCCGACCAGCAGTTGCGCCGCGCGGTTCATCTCGTCGGCATAGAGTGTCACCGGCACGCGCCACGCCCGCCCCTGGTCGAGCGCGAGCGGCGCGCGCCGGTTGGCGATGCGGTAGATGTAGCGCCGTCCGGTGCAGCTGAACCGCGCATGCCAGTCCGCTGGCGCCTCCTCGCTGTGAAGGATTGCGATCGGCTGCGGCCGCAGCTTGGCGTTGGTGCCCTCCATCAGCCGGAAGGCGCTGATCTCCCGCTCGACATCGACATGCGCGGTCATCGCATAGGCGTGGACTCCGGCGTCGGTCCGGCCTGCGGCGTGGAGTACCACCTTCTCGCGCACCACCTCGGCCATCGCCTCCTCGATCGCCTGCTGGATCGACGGGCCATGGTCCTGCCGCTGCCACCCCATATAGGCGCGGCCGTCAAACTCGATGGTCAGACGGAATCGGGTCATGCGAGGCGGGTCCCCGCCGGGATCGCGAAGCCGCGCAGCAGGTCGCCCGCCGTCATCACGGCCTTGCCGGCGCGCTGTACCAGAGTCGGCAGCAGCACTCCGGCGCCGCAAGCAATGGCGAGCTGATCGTCCAGAACCGTGCCCGGCTCGTGATCGCCCGGGATGATCCGCGCCGCGAGCACTTTGACCCGCTCACCCTGCTGCTCGAAATAGGCGCCCGGCGCCGGATTGAACGCCCGCACCTTCCGCTCGACCTCCTCAGCCGTCCGCGTGAAGTCGATCCGCGCCTCCGCCTTGTCGATCTTGTGCGCGTAAGTGACGCCCTCCTCCGGCTGCGGCTCAGGCACGATGTCGCGCAGGCGGTTGAGCACGTCCGCCATGAGCGCGCCGCCGATCCCGGCCAGCTCCGCCGTCAGGTCGCCCGCGGTCTTGCCGTCGACCTCGGTCTCGCGGCTGGCATAGACTCGCCCGGTGTCGAGGCCCTTCTCCATGCCCATGATGCACACCCCGGTCTTCTCGTCGCCGGCGAGGATCGCGCGCTGGATCGGCGCCGCCCCCCGCCAGCGCGGCAGCAGCGACGCGTGGACGTTGAGACAGCCATGCCGCGGTGCGCTCAAAATCGGCTCCGGCAGGATCAAGCCGTAGGCTGCGACCACCGCCGCATCGAGGTCGAGGGCCGCGAACGCTGCCTGCTCCTCCGGCCCGCGCAGCCGCTCGGGCGTGCGCACCTCGATCCCCGCCGCCTCGGCGCGCTTGTGGACGGGGGAGGGCGTCGGCGCCTTGCCCCGCCGCCCGCCCGGCCGCGGCGGCTGCGTATAGACGGCCACGACCTCATGCCCCGCGTCGAGCAAGGCATCGAGCGTCGGCACGGCGAATTCCGGAGTTCCCATGAAGGCAAGGCGCATGCCCCGTCATTGCGAGGAGCGCGGCGACGAAGCAATCCAGTTCGACCGCGATGGATTGCTTCGCTTCGCTCGCAATGACGAAAAAGCGCCGCTATTTCCCTCCCCATGTCGTCCCCCGAACTCGACGCTCTGACCCAGGCGCTGGCGCGTCTGCCCGGCCTTGGCCCGCGCTCCGCGCGCCGCGCCGTCCTCCACCTCATCAAGAAGCGCGAGACTGCGCTTCGCCCGCTGCTCGCCGCGCTCGGCACCGTCGCCGACCGCCTCTCGGTCTGCTCGACCTGCGGCAATGTCGACACCCGCGACCCTTGCGGAATCTGCTCGGACCCGCGCCGCGACGCCAAATTGCTCTGCGTCGTCGAGGAGGTCTCCGACCTGTGGGCGCTCGACCGTTCGCGCCTCTTCCCCGGCCGCTTCCACGTGCTGGGCGGCCGCCTCTCCGCGCTCGAAGGCATCCGTCCCGAGGATCTCGCCATCGACAGCCTCGTCTCGCGCGTCGCCGCCGGCGGCATCGACGAGGTCGTTCTCGCCATGAACGCCACGCTCGAGGGCCAGACCACCGCCCACTATCTCGCCGACCGCCTGGAGCGGCTCCCCGTCCGCCTCACCCAGCTCGCCCACGGCCTCCCGGTCGGCGGCGAGCTCGACTATCTCGACGAAGGCACGCTCGCCCAGGCGCTGCGGGCGAGGAGGCCGGTCGCATAAGTTCCTCCCTGCCGCGAAGCGGTGGGGAGGGGGACCATGCGAAGCATGGTGGAGGGGTCTCGCGCGTCGCTCCGCCCCCCCACCCCCCAGCAGGGCGGG
>JAEZFL010000052.1 GCA_023417515.1 Pseudomonadota bacterium | reverse complement strand
CGTCTGGGTGATCGACCCGCTCGACGGGACGCGCGAATATAGCGAGGGACGCGAGGATTGGGCGGTCCACGTCGCCCTCACGATCGGCGGCAGGCCGGCGGCCGCTGCGGTCGCGCTGCCGTCCAAGGGTCTGCTGCTCCGTTCCGACGACCCTCCACCGCTTGGGCAAGCGCCGGAGAAATTGCGCCTCCTCGTCAGTCGCACCCGCCCCCCAAGCGAAGCGGCACAGGTCGCGGAGGCGCTCGGCGCCGAGCTGGTGCCGCTCGGCTCGGCCGGTGCCAAGGCGGCGGCGGTGCTGCTCGGCGAGGCGGACATCTACCTGCATGCCGGCGGCCAGCATGAATGGGACAATTGCGCGCCGGTGGCTGTCGCGCTCGCGGCGGGGCTCCATGCCACCCGCGCGGACGGCTCGATCATCGCCTACAATCAGGAAGATGTGCGGGTGCCCGACCTCGTCATCGGTCAGCCCGCGCTGGCGCGGAAGGCGGTGGCGTTTCTGCGGACCTATTCGGCCAAAGCGGGCTGAGCGGATTCGATGCGGCCGACGAGCCGCTGCTCCTCCCATATCTCGACGGTCGCATTGTGCGCGAAGCGGCGGGCGAATTGCAGCGCGCCCTGGTCGTTGAAGATGCCATATTCCTCGGCGCGGGAATCGCCTTCACCGGGGCCGGTGAGCACGAAGCGATAATGCGGCATCTGGAGCGTCCCCTGAACTTGCTTGTATCTATTAGCTTTTCGGTAGCCATAAGTCCATCGGCGGCAAACCGCAGGTGGGCTCAGACGTAGCGGCGGAGCGCCAGCCAGCGGGCCTTCTTCTCCTCGAACGGGAGCGTGTAAGCCGGGCTGCTCGACGGCAGGTCGACAAGATCGAGGTCGCGGACGTCACCCATCTCGCGTCGCCCGATTTTCGCCGACATAGCCCCGTTGAAGGCGACGGCCCGCAGGCGCGGCAGGGTGGCGAGCAGTGCCCGAAGGTCGCTCGCCGCATGGAGGCGGATGGCCGAATCGAGGCTTCCCGGCCGCCGCGCGGCCGCGACCGTATCCCATAGCCCAACGCCGGCATCGAGCAGCATGGCGAGCCGCCTTTGATAGTCTCCGGTCTCGAGGGACCGGTCGATGACCGCGCCGATCAGGCGCCAGAACTGGTTCCTGGGATTGGCGTAATAGCGGCCCGCGGCAAGCGACATCGCACCGGGCAGGCTGCCGAGAAGGAGCAGCCGAGTGTCCGGCCGGACGACCGGCGGGAAGCAATGCTGGAGCGGCGGGTCCATCGCCCCGGTCTGGCCGGACTTGATCGTCCGCTGCAAGCGCGCGATTGCGCCGTCATGAAGATCCAGGGTGGATGCCATTGCCGGGCCGTGCGGTTCGAGGCCGAGGTGCCGCAGTCGGTCGAGGTGCTCGACTGCAATTGCTCGATCTGCAGCATGACCGGCTTCAGGCACCTGATGGTGCCGCACGCGGATTTCCGGCTGCTGAGCGGGGAAGGGAGCCTCGCCAGCTATCGTTTCGGCACCGGCGCGGCGGAGCATCTGTTCTGCCGTACCTGCGGGGTGAAGAGCTTCTACCAGCCGCGCTCGCACCCCGACTCGTGGAGCGTGAACGTCAATGCGCTCGAACGGGCCGACGGGCTGGCGATCACGGTGCGCGCATTCGACGGACGCAACTGGGAAAGCGCCGCCGCAGCGTCGGGCTACGCGTCGACCGGTGCCGGCAACTCGCCAAAGGCATAGGCGTCCATCGCCAGGACACCATAGGTGTAGCTGTGATGCAGGCGTCGGCCCACAGCGCCGCCGCCGGCGCCGAGCGCGACGAAGAAGGGCAGGAGATGCTCGTCGGTGGGGTGGTTGCGAAGCGCCTCCGGAGCGTCGCGCATGACCGCCAGAAGCGCCTCGCGGTCGCCGCTTGCCGAGCGGTCTGCGAGCCAGGTCGTGAAGTCCTCGACCCATTGCCGGTCCGCGCTTCTGCCGCCGAACACTTCGCGCAGATTGTGCGAAATGCTGCCCGAGCCGACCACCAGGACGTTGCGCTCGCGCAGCGGCGCCAGCGCGCGTCCGACCGCCTCATGCCATTCGGGGCCGCGACGCGGGTCGATCGACACGGTGACGAGCGGGATGTCGGCTTCGGGATAGATCAGCGACAGCGGCACCCAGGCGCCGTGGTCGAGACGCGGCGCTTCGCCGCGTGCGGGGCTCAGGCCGGCGGCGCTCAGCAGACGGAAAGCCTCGTCGGCCACGTCCGCCGCGCCTTCGGGCTCATAGCGCATCTCGAACAGGCGGCGCTCGAAATTGCCGAAGTCGTGCCAGGTGCTGAATCGGGCGGGGCTGCGGACGACGGCGCCCTGCGCCTCGTCATGGGCGGAGGCGATGACGATGGCGTCGGGGCGCTCGAGCCGGCGGCCGAGATCGCGCAGGAAACGGGAGGCGGGTTCGTCGCGCAGGGCCAAATCGGGCGCTCCGTGGGAGATGAAGAGTGCGGGCTGCCTGGTCATGATGCGACTGATCTAGGCGCCGCCGGACAGTTGCGGAACATCGGCGCGGCGCAAACAGGCGTTGCACAAACGGCAATGCTTCCCAGCCGGTTCGCCAGCTTCTAGTTTCGTCCCAAAAATCGAAGGGGGCTGGGGATGGCGTCGAAGGCGGATGAAGGAACGGCGCCGGGGGTGCTCGGGCCGAGGAAGATGCGCATGATCATCGGCGCGTCGTCTGCCGGCACCGTGTTCGAATGGTACGATTTCTTCATCTACGGCACGCTGGCGACGTTCGGAATCATCGGGCGGGTGTTCTTTCCCGGCGGCAACGAGACGCTTCAGACGCTGCTCGCCTGGGCCGGCTTCGCGGTCGGCTTCGGCTTCAGGCCGCTCGGCGCGATCCTGTTCGGCTATCTCGGCGACAAGCTCGGCCGCAAATACACCTTCCTCATCACCATCACGCTGATGGGCGTGGCCACCGCGGGCGTCGGCTTTATTCCCTCGGCCGCATCGATCGGCATCGCCGCGCCTTTGCTGCTCATCTTCCTGCGCATCCTCCAGGGGCTGGCGCTCGGCGGCGAATATGGCGGGGCGGCAATCTACGTTGCCGAGCACTCGCCCCCGGGCCGCGCCGGATTCTACACGAGCTTCATCCAGGCCTCGGTCGCCGGTGGCTTCGTGCTCAGCCTCGCCGTCGTGCTCGCCTGCCAGGCCTTCCTGTCGCAGGAGGCGTGGAACGAATGGGGCTGGCGCGTGCCCTTCCTCATCTCGTTGATCCTCCTCGCAATCTCGCTTTGGATGCGCCTCAAGCTGTCCGAGAGCCCGGTGTTCAAGGCGATCAAGGAAGCCGGCCACACCAAGGGCAACCCGTTCGTCGAGAGCTTCCGCTATCCCGGCAACGTCAGGCGGCTCCTCGTCGCGCTGTTCGGTATCGCCGCCGGACTCACGGTCATCTGGTACACGGCGATGTTCTCGACCCTGTCCTTTCTCAAGGGACCGATGCGGGTCGAGGGCACGACGGCCGAGATCATCGTCGGCATCGCGGCCTTGTTCGGGCTCGCCTGGTTCGTCGTGTTCGGCCGCCTTTCGGACCGGATCGGACGGCGCAAGCCGATCCTGATCGGCTATGCGCTGACCCTGGTCCTGCTGTTTCCAATCTTCTGGCTGATGGGCAGCGCCGCAAACCCGAGCCTGGCGGCCGCGGCCGAGCGTGCGCCTGTGGTGATCCAGCGCGAGAGCTGCGAGTTCGATCCCTTCGCCCAGGCCCAGCGCGAATTTTGCGGCCGGGTGATCGGCGAGCTGACCAAGCTCGGCGTCCGCTACAGCTTCGCCAACCCGCCCGAGCCTGCCTTCGCGATGGCGACGTCGGGCCCGCAAGCGGTGGCGGTGACGATCGGCAGCGCTCCGCACATCGTCCGCGACACCGCCGAGGTGAGACCGCTGCTCGAGAGTGCGGGCTACGGCTTCGATCCGGTCGTGCCCGGTCCCGGCGGCATCGCCCTTATCGTCGTCGCCATCCTCGCCATGACCGCACTGTCCGGTGCGACGTTCGGCCCGGTCGCCGCTCTTCTCTCGGAGATGTTCCCGCCGCAGATCCGCTACAGCTCGATGTCGATCCCCTATCATTTCGGCACCGGCTATTTCGGCGGCTTCCTGCCGTTCATCGCCAGCTACATCATCGCCCGCACCGGCGATCCCTATTCGGGCCTGTGGTACACATGGGGCGTGGTCCTGATGGCTTTGGTCGTCAGCTATTTCTGGCTGCCGGAGACGGCGGGGCCTACCGGGAAAGCCGAACATTGAATTGAGGGGCAACGCCGCGCTACGGGCGCGCATGCCCTCGGCCCCACCGCTCCGCCTGCGCCTCGACGGCGCCGCTCTCGCCGCCAACTGGCGCTGGCTGAAGGCGAAGAGCGGCGGAGCGGCGTGCGGGGCGGCGGTCAAGGCGGATGGCTACGGTCTCGGCGCGCGCGAGGTCGTGCGGCGCCTTGCCGACGCCGGCTGCCTGGATTTCTTCGTCGCCACCTGGGCCGAGGCGGAAGAAATCGCCGACCTCATCGGGGACGCATCGCTCAGCGTCCTCCACGGCTTCTTCGAAGAGAATCTCGACGACGCCATGACCTCTTCGGCGCGGCCGGTGATCAACACGGCGGCACAGGCGCGACGGTGGCGCGAGACCGGGCGGCCGTGCGACGTCATGATCGACACCGGCATCAACCGGCTCGGGCTGTTGCCGGACGAGGTCGCGGCGGGCGCGCTCGACGGGCTCGTCATCGAGACCTTGCTCAGCCACTTCGCCTGTGCCGACGAGGACGTGGCGAAGAATGACGAGCAGCGTCGGATGTTCGAGCAGATGTCGCTCCAAGTGCCGGCGAAGCGCCGAAGCCTCGCGAACAGCGCCGGCATCTGTCTCGGCGTCGACAATGCCTATGACCTCACCCGGCCCGGGCTCGCCCTCTATGGCGGGATTCCGCGCCCCGAGGCGGCGGGGCACATCGCCCAGGTCGTCCATGTCGAGGCGCGGGTGATCCAGCGCAAGCGAGTCGAGGCGGGAGGGTCGGTCGGCTACAACGCGACCTTCGTGGCCCGTGAGCCGTGCGAGCTCGCCATTCTCAATGTCGGCTATGCCGACGGTTACCTGCGCGGCTTCTCGAGCACCGGGCAGGCGCTCTGCGGTGACCGGAGGCTCCCCGTTGTCGGCCGCGTGTCGATGGACCTGACCGCGATCCGGGTCGACCAGGCGCCGGAGATTGCGGAAGGCGACTGGATCGAGCTCGACTTCGACCTGCCGCGCGCCGCGCAGCAATCGGGACTTAGCCAATATGAGCTGCTGACGACCCTCGGCAGCCGATATGAACGGTCCTGGTCCTAACGGGTGAAGGCCATGACGGCGGCCACCGCCGCGACGGCGCCGCCGATGGCGATCGCCATGAACGCCTTGGTCGAGCGCTCCAGCTCGGCGGCCTTGGTCTCGTCAAGCCAGTAGCGTCCACCATCGGCGAGGCTGACGACGCCGTGGCGCTGGAGATAGGCCAGGGCATTCCGATCGATGCGACGGGTGGGGATGTAGGCGACCGCCGAATCGGGCGCGGTCGCTCCAGCACGTCCGAAATGATCGACGACTCGCCGCCGTGCGCTGATCATTGCCGCAGGTATCGGGACTGAGATCATCGATGGCCCTTCCAATATTTTACGCGATCAACGTCATGCAGGCGGCGGCCTTGCAAAGAGGTCCCTTTATTCCCGGGACTTGCGGGAGCGACGCAGCCACAGGGCCACGCCCAGCGCGGCGACCGCGCCGCCGGCGATGAGGGCCGCCTGGGTGCGCGAGTTGCGGCGCCATTCCTCGGCCGCCCCCTGGTCGAGCCAGTAGCGGCCGTCCTCGGTCAGGTTCACGATGCCCTGCGCCATCAAGTAGCTGAGACCCTTGCGCTGCGCATGCTCCTGGGGCTGATAGGTCACGGCGCCGTCGGCACTCGTCGCCCGCACGCTCGTCAGGTGCTCGATCACGCTGCGGCGGCCACGGCGCATGGCGGCGGCAATGGTGGGCGGGTTCGTGTCCATCAGTCGCGCTCCACGCACAAAGCGATGCCCATGCCGCCGCCGATGCACAAAGTCGCAAGGCCCTTCTTGGCGTCGCGCTTCGCCATCTCGTAGATGAGCGTAGTGAGCACTCGGGCGCCCGACGCTCCGATCGGGTGGCCGATGGCGATGGCCCCGCCGTTGACGTTGACCCTGTCGGAGTCCCAGCCGAGCTCCTTGCCGACTGCCAGGGCCTGCGCGGCGAAGGCCTCGTTGGCCTCGATCAGGTCGAGGTCGGCAATGGTCCAGCCTGCCTTCTCCAGCGCGCGCTTGCTCGCCGGCACCGGGCCGATGCCCATGATCGAGGGGTCCACCCCCGCCGAGGCCCAGCTCGCGACACGGGCGAGGATCGGAGCGCCGCGCCGTTCCGCTTCCGCGCGGCTCATCAGCACGAGCGCCGCGGCGCCGTCGTTGAGGCCGCTGGCATTGGCCGCGGTGACCGTGCCGTCCTTCTTGAAGGCGGGGCGCAGGCCCGAGATTCCGTCGACGGTCGCGCCGGCGCGGATATATTCGTCGTCCTCGACGATCGTGTCGCCCTTGCGTCCCTTGATCGTGACCGGAGCGATCTCGTCCTTGAATCGGCCCGAGGCCCGCGCCTTCTCGGCCTTGTTCTGGCTGGCAACGGCGAAGCTGTCCTGATCGCCGCGGGTGATCTGATATTGCTCGGCCAGATTCTCCGCCGTGATGCCCATATGATAGCCGTTGAACACGTCGGTCAGGCCGTCCTTGATCATCGTGTCGACCATCGACAGGTCGCCCATCTTGGTGCCGCCGCGGATATGCTGGGCGTGGGCGGAAAGGCTCATGCTTTCCTGGCCGCCTGCCACCACGACCGTCGCATCGCCGGTCTGGATCGCCTGGCTGGCCAGAGCGACCGCGCGCAGGCCCGATCCGCACACCTGGTTGACGCCCCAAGCGGGGACCTCCTTGGGCACCCCGGCGGCCATCGATGCCTGGCGGGCCGGGTTCTGGCCCTGCGCGGCGGTCAGCACCTGGCCCATGATCACTTCCGACACGTCCTCCGGCGCGACCCCGGCCTGGGCGAGCGCCGCCTCGATCGCGGTTCGGCCGAGCTCGTGTGCCGGCGTCGTGGCGAAAGCGCCGAGGAACGCGCCGACCGGCGTTCGCTTGGCGGCGGTGATGACGACGTCGGTCATGGTCAAATCTCCTGAATTTGGCCGCGCTCTATCAACTCGGGCTGACTCGGGAAAGCCATGAGGCGAGCGGCTGCCACAGCTCCTCCTGGGCCTTCGACCCGATCACCATGCCGACATGCCCGCGGGCAAGCTCGATCCGCTCGCCCATGGTCATCGCCGAGGAATGGGGCACGATGCGGTCGGTGGTCGAGACGATGTTGAGCAGCGGGCAGGGAAGGGAGGCCGGGGCGATGATCTTGCCCCCGACCTGCCACTGGCCGCTCCCGGGAAGGTCGGCGGCAAACATGTCCTCGAACAACTCGCGCGCCGCGGCATGACCGATCGGCGGGCCGTCATTGGCCCAATCCTCGAGCGCGACGAAGCTGGCGGCGGAGTCGCCCTGGAGCCCGGCAAACTCCTCGAACTTGCGCACCGTTCGCTCGGGATCGAGGCTCCAGAATGCGACTTGCAGCGCTTCCATCGGAAGCACGCCGAGCCGCTCGGCGACCGCCTTGCTGCCTTGCCACAGCCCGGCGAGCCGTTCGCGCTCCTGGTCGGGAAAGCCATGGAAGCGCCACGGCGCCGCAATGGTGGCGAGGCTGCGCGCTCCGCCGAGCTGGGCGGCCGCCGCCGCCATGGTCCCGCCGAGGCAATAGCCGGCGAGATCGGGCGGCTGGAGAAGCGTCGCCATTAGCGGCAGCATGATCTCCTCGACATGGCCGCCGACCGACAGGCCGTGCCGCTCCTCGCCGGGCCAGCCCCAATCGAGTAGCAGCACGCGCCGCCCCCTGCCGGCGAGCCAGCGCAGCAGCGAGCGGTCGCCGAGGTCGAGCACGGTCGGCGGGTTGATCAGCGACGGCACGAACAGGATGTCGGGTCCGTCGCCGCCATAGTCGCGCAGGGCCGCGCCCATCCGCTCCGCGATCGCCGGCGCGCCCGGCGGCGGCGCGGCCCTAGGCGCCTCCTGATATTTGCGCAACCCTTCCAGCACCCGCGCCAGCCGTTCCGGATTTGCTGCGGTCTTGCTGCGCACAAGATCGAGGAACAGGGTAAGGGGCCGCGGCCTGTGTTGCAGTGCGGCAAAGGAAGGTGGTAGGGCACGGCCCGCGCTGTTGAAGGATCCCGGCATGGCGACGTCCCAGCCCAATGACGAGAATGTCGTCGTCATCAAGAAATATGCGAACCGGCGTCTCTACGACACCGAGAGTTCCAGTTACATCACGCTCGACCGGCTCGCGCAAATGGTGCGGCAGAAGCGCGACTTCAAAGTGATCGACGCGAAGAGCGGCGAGGACATCACCCACAGCGTCCTCACCCAGATCATCATGGACGAAGAGGCGCGCGGGACCACCTTGCTGCCGGTCAATTTTCTCCGCCAGCTGATCGGCATGTACGGTGACCAGATGCAGTCGTTCGTGCCGCAATATCTGGAAGCGTCGCTGGATACGCTGCAGCGCAACCAGAGCCAGTTCCGCGACGCGATGAGCGGAGCGCTGACCGCCAATCCGCTCGCCGAAATGACCCGGCGCAACCTCGAAATGTTCACTGCGGCCGCGTCCGGAATGCGTCCGACAGCGAAGGAAGCGCCCGCGCCAGAGACTTCCAAGAGCGAGCTCGCCGAGCTTCGCGCCCAGCTCGCCGAGATGCAGAAGAAGCTCGACAAGCTGGGGGGATAAGTTCCTCCCCATGAAGCTTCGCTTCAGAGGGAGGAACCAGGGTTAGCGCGGTCGCCTGAACATCAGGGTCATGCGGTCGCTCTCGCCGATAGCGAGGTAGCGGTCGCGGTCCTCGTCGCCGAGACGGAGCGACGGCGGCAAGGTCCACACGCCGTTCGGCCAGTCGGCGGTGTCGCGGGGATTGGCGTTCATCTCGCTCGACCGGACGAACTCGAAGCCGGCTTCCTCGGCGAGCCGGCGCACGGTCGACGTCTTGATATAGCCGCTCGAGCGCTCGCGCTCGGCGTCGGCATTTTCGGGGAGGCGGTGATCGACGATTCCGAGGATTCCGCCCGGTTTCAGCATGGCGAACATTTGCCGGAACGCCTCGGCGCTATAGTCCTGCCGGTCGCGCTGATAGCCCATCCGCCAATTGTGCACGTTGCGGAAGGTGAGGACGACGTCGGCGCTGCCGTCGGGAACTCGGGTGTCGTCGGCGGCGAAGGCCGGGAAGTCGGCAAGGCGGATATTGCCGTAGAGGCCCGGATTGCCGCTCATCATGCGATTGACCGCGCGCGGCTCGCCGAGCGAGGCGGCATAATAAGTGCCGCCGCCCTGGAGGACGTAGGGCGCCAGGATCTCGGTGTACCAGCCTCCGCCTGGCCAGATCTCGACCACATTCTGGTTCGGCTGGACTCCGAAGAAGGCGAGGGTGTCGAACGGATTGCGATAGCGGTCACGCTGGACGTTGGCCGGGGTGCGCGTCGCTGCGGAAATCGCGGCATGAAGCGCACCGTGCCATGGCTGGTGAGCGCCGACGTCGGCATGGACCGCGTGGCCATGCTGCTGCGCCGCGAGCGCCGCGCCGCCGCCCGCAAGCAGGGCCACGGCCAGGGTGAGTTTCAAGCGCTTCATCATTCCTCCCCGGTTCGGATTGCGCCCCGGGCCGGGGCGCACCAGATGTCGTGCCGGCGTGATGAAGGATCGGCAATGACCGCGCAACACTGGTCTTGGGGAGCGGCGGGCGTCGCGCTCGTTCTGGCGATCGTCGCGGCGCTAGCCGACCGCAGACGAAACCGCCGCGATAGCCTCGACGCCGTCGGCTGGGTGCCGTGGCGCGGACTCCAGGTCGCGGCGATGTTCGCCGTGCTCGCGTTCGCGATCCTCGGCTTCAAGCTGGGGGGCTGATGTTCCTCCCTATCCGCGTAGCGGATGGGGAGGGGGACCATGAGCGCAGCTCATGGTGGAGGGGTATTCGTCAGACACGAGATGAGGTGCGAGGGGTTACCTCTCCACCCGCGGCCACGCCGATGGTCCCCCTCCCCGAGCAAGCTCGGGGAGGAACGGCTTACAGGCAGGCCTCGAGATAGGGCTGGTCGAAGCCGAACATCTTGGCTTTCTCGAGCGTGTAGGGACGAAGGCCCATCGAGCGATACTCGCCGATGATCTTGCCGTCCGGAGTCTCGTCCAGATATTCGAACTTGAACAGCTCCTGGGTGACGATGACGTCGCCTTCCATACCGATCACCTCGGTGATGTTGGTGCAGCGGCGCGAGCCGTCGCGAAGGCGCTTCACCTGGACGATGAGGTCGACCGAGTCGGCGATCTGACGCGAGATCGCTTCCTTCGGCACCTTGATGTCCGACATCATCACCATGTTCTCCATACGCGCCAGCGCCTCGCGCGGGCTGTTGGAGTGGAGGGTGCACATCGAGCCGTCATGGCCGGTGTTCATGGCCGCGAGCATGTCGAAACATTCGGGGCCGCGAATCTCGCCGAGGATGATCCGGTCGGGACGCATACGCAGCGCGTTGATGACGAGGTCGCGAATGCTGATCGCGCCCTGGCCCTCGAGGTTGGGTGGACGGGTTTCGAGCGGCAGCCAGTGCGGCTGCTGAAGGCGGAGCTCGGCCGCGTCCTCGATGGTGATGACACGCTCGCCGGGGTCGATGAGCTTCGACAGTGCGTTGAGCATCGTCGTCTTGCCCGAGCCGGTGCCGCCCGACACGATGACGTTCATTCGGCTGGCGCCCGCAATCTTGAGCAGGGTCGCCATCTTGTCCGACATCGAGCCCCAACCCTTCATCATGTCGAGGGTGATGGGTTTCTCGGAGAATTTACGGATCGAGATGGCGGTGCCGCGAAGCGACAGCGGCGGAATGATGACGTTGACGCGGCTTCCGTCCTGGAGGCGGGCGTCGGCGAGCGGAGTCGTCTGGTCGACTCGGCGGCCGACCTTGTTGACGATGCGCTGGGCGATCTGGAGGAGGTGGTCCTCGTCGCGGAACTGAATCTGGGCGAGCTCGAGCTTGCCCTTGCGCTCGATGTAGGTCTGGGTCGGACCGTTGACCATGATGTCCGACACGTCGGGGTCGTTGAGCAACTCCTCCAGCGGGCCGAGGCCGAGAAGCTCGTCGACGAGCACCTTCTCGAGAGCGAACTGCTCGCGCCGGTTGAGGTTGATCTTCAGCTCGGCGAGCACCTCGCCGATGATCGGGCGAAACTCCTCGGCGAGCTCATCCTTGCTGAGAGTCGCCGCCGCCTCGGGGTCGACGCGCTCGAGCAGGCGCGGGAGCACCTGCTCCTTGATTCGGTGGATCGAGGCCTCGAAGCCTTCGCCGCGGGAATTGCCTTGCTCGCCGCTCTGCGCCTGGCGGTCGTCGAGGCGGGCCATCGCGTCGCTGCGCTCGGCCACCTGGGGCGGCGTGTCGTCGATGCTCGGAAGGCTGTCGATCGGCGGGAATTGCGAGCCGCCGGCGCTGTCAGGAGTGATCGGCGCCGGGCCCTTCATCGGCTTGGCGACACCGAAAGACGGGCGCCCGCTTCCCGGTCCGCCGGCTCCGCTGCGACGTCCAAAAGCACTCATATCCTGGCCTTACCTCGCCCAAAACATTGGATTTCCCCGGCTGACAAGGTGAATAGGGGCGAAACTTTGACAATTGACTAACCGACCCTCACGGGAGCCCGGGTGACCGCTCCCGCCCCCCATTCGCCCGCGCCTCGGAAGGCGCTGCTCGTCGCGCTCGCCGGCTTCTTCCTTCTCTCGGTCGGCGACGCGGTGGTGAAGACGATGGCGGGCCAGTGGTCGGGGAGCGGCATCGCCCTGCTGCGCTACTCGATCGGCGCCATCGGCCTAGCCGTCTATGTACGGCTTGCTTATGGGCGGGCGGCGTTCCGCCTGCCGAAGCCCTGGCTGCAGGCCGGGCGCGGCGCGGCGGTCGCCGTCGCCACGTTCGGCTTCTTCATGGGCGTTATGGTGATGCCGCTCGCCGACGCGACCGCGATCGTCTTCACCAGCCCGATATGGACGGTCATCCTGTCCTTCCTGTTCCTGCGCGAGAGGCCTGCGCCGGCGGTGCTGGTGTCGATCCTGCTCGCCTCGGCAGGCGTCCTGCTGATCCTTCGGCCCAACGTGCTGGCGCTCGGCGTTGAGGCCTTCTTCCCGTTGCTTGCGGCGGTGGCGATGTCCTGCCTGATCATCCTCAACCGCCAGGCCGCCGGCCTCGCGCCCGTCATGGTCATGCAGATGCTGGTCGCGGTGCTGGCGGTGCCGGTGCTGCTCGCGCTGGCGGTCGCCGGGCACCTGAGCGGCGAGCCGGGCGTTGCGATCACGACCCCGCAGTGGAGCGTGGTGCTTCGCTGCGCGCTGGTGGCGGTGACGGCGACGCTCGGCCATTGGTGCATCTTCCGGGCGACCGAGCTCGCTTCGGCGGCAACCATCGCACCTATGACCTATGTCCAGCTGCTCGTCGCGACCGGCGCCGGCCTGCTGCTGTTCGGCGACGTGCCGACTGTCCCCAAGGCCGTTGGCGCCGCCCTGATCATCGCCGGCGGGCTCTGGCTGTGGTCGCGCCAGCGGCCCACCACGGCGCCCGACAGCGAGGCCTGATCATGCTATGAGCAGGCGAGGGGAGGGTCAGTTATGATCGCAATGCTCGCCGCCGCGGCCGTCCTGGCGCTGCAGTCGTTCAATCCGGATGTCGGCCAGCTCGGCTGGCTCAGCGGCCATTGGCGCACCGAGACGCTGAACCAGGAATGGACCGAGGAGCTGTGGAGCGGCGCCGAAGGGCGTAGCCTGATCGGAGTCAGCCGGACGGTCCGCGGCGACCAAACCCGCTTCTTCGAATTCATGCGGATCGCGGCCGACGACGAGGGCCCCGCCTTCTTCGGTTCGCCGGCCGGGGCGCCGCCGGTGCGGTTCGCCATGGTCGAGGCGCGCCACAATGTCGTGGCGTTCGAGAATGCCGCGCATGATTATCCGCAGCGTATCGTCTATCGCCGCGACGGCGACACGCTCACCGCGACGATTTCACTGGCGGACGGCAGCCGACCGCAGAGCTGGACCTACCACCGCCGGTAGGTTCAGGCGGGGACGTCGGCCCGCTCGGCGAGCACGGTGAGGCCGCGCTCGTTCACTTCGGCGAAGCCGCCTTCGATGGCGATCCGCTCCGGCTCGCCGCCCGCAGCGCGGTGGATGAGGAGGTCGCCGTTGCGCATGGTCGACATGAAGGGCGCATGGCCTTCGAGCACGCCGAAATCGCCCTCGGTGCCGGGGACCACCACCATGTGGACCTCGTCGGAGCGGACGAGCTTCTCAGGGGTCACGAGTTCGAAATGAAGGGGCATTGTCTACTCCTTAGCCCCTCCTCTTCAGAGGAGGGGTTGGGGTGGCGGAGGCGCTTCGCGCCGCGCGAGCCTTCGGCTCGCCCCACCCCTTGATCCCTCCCCTGAAGGGGAGGGGCAATCAGGCCTTACGCTTCCTGCGCCAGCTTCTCGGCCTTGGCGACGGCTTCTTCGATGCCGCCGACCATGTAGAAGGCGGCCTCGGGAAGATGGTCGTACTCGCCGTTCACCACCGCCTTGAACGAGCGGACGGTGTCCTCGACGGCCACGAACTTGCCGGGGATTCCGGTGAACACTTCGGCGACGTGGAACGGCTGCGACAGGAAGCGCTGGATCTTGCGAGCGCGGGACACGGTGAGCTTGTCCTCTTCCGACAGCTCGTCCATACCCAGGATGGCGATGATGTCCTGCAGTTCCTTGTAACGCTGCAGCACGGCCTGCACGCCGCGCGCGACGCTGTAGTGCTCCTCGCCGATGACCAGCGGATCGAGCTGACGGCTGGTGGAATCGAGCGGGTTCACGGCCGGGAAGATACCGAGCGCTGCGATCTGACGATCGAGCACGACGGTCGCATCGAGGTGGGCGAAGGTCGTCGCCGGTGACGGGTCGGTCAAGTCGTCGGCAGGCACGTACACGGCCTGAATCGAGGTGATCGAGCCGGTCTTCGTGGAGGTGATGCGCTCCTGCAGCACGCCCATTTCTTCAGCGAGCGTCGGCTGGTAACCCACCGCCGAAGGCATACGACCGAGCAGCGCCGACACTTCCGTGCCCGCGAGCGTGTAACGGTAGATGTTGTCGATGAACAGCAGCACGTCACGGCCCTTGCCCGACTCGGTCTTCTCGTCGCGGAAGTACTCGGCCATCGTGAGGCCCGTGAGCGCGACGCGCAGGCGGTTGCCCGGCGGCTCGTTCATCTGGCCGTACACCATCGCCACTTTCTATTCCGGCAGGTTCTGGAGGTTGATGACGCCGGCTTCCGACATCTCGTGATAGAAGTCGTTGCCCTCACGAGTACGCTCGCCGACGCCCGCGAACACGGACAGACCGGAGTGCGCCTTCGCGATGTTGTTGATCAGCTCGAGCATCGTGACGGTCTTGCCCACGCCGGCACCGCCGAACAGACCGATCTTGCCGCCCTTTGCGAACGGCACGAGCAGATCGATGACCTTGATGCCCGTTTCGAGCAGATCCTGACCGCCTGCCTGCTCGTCATACGAGGGGGCCGGACGGTGAATCGGCCAGTACTCTTCGGCCTGCACCGGACCGCGCTCATCCTGCGGATCGCCGAGCACGTCCATGATGCGACCGAGCGTCGCCTTGCCGACCGGCACGGAAATCGGCTTGCCCGTGGCTTTCACCGACAGACCGCGCTTCAAGCCTTCGGACACGCCCATGGCGATCGTACGCACGACGCCATCGCCCAGCTGCTGCTGCACTTCGAGCGTGAGACCACCCTCGTCGAGCTTCAGCGCTTCATAGACTTTCGGAATCTGATCGCGCGGAAACTCCACGTCGATCACGGGACCGATGATTTGTACGATCTTGCCGGTAGACATTTGATCAACCTCTAGGCTGTAGGCTGTAGGCTGTAGGCTGTAGCCAGAGACCCAAGCGCATCGCCACTAAACAATTATTGCGTATCCGATTCCGAATTCTTCGTCTGGCTTCCGACCTACAGCCCACAGCCTACGGTCTACAGCCTCTCGTCAAACCGCCGCCGCTCCGCCCACGATCTCGCTGATTTCCTTCGTGATCGCGGCCTGACGAGCCTTGTTGTAGATCAACTGCAGCTCTTCGATCAGCTTGCCGGCGTTGTCGGTCGCGCTCTTCATCGCGACCATGCGGGCGGCCATTTCGCACGCGACGTTCTCGACGGCGCCCTGGTAGACCTGGGACTCGATGTAGCGCATCAGCACGCCTTCGAGCAGATCGGCCGCCGACGGCTCATAGATGTAATCCCACAGCTTCTGCAGCTTGTCCTGGTCCCCTTCGTCCGAGGCCACCGGGAGCAGCTGGCGCACGACCGCCTGTTGGCTCATCGTGTTGACGAACACGTTGTTCACCAGGAACACGCGATCGAGTTTGCCTTCCTGATACTGATCGAGCATCACTTTCACGGTGCCGATCAGATCGGTGACATGCGGGCGATCGCCCAGATGCGTCACGGAGGCGAGCGTCTGCACGCCGCCCAGGCGACGGAAGAACTGCACGCCCTTCGCGCCGATCAGGCACAGCGACACTTCCGCGCCCTGCTTCTGCCATTCGCGAATCGAAGCCAGCGTCGTCTTGAACAGGTTGACGTTCAGACCGCCGCACAGCCCGCGATCCGTCGTAATGATGATGAAGCCCACCGACTTCACCGGACGCTCGACCAGATACGGATGCTTGAAATCCGGATTCGCGTGACGCAGATGGCCGATCACACGACGAATCTTCTCCGAGTACGGACGCGTCGCGCGCATCCGGTCCTGCGCCTTGCGCATCTTGCTCGCCGCGACCATTTCCATGGCCTTGGTGATCTTCTGCGTGCTCTTGAAGCTCGCAATCTTGACGCGGATTTCTTTTACGCCGGGCAT
>JAEZFL010000047.1 GCA_023417515.1 Pseudomonadota bacterium | reverse complement strand
CACCCAGATGCTCCGCCAGAAGGGCGTGGTCGGGCGCTTCGTCGAATTTTACGGGCCGGGCGTCAGCGCGCTGTCGCTCGCCGACCGGGCGACCATCGCCAACATGGCGCCGGAATATGGCGCGACCTGCGGCTTCTTCCCGATCGACCAGAAGACTCTCGATTATCTGCGCCTCACCGGCCGGTCCGAGGAGCAGATCGCGCTCACCGAGGCCTATTCGAAGGCGCAGGGCCTGTGGCTCGATCCGAGCGTCGAGCCGGTGTTCACCGATACACTGACCCTCGACATGTCGAGCGTCGAGCCGAGCCTCGCCGGGCCCAAGCGGCCGCAGGACAAGGTGCTCCTGAGCCAGGTCGACGAGGAGTTCCGAACCAACTTCACCAGCGAATATGGCCATCCCGCCGACGAGCTTCCCGAGCGCTTCGCGATCGACGGCAACGGCCACGATCTCGGCCATGGCGACGTGGTGATCGCGGCGATCACGAGCTGCACCAACACCTCCAATCCGTCGGTGCTGGTCGCCGCCGGCCTCGTCGCCCGCAAGGCGCGCGAGAAGGGGCTGGAGAGGAAGCCCTGGGTGAAGTCGAGCCTCGCGCCCGGATCGCAGGTCGTCACCGACTATCTCGACCGCGCCGGCCTCAGTGCGGACCTCGACGCATTGGGCTTCAACCTCGCCGGCTATGGCTGCACCACCTGCATCGGCAATTCGGGACCGCTCGCCGAGCCGATCAGCAAGGCGATCCACAAGAACGACTTGGTCGCCGCGTCGGTCCTGTCGGGCAACCGCAACTTCGAGGGCCGCGTGAGCCCCGACGTTCGCGCCAACTACCTCGCCTCGCCGCCGCTGGTGGTCGCCTATGCGCTCAAGGGCACCGTGGTCGAGGACATGGTCGCAACGCCCATCGGCAAGGGCAAGGACGGCGAGGACGTGTACCTGCGCGACATCTGGCCGAGCAACGAGGAGGTCCGCTCCCTCATCGACCAGTTCGTCAACGCCGACATGTTCAAGGCGCGCTACGCCGACGTCTACAAGGGCGACGCGCGCTGGCAGGGCATCCCGGTGACCGGCGGCGCGACCTATGACTGGCCGGCCTCGTCGACCTACATCGCCAACCCGCCTTATTTCGACGGAATGACGATGACCCCGACTCCTCCGGGCGACATCATCGGAGCTCGGCCGCTGGCGGTGCTCGGCGATTCCATCACCACCGACCACATCTCGCCGGCGGGATCGATCAAGGCGGACTCCCCCGCGGGCATCTACCTGACCGAGAACGGAGTCACCCGGGCCGACTTCAACAGCTACGGCGCGCGCCGCGGCAACCATGAAGTGATGATGCGCGGCACCTTCGCCAACATCCGGATCAAGAACAAGATGGTGCCGGGCGTCGAGGGCGGCTTCACCAGGCACATTCCGAGCGGCGACGAGATGGCGATCTACGACGCCGCGATGCGCTACAAGACGTCGGGCGTTCCGCTCGTCGTGATCGCCGGCAAGGAATATGGCACCGGCTCGTCGCGCGACTGGGCGGCGAAGGGCACCAATTTGCTCGGCGTCCGAGCGGTGATCGCGGAGACCTACGAGCGCATCCACCGCTCGAACCTGGTCGGAATGGGCGTGCTTCCGCTTCAGTTCATCGGCGAGGCGCCCGAGTTCGACGGCAGCGAGACCTTCACCGTCACCGGAGTCGCCGACCTGCAGCCGCGCCAGGAAATCACGGTGCAGGTGACGAAGGCGGACGGGTCGGCGTCGAGCTTCCCGGCGCGCGTCCGGATCGACACCGCCAACGAGCTCGAATATTTCCGCCACGGCGGAATCCTCCATTATGTGCTGAGGAGCCTCGCCGCCTGAGGAGCGCGCCCATGCCCGGTCGCCTGCTGATCGCCGCCCTGCTGCCGGCCCTGGCCGGCTGCGGGCAGGCGGACGAGCGCGACGAGGGCGGCCTCAGGAGCGCGATCGAGCGGTCGGGTCGCAACCAAGCGGCGGCACCCAAGACCGTGGTGCCCGCCGCCGCGCAGGCCGCGCCTGCCGAAGAGCAAGCGGTGCAGGGTGAAGTCGACGCCCGTTCGCCGGCCGACCCAGGCACCGCCCAGCGCCGCGCCATCCTCGACTCGCTCCGCCCGGCGGTGGAGGCGCGGCTCGGCCCGAACGTCGAGTTCGTCGTCGACCGCATCTCGGTCGCTCCCGGCTGGGCCCTTGTGTTCGCCAACCCGCAGCGCCGCGGCGGCGCGCCGATCGACGGCCGCGCCATCTTCGGGGACGACATCGACAATATGGACGACCTCGCCGTCACCGCGATCCTGCGCTTCCAGGACGGGCGCTGGAACCTCGTCGACCATGCCATCGGCGCGACCGATGTGTGGTATTGCGACGGCCGCGTCGGCGCGCCCTCGTCGCTGACCGGGTGCTGAGCTGAGCGCCATCGAGATCCTGGTCGAGATTGCGGGCTGGATGGGCGCCGGCCTGATCCTGCTCGGCTATGTGCTCATCACCGCAGACAAGCTGACCGGCCGCTCGCCCGCCTTCCAGTGGATGAACCTGTTGGGCGCCGCAGGCTTCGTGATCAACGGCGCGTGGCACGGCGCCATCCCCTCGGCCTCGCTCAACGTCGTGTGGATGGCGATCGCGATGTTCGCGCTGTTCCGGCTTTACCGAATGCGACGGCGGCGGGCGGAATGAGGCGGCTCGTCGACCTCAGCCACTCGGTCGCCGACGGCACCGTGACCTACCAGGGCCTGCCCGCGCCTCGCATCTGCGACTTCTGGACGCGCGAGGGCTCGGCGGAGCATTATGACGACGGCTCGAGCTTCCAGATCGGCCGGATCGACATGGTCGCCAACACCGGCACCTATCTCGACACGCCGTTCCACCGCTACGCCGACGGCGACGACCTGGCGCGGGTCGGCATCGAACGCTGCGCAAACCTCCGAGGCCTGCTCGTGCGCAGCCACGATATGGCGGTCGACGCGCCCCTGTTCGAAGGCCTGGACGTCCGCGGCAAGGCGGTGCTGGTCCACACCAACTGGTCCCGCCATTGGGGCAGCGAGGCCTATTTCGAAGGCCACCCCTTCCTCACCGAAGCCGCCGCGCGACTGCTGGCGGACCGCGGCGCCGCCCTGGTCGGAATCGACAGCTATAATATCGACGACACGCGCACTCGGCGGCGCCCGATCCACACCATCCTGCTCGGCGCCGGCACACTGATCGTCGAGCACATGACCAACCTCGCCTCGCTGCCGGAAGGCGGCTTCCGATTCACCGCCGCCCCGCCGAAGATCGCGGGCATGGGCACCTTCCCGGTGCGTGCCTTCGCGGAGATCGGCTGAACCCGCGCGCTTTCCTCCCTCCCTTACGGAAATTGCCGCCGCCGATCTCAGTCCGGATGCGCGGCGCCTTCGCCGACCCGGTACCAGGTGGCGCTCCCGCCGACCCCTTCGAAGAGGCTGCGCTCGGTTCCGGTCAGCCACACCTGGCTTGCCGTGGCGGCGAGGCGCTCGAACAAGGCGGCGCGGCGGGAAGGGTCGAGGTGGGCCGCGACTTCGTCGAGGAGGAGGATGAGGGGGCGGCCGCTGCGGGCCCGGACCAGGTCGGCATGAGCGAGAACGAGGTTCAGCAGCAGCGCTTTCTGCTCGCCGGTCGAGCTGCGCGCGGCCGGCTGGCCCTTGCCGGCGTGGGTGACGAGGAGGTCGGCGCGGTGGGGGCCGGTCAGCGTG
>JAEZFL010000011.1 GCA_023417515.1 Pseudomonadota bacterium | reverse complement strand
CGCACGGGCGGTGCGCGACTGCGATCCACGGCTGCGGCTCTTCGCGCTGGCCGGCTCGCGGCTGGCCGATGCTGGCCGGCGCCTCGGCCTGGGGGTCGTCGAGGAGGTGTTCGCCGAGCGGGCCTATGCCGGTGACGGCAGCCTGGTGCCGCGCGACCGGCCGGGGGCGGTCATCGAGCACCTCGGCGACGCGCTGGCGCAGGTGCGGGACATGCTGCGCGGCGGACGGGTGCGGGCGATCGACGGCAGCCAGGTGCCGGTCCGCGCCGACACGCTGTGCCTGCATGGCGACCGCGCCGACGCGGCGATGTTCGCCAGCGCCTTGCGCGATGCCCTGCGCGCCGAAGGCGTCGCGATCCTGGCCCCGCACGCGCCGGAGCCCGCCCGATGAGCTACTGGCCGCTGGTCGGGGTCGCCCTGGTCGTGGCCGGCTTCGCGCTGCGCCTGAATCCCGCGCTGATCGTGGTCGCAGCGGGCCTGGTCACCGGCCTGGTGGCCGGGCGCACGCCGCTGCAGGTGCTCGAGCTGCTGGGCGAGGCGTTCACCAAGCAGCGCTACCTCACCGTGTTCCTGTTGACCCTGCCGGTGATCGGCCTGCTCGAGCGCCACGGCCTGAAGGAACATGCCCAGGCCTGGATCCGGCGACTGCGCGGGGCCACCGCTGGCCGGCTGCTGATCGCCTACCTTGGTGCGCGCCAGATCGCCTCGGCACTGGGCCTGACCAGCCTGGGCGGGCATCCGCAGACCGTGCGCCCGCTGCTGGCGCCCATGACGGAGGCCGCGGCCGAGGCGCGGCACGGGCCGCTGCCGGAAGACAGCCGCGAGCGCCTGAAGGCGCTGTCGGCGGCGACCGACAACGTCGGCCTGTTCTTCGGCGAGGACATCTTCATCGCCTTCGGCGCCGTGCTGCTGATGCAGGGCTTCTATGCCGAACACGGCATCGTGCTGGAGCCGCTGCACATCGCGCTGTGGGGGATTCCGACCGCGTTGTGCGCCTTCCTCATCCACGGCTGGCGGCTGGCACGGCTCGACCGGCGCCTGCAGCGCGAGGCCGCGGCCATCGGCGCACGCGGCGGCGCCGCGGCGCGCGGCCCGGGAGAGGCCAGATGATCGACCTGCAGTGGATCTACTGGCTGGTCGGCGGCTACCTGCTGTGGAGCGCGCTGCGCGCCGTGCGCGACCGCAGCAATCCGCGCCGTCTGGCCAATGGCCTGTTCTGGGGCCTGGTGGCGGCGACGATGCTGGCGGCCGAGCGCATGCCTGCCGCGGTGGTCGGCGGCATCGTGGTCGCGCTCGCCTGCCTGGCCGGTTTCGGCGGGCTGGGCCGCGGACAATGCGATGAGGGCACGCCGGCCGCACGCGAGGCCTCGGCGCAGCGCCTGGGCAACCGGCTGTTCTTCCCGGCCCTGCTGATCCCGCTGGTGGCGGTGCTGGTCGCGGTACCGCTGGCGGACCTGGAGATCGGCGGCATCCGCGTGTTCGGCGCCCAGCTCACCACCCTGGTCGGCCTGGGGGTGGCCTGCATGGTGGCGGCCGCCGCCGCGCTGCTGATGACGCGCAGCGCGCCGGTCGCGGCGATCGAGCAGTCGCGACGGCTGCTGGATGCGATCGGCTGGGCCGCGCTGCTGCCGCTGCTGCTGGCCACGCTCGGCAGCGTGTTCGCCGCCACCGGCGTGGGCGACGCGGTGGCGGGCCTGATCCGCATGCTGATTCCGGTGGAGAACCGCTTCGTCGTGGTGCTGGCCTATGCGCTGGGGATGGCCGCCTTCACGATGGTGATGGGCAATGCCTTCGCCGCGTTCCCGGTGATGACCGCCGGCATCGGCCTGCCCCTGCTGGTGCAGATGCACGGCGCCGATGCCGCGTCGCTGGCGGCGATCGGCATGCTCTCGGGCTACTGCGGCACCCTGCTCACGCCGATGGCGGCCAACTTCAACCTCGTCCCGGCCGCGCTGCTGGAACTGCGCGATCCCAATGCGGTGATCCGCCAGCAGGTGGCTACCGCACTGCCGCTGCTCGCGTGCAATATCGCCCTGATGTATCTGATCGTGTTCCGCTGACGATGCGCTCTGCCAGTTCGTCCACCGTGCTCCTGACCGGGTTCGCCCCCTTCGGCGGCGACGACGTCAACCCCAGCCAGGCGGTGATGCGTGCGCTCGACGGCGCGATCCTCGCCGGCCACCGCATCGCCGGCCTCGAGTTGCCGGTGGCCTTCGGCGACTCGCTGCGGGTCCTGCGCCAGGCGATCTCGCGGACGCGGCCCGTGCTCGTGGCCTGCCTGGGGCAGGCGGGCGGCCGCGCGGCGATCTCGCTCGAGCGCGTGGCGATCAACGTGGACGACGCGCGGATCCCCGACAATGCCGGCGCGCAGCCGGTGGATGCTCCGGTCGTGCCGGGCGGACCCGCGGCCTACTTCACGACGCTGCCGATCAAGGCGATGTCGCTGGCGCTGGCCGAGGCAGGCATCGCCGCCAGTGTCTCGCAGACGGCGGGCACCTATGTCTGCAACCACGTCTTCTACGGTCTGATGCACACGCTGCGGCGGCGCCCGGGCGTCCGCGGCGGCTTCATCCACGTGCCCTGGTCGGAAGAACAGGCCGCGCGGCACCCGGGCGCGCCGTGGATGCCGGTGGCGACCATGACCGAGGGCGTGCGCATCGCGCTGGAGGCGGCCCTGGCCCACCGGGTCGACCTCGCGCTTCCGGGCGGCGCGGAACACTAGCGCGGGGAGCCGGTCGCCACCGGGTTCAGGCGGCTGCCCTATCCTTGGATCCCCCGACACGACAGGAGTCCGTCATGCGACCGTCCCCCTGCCTGCTGCCCGCCCTGCTCGCCCTGGTGCTCGCCGCCTGTTCGCCGGAACCGGCGCCCGCCGTCGCACCTCCGGCCACCGGTGCGGCGAAGGATGCGGAATCCATGGCCGCCGATCCACAGCTGGCCGGCACGGATGCCAGCGCCGTGGTGCGGCACGAACCCCGGGACCCGGAAGGCTTCGACCGCAAGGCGTTCGCCGGCCGCTTCTCCGGGATCCTGCCCTGCGCTGACTGCCCGGGCATCGAAACCACGCTCGAGATCCGGGCCGATGGCACTTATGCCCTGGCGGAAACCCGCAGTGGCGACGAGGCCATCCGCGCCACCGGCACCTGGACGCTCGACGCGGACGCTGCCGGCCTGCTGCTCGACCCCGACAGCAAGGATGCGCCAGACCGCCGCTTCGAGCTCGTCTCCCGCGACGAGATCCGTGCCCTCGACGTGCCCGCCGGACAGGCGGGCGCCAACACCAGCCTGCGCCGCAGCTGAGCCGCCGTGGGTCGCTGGCGTCCGCCCGCCGAACACGGCACCGCGCTGGTGACGGCCGAAGGCCATGCGCGCCTGAAGGCCGAGCTCGACAGCCTGTGGCGGCTGAAGCGGCCGGAAGTAGTGCAGGCGCTGGCTGCGGCTGCAGCCGAAGGCGACCGCTCCGAGAACGCCGAATACACCTATCGCAAGAAGCAGCTCGGCGAGATCGACCGCCGGGTGCGCTACCTGAGCAAGCGCCTCGAAGTGTTGCGGATCGTCGATGCGCTGCCCTCGGATCCGCAGGCGGTGTACTTCGGTGCGCAGGTCGAAGTGGAAAACACCGGCACCGGCGACACCGCGCGCTACCGCATCGTCGGTCCGGACGAAACCGATGCGAAGCGCGGCTGGATCAGCATCGATTCCCCGCTTGCGCGCGCCATGCTGAAAAAGCGTATCGACGACGAATTCGAGGCGCAGCTGCCTGGCGGCACCGTGCGGTTCGCCATCATCGACGTGCGCTACGACTGACGCGCCGCCGGGCTCAGCGGCCTGCGTCGTCGCCCGCTGCCAGGTCGTCGAAAACCTCGCCACGCGCCCGCGCCCGCTGCGCCAGCGCGACATGGCGCGCACGGAACGCGTCGATTTCGTGTTCCTCGAGATCTTCCAGGTCGGGCAGCGCGTTATGCGCGTTGCGGGTGGCCCGGATCAGCTCGTCGAGCTTGATCTGCATGGCTTCCGTGTCCCGGTTCTGCGTGTTCTGGATCAGGAACAGCATCAGGAACGTCACGATGGTCGTGCCGGTGTTGATCACCAGCTGCCAGGTATCGCTGAAGCCGAAGACGGGCCCGGTGAGCACCCAGGCCAGGATCACCCCAGGGCGATCGCGAAGCTCAGGGAACGGCCGGTGAAGCGCGAGGCCGCCCGCGCGATCCGGATGAACAGTCGATCGCCGATCATGGCGCGCTCCCGGGACGGATGGGCCCGGGCATCGCAAACCCGCGGGCCGTGCGCGTCAGCCCAGGACCCGGAGCGCCGGCAGCGCCTCGCCGTAGAGGTCGTGCTCGTCGCTTCCCATGATCCGCACCTCCACGAAATCGCCCGCCTGCAGTCCGGCCCCCATGCCGTTCTGGATCTGCACCACGCCATCGATCTCCGGGGCGTCGGCCCGGGAGCGCGCGATCGCCAGGTCGCCATCGACCATGTCCACCAGGCAACGCTGCACGCTGCCCACCTTCGCTTCGAGCTTCCGCGCCGAGATCTCCGCCTGCACCTCCATGAACCGCGCCAGCCGCTCCTGCTTCACGGCTTCCGGCACCGGATCGGGCAGTGCGTTGGCGCTCGCACCGTCGACCGGCGAATAGGCGAACGCGCCCACGCGATCCAGCCGCACTTCGCGCAGGAAGTCGAGCAGTTCCTCGAACTCGGCCTCGGTCTCGCCCGGGAAGCCGACGATGAAGGTGCTGCGGATCGCCAGTTCGGGGCAGATGTCGCGCCAGCGGGCGATACGCTCGCGCACCCTGTCCACCGCGCCTGGGCGCTTCATCAACCTGAGGACGCGCGGGCTGGCGTGCTGGAACGGGATGTCGAGGTACGGCAACAGCTTGCCTTCGGCCATCAGCGGGATGACGTCGTCCACGTGCGGGTACGGATATACGTAGTGCAGGCGCGTCCACACCCCCAGCTCCGACAGCCCCGCGCACAGCGCCTTCATCCGCGTCTGGTACGGCTTGCCGCGCCACTCGCGTTCCGCATAGCGCACGTCGACGCCATAGGCCGAGGTGTCCTGCGAGATCACCAGCAGTTCCTTCACCCCGCCGCGCACCACCAGCCGCTCGGCCTCGCGCAGCCCCTCGTCGACCGGGCGCGACACCAGGTCGCCGCGCATCGAGGGAATGATGCAGAAGCTGCAACGGTGGTTGCAGCCTTCGGAGATCTTCAGGTACGCGTAGTGCTTCGGCGTGAGCTTGACGCCCACCTCGTCCTCTTCCGACGCGCGCCGCGGCAGCAGGTCGATGAAGGGATCGTGCCGGGGCGGGAGGGCCTCGTGCACCGCGCCCATCACCGTGGCGTAGTCCTGGGGACCGCTGATCGAGAGCACATCGGGGAACTGCGCGCGGATCATGTCCGACCGCTTGCCCAGGCAACCGGTCACGATGACCTTCCCGTTCTCCGCCATCGCCTCGCCGATCGCATCCAGCGATTCGGCCACCGCCGAGTCGATGAACCCGCAGGTGTTGACCACGACCACGTCGGCGTCGTCGTAGCTGGGCACCAGGTCGTAACCCTCGACGCGGAGCTGGGTGAGGATGCGCTCGGAGTCGACCACCGCGTTGGGGCAGCCGAGGCTGACGAAACCGACCTGGGGGTTGGCTGCGGACATGGGGTACGGGAACGAGTGGGCGACGCCGCCGGCGTCACGGCCGCGGATTATAGCCTCGGCTAGAATCGGGCCCCCGACCGCCGCAGGGAGGCCGCCATGGGCCGCGACACCGTGATCCAGACCGGGGCAGGCCCCGTCGACGCCTGGCGGGCCGATCCGCCCGACCACGCCGCCGCGCTGGGCGGGATCGTGGTGCTGCAGGAGATCTTCGGGGTCAACGAGCACATCCGCAGCGTGGTCGAGGGCTATGCGGCCTCGGGCTACGTGGCCCTGGCGCCGGCCCTGTTCGATCCGGTCGCCCGCAACGTCGAACTCGGCTACGACGAGGCAGGCTTCGCACGGGGGCGCGAGCTGGTGGGTGAACTGGGCGCGGAACGGGCCGTGGACACGACCCGCGCGGCGGCCGAGTCGCTGCGGCGCGAGGGGCTGAAGGTGGCCGTGATCGGCTTCTGCTGGGGCGGCAGCATGGCGCTGCTGGCCAATACCCGGCTGGGCCTGCCGGCCGTGGCCTACTACGGCGCCCGCTCGCAGCCCTACCTCGGCGAGGCGCTGCGCGCGCCGATGCTGTTCCACTTCGGCGCCGAGGACCAGAGCACGCCGCCGGATTACATCCAGGCCCATCGCGACGCCTGGGCCGATGCGCAGGTCCATCTCTACCCGGGCGCCGGACACGCCTTCAACCGCGACGTCGACCCCCGTCACTTCCATCCCGAAAGCGCCGCCCTGGCCCGCCGGCGTACGCTGGACTTCCTCGAGACCGCGCTGGGCTGAAGGAGTCCGCATGGCCAGACACCCCGACCCGGGACACTACGAACTGCATCCACAGCTGGCGGCCGACACCCATCCGCTGCGCGCGCTGGAGCTGTGCGAACTGCGCCTGATGGACGACGCCAACTATCCCTGGCTGGTGCTGGTGCCCCGCATCGCAGGCGCACGCGAACTGCTCGACCTCGACGCCGCGCAGCGGCACCTGCTCACCGACGAGATCGACCTCGCCGCCCGCGCGTTGCGCACGGTGTTCCAGCCGTTCAAGCTCAACGTGGCAACGCTGGGCAACATGGTGCCGCAGCTCCACGTGCACGTGATCGCCCGGTTCGAGGACGACCCGGCCTGGCCGGCGCCCGTCTGGGGGCGGGTCGCAGCCCGCCCCTACAGCCCGGAAGGCCTGATCGAACGCATCCGCCGGCTGGAGCACGCACTGCGGGAAAGCCCGGCCTGAAGGGAGCTGCCGCATGCCGCGGTGCGACAGCAGCCAGCGCGGCCAGCACGCCCACCGGCACGGGCGCGTCCCGCAGATGCGCCCTGCGGACGCATCCGCGGCCGCGGTCAGCCGCCCTTGACGACCTGGGTCCCTGCGATCAGGTCGTGGCCGCAGCGGCGGTCGCCGCGGAAGATCAGCAGCACGTTGACGAGGGCGAGCACGGTGCCGACCACGGGCACGTTCCCCACCATCTGGACCGGCAGGTAGCGCAGCCCGAGCAGTCGTCCCATCGTCGGCTGGTCGCCATCCATGTCGACGATACGGATCCCGAGCAGGCGCTTGCCCCAGGTCTGGCCGCGTGCATTGAGGGGATACCACTGCACGAGCACGAACACGGCGAATCCGACCACCGCCCACAGCATCGTCGTCGCGATGGGCACCTGGCCGCCTGCTGCCATCGCCGCCTGCCAGTAGCCGCCCACGAACATGAGCGGCACGAGGATCACCAGCAGGAGGATGGTGTCGATGATCGCTGCTCCCAGCCGCTCCCATCGCCCGGCCAGGTTGGTTGCGTCCAGGTCGGCGACGACCGCTTCAGGGCTGCCGTAGGGATTCTGTTCGTTCATGGCGTTCGTTCCTTGAATGGCTGTGGGAGAAAAAAGGGCGGTACGGATGGCCGCGGGGCGCGGCGGATCAGGTACGGGGCAGCGTCACGCCCGTCTGGCCCTGGTACTTGCCGCCGCGGTCGCGATACGAGGTCTCGCAGACGTCGTCCGGATCGGACTGGAAGAACAGCATCTGCGCGACGCCTTCATTGGCGTAGATGCGCGCCGGCAGCGGGGTCGTGTTGCTGAACTCGCGGGTCACGTGGCCTTCCCACTCGGGCTCCAGCGGAGTCACGTTGACGATGATCCCGCAGCGCGCATAGGTGCTCTTGCCCAGGCACACCACCAGCGTGTCTCGGGGAATGCGGAAGTACTCGACCGTGCGCGCCAGCGCGAACGAGTTCGGCGGGATGATGCACTCGTCGGCCTCGATGTCGACGAAGCTCTTGGGATCGAAATGCTTGGGATCGACGATCGTGGAGTTGATGTTGGTGAACACCTTGAACTCGCGCGAGCAGCGCACGTCGTAGCCGTAGCTGGACGTCCCGTAGCTGACGATCCGCCCGCCCGCGGCCTGCTTCACCTGGCCTGGCTCGTACGGCTCGATCATCCCGTGCTGCTCGGACATGCGCCGGATCCAGCGGTCGCTCTTGATGCTCATGCGGTGTTCCCTGCGGCGCGCGGCCGGAAGCGCGCATTGTAGGGGGGGGCCGGCCCGCCGTCAGCCGTCGCTGCCCGCTGGTTCTGCGCGTCGCGCGGGGTGCCTCAAGCTCGAAGGCGGCACGAGGCCGGGAGCGTAGTCGCCCCATCCGCCGGTGGTCGCAGGGATCGAAGCGCCCGGGTTCGCCTGCACCGGCACCGGATCGCAAGCGCTCACCCGGACAGCGCTGCTGCGCTGGTCCAGGCCGATCTACAGGAGTGAAGCGGAAATGCCCCGCGGCGCGCGCGGACGCTTCTCGAGTTCCTCGCGCAGGCGCGCGGCGGTGGCGCGGTAGGCCGCGGCGGCGGCCGAGTCCGGGGACGCGGCCACGATCGGCACGCCGGCGTCGCCCTGCGCGCGGATCCCGATCTCCAGCGGCAGCGATCCCAGCAGCGGCACGCCGTACTGCGCCGCCATGCGCTCGCCCCCGCCTTGCCCGAACAGGTGCTCGACATGGCCGCAGTTCGAGCACACGTGCTGGGCCATGTTTTCCACCAGGCCGAGCACCGCCACATCCACCTTCTCGAACATCCGCAGCGCCTTGCGCGCGTCGAGCGTGGCCACGTCCTGCGGCGTGGTCACCACCACCGCGCCCGCGACGGGAATCTTCTGCGCCAGCGTGAGCTGGATGTCGCCGGTACCCGGCGGCAGGTCCACGATCAGGTAGTCGAGGCCCTCTTCGCCGCCCCACAGCGTGTCGTTGAGCAGTTGGGTGAGCGCCGAGGTCGCCATCGGCCCGCGCCAGATCATCGGCGTGTCCGCCTCGACCAGGAACCCGATCGACATCGCCTCGATCCCGTGCGCGCGCATCGGCAGGATCGACTTGCCGTCCGGGCTGTCGGGCTTGCCGGACAACCCCAGCATGGTCGGGATGCTCGGTCCGTACACGTCCGCATCCAGCACCCCGACGCGCGCGCCCTCGCCCGCAAGCGCCAGTGCGAGATTCACCGCGGTCGTCGACTTCCCCACTCCGCCCTTCCCCGAACCGACGGCGAGGATGTTGCGGATGCGGGGGGGGGGGGCAAGTCCGCTCTGGACGGCGCGAGGCGTAGATCGGTATTCCATGGAGAATGTTCGAGAACTGGCTATTCAGTCTACCGACTTCCAGTAGGACTGCGGGGATCCCAGTGACTGTGGCAATCCGCCGTTAGCGGGTACCATCCGGACATCGGCAGCCATGCCGGCCCAGCCGACCGTTGAATTCGCCAGGGGGTACTCAATGCGCTTGAGCAAGAGTTCGCACGTCCGCAATGCTTTGACCGGCAGGTACAGGGGAGCTGCTTGCGCGCTCTGTCTTGGGATTTCTGCGCTTTCCTCGAGCGCCGCGGCGCGGGAGCCCATCCCGGCCGAGGCTTTCGCGCGGTTGCCGGAGATCCAGTCCGTCTCAATGAGTGCGGACGGCAAGAACCTAGTGGCGCTCATCGCGGCTCCCGGCACAGATTACCGCGAGACCGCTCTGGCGACTTGGCAGGTGGACAACCTCGACAGCGGGCCGGTCGTCACTCCATCCGGAGACCGGATGAAGTTCATCGCGGCCAACGCGATGAAGGCGGACAAATTGATCGTCCTCGCGAGGCAGGAGTGGACCGGTCAGCTGGGCGGCTGTGGCGAGGGCCGCTCGACGGGCGCCACCAAGACCTTCGTGACGAAAGCCTACCTCACGGACACGAAGCACCAGAACTTTACGGATGCTTTCGCCGACAACACACGCCGCATCGGAGTGAGCGAGGACACGCAGCGGTGTCTCGAGATCGCAGGGACGGCAGAACTCGTCAACCCTCTCCCGCTCGACCCCGAGAACGTGATTGTTCTGCAGGTCAACCAGGCGACGCTCTCCGGCAACTATTACCTCTACAACTTGCGAGACGGGACGACGAAGCTGCTCTTCAAATCTGGTGGCCGGTCGAGTCCAGGCCTCTTTGACCCTCGCGATGGCGAACTGCTGACCCGCGTCGAGCTGGAAGGGGCCGGGGGAAGCGAATACGAGCAGCGAATTCTGATCAAGAACCCGAATACCGGTGAGTTCGAAACGCACGACAACCTGACCCAGCGCCTCAGCGAGCGACACACGCTGGAGTTCGTGGGACGTGACGAGCAGACTGGAAAGTTCCATGTCCTGACCGACCTGCATTCCGATCAGGTCCAAGCGTGGATGTACGACCCGGTCGCACGCGCCTTCGACAAGGAGGCGCTCGTTGCGCATCCCGAATACTCCATATCGGGAATCGTGCTGGGCAACCGGCCTAGCAACTTCAACCAGGTGCTGGGCTTCACAGTGGACGGCCTGACGCGGGAAACGACTTACGTCGACCCGGATCTCCGCTCCATCCAGTCGGGACTTCAATCGGCGTATCCAGGGCAGTCGATCGCCATCTCCGGCTACAACGACGGCTATTCCAGGGTCCTCTTTTCCACGTCCAGCGCACGCCATCCTCCGGCATACCACGTTCTGGTCGACCGCAATCGCGTGGTGACGCTGGGAAGCCAACGACCTTGGATCAAGCCCGAGAGCGTCGGCGACCAGAGCCTGGTCAGCTACTCGGCGCGCGATGGAATGAAAGTTCCGGCGATTCTCGATTTGCCTGCCGGATGGAACAAGGGCGACGGGCCGCTCCCGACAATCATCCATCCACACGGGGGCCCTTGGGCGCGGGACTTCGGCGGATGGGATGGGAGTGGCTGGGTGCCGTTCCTGACGTCGCGCGGTTACGCGGTGCTCCGTCCGCAGTATCGCGGGTCTTCAGGTCTTGGTCGGAAGTTGTGGCTGGCTGGGGACGCGCAGTGGGGCCTGTCGATGCAGGACGACAAAGACGACGGCGCTGCATGGCTTGTCGCGCAGGGCATCGCGGACCCTGAGCGGATCGCCATCTTCGGCTACTCCTACGGAGGGTTCGCTGCGGCCGCAGCCGTTGTTCGACCCGACAGCCCCTACCAGTGCGCGATATCGGGAGCCCCGGTGACGGATCTGGCCCGCCTTGGAACCACATGGAGCGAGAATCGCGTGCAGCGGATCCTGCAGGCACGCACGGTCACGGGCATGGATCCCATGCGCCATGCAGACAAGGCGAACATCCCCGTCCTGCTGTACGTAGGTGACCGCGACGTGCGCACCCCGGCATTCCACGCGCGCGGCTTCTATGAGGCGGTGAAGGATCGGGTCCCGGCCAAGTTTGAACTCATCCCTGACATGCCACACAGCATGCCCTGGTATTACCGTCATCAGATGAGTTCGCTGCAACTGTTGGAGGACTTCCTGACGACAGACTGCGGCGAGGGAGGTCTTTAGATCGCCACCGCTACACGCTACACACTGATACGACCCCGGCCTGGCCGGGGTTTTTTTTGGGGACCGCCCGGCACTTGCCAAAACTTGTTCTGAACCATTGCTCAATGCGGCAAGCCACGCCTATACTCGGTTAACGTTGCGGTAACGTTAACGTTTAATTCACATTTTGATGGGGAACAGTTCATGCGTCCAAACCACAGCAAGCGCCCAAATTTCAGGAAATTGCCGCTCTTCGTCGCGGTCGCCGGCTGCCTCTATGGCTCGCTGGTTTATGCGCAGGACGCGTCCGAGCCACAGGATGAGGAGCAGGAAACGGAGCAGTCGTCGCCGGCGCCCACCGAACTCGAACGCATGACTGTGACCGGGTCGCTGCTGCGCCGACTGGAGTACGACTCGGTCTCCCCTGTGCAGGTGATCACCGCCGATACCAGCGTCAACGTCGGCCAGATCGAAACGGCGGAGTTCCTGCAGAAGTCAAACGTCGCGGCCGGTTCCACGCAGATCAACCACCAGTTCAGCGGCTTCGTGGTGGAAGGCGGCACCGGCACCCAGTCGCTCGACTTGCGCGGACTGGGCGCGAACCGAACCCTTGTGCTCCTGAATGGCAAGCGTCCGGGTCCGGCCGGCGTCCGCGGTCAGGTCGGCGCATTCGATCTCAACGTGATTCCCTCTTCGATACTGCAGCGTATCGAGATCGTCAAGGACGGGTCGTCGTCGCTCTACGGCTCCGATGCTGTTG
>JAEZFL010000157.1 GCA_023417515.1 Pseudomonadota bacterium | reverse complement strand
GGTGGGTTGGGGGGGGGGGCCCCGGCGCCGCTGGCGCGCGCGCGGCGGCGCCGCGCCACCACCCCCGACCCCTCCTCGGAAGAGGAGGGGCTTAGGCATGCCGTCAGAACTCCGCCGGGTGCAGGGTCACCGGCACCGCCATGTCGAGGTCGGCCCAGCCCTCCGTGTCGATCACGTCGTTGCTTTCCCTGGCCTTGCGACCTTCGGCGAGCGACCAGGTGATGTGGTAGGTGCCGCCGCCCGGGCGGTCGGTGCTGCCGTCGATCGACACGACCAGGGCCTCGACTCCCTTGCCGTCGTCGGCGCGGCCGATGATCTCGCCGACCGCGGCCTCGGGCAGCGGCGCGTCCGTGCCGGATTCGAGCGTGACATGGTCGGCGACGATGGCCTCGTATCGCGGCGGGAACTGCTGGAGCAATTCGACTCGCTGCGCCCGATCGACGAGCCAGCCGATGATTCGCTTACCGTCAGCCATTGGGTCTCAACCCGCATTCGGGGGCAGCCGTTCCGAAAGAAAATCGGCCAGTTCCCGCTGCTCCGCATCGGTCAGTCGAAGCCCGACCTTGGTTCGCCGCCACAGGATGTCCTCCGCCGTACGCGCAAATTCCTTGTCCACGAGGTAGCGTATTTCCGCCTCGTACAGGTCCGCTCCGAAATGACGCCCGAGATCGTCGAGGCCGGCGGCGTCCTCCAGCACCCGCCGCAGCCGCGTCCCGTAGGCCTGCGCCATGCGTATCAGCATCGGCTGCGGCATCCAACGCGCCAGCTCCTGGACCCAGGAGTTGAAGTGGACGTCGAGGTCGCCGCCCGGCAGGTGGCTGGTCGCGGTGAACTTGAGCCCGCCGACGCCGAGCTTGTCGAGCGCCTCGCTCGCCAGCGCCCGGGCGGTCGTGATCTTGCCGCCGAACACGGACAGCAGCTTGGGGCCGTCGTCGTCCAGCTCGAGCCGGTAGTCGCGAGTCACGTCCTTCGCATTCGCTGCGCCGTCATCGTAAAGCGCGCGGATGCCGGCGAAGGACCAGACGATTTCGGCCGGGCTCGTCTGTCGTACGAAATAACGGTTCGCCGAGTCGCACAGGTAGGAGAGCTCCGCCGCGTCCGGCGCCTCGTCGTCCGGCTGAGCGACCGGCGTATCCGTCGTGCCGATCATGGTGAACTCGCCATAAGGGAGCGCGAACACCACCCGCCCGTCCGGCTGCTGGAGGATATAGGCATGGTCGCCGTCGTAGAGGCGCGGAACGACGATGTGGGTCCCCTTGACCAGCCGGACGCCGGCTTTCGTCTCCGCGACGAGCCGCCGGTGGAGGACCTCGGCCACCCACGGCCCGGCGGCGTTGACGATCATGCCGGCGGACACCTCGCGGCCGCCGCCGAGCCGTGCCACCCAGCGATCGCGTTCGCGCCGCGCGGAGAGGAACTCGGTGCGCGTGGCGACCTCCGCGCCGCGCAGCTTCGCGTCCATCGCGTTCAGGACGACCAGCCGCGAGTCGTCGACCCAGGCGTCCCAATATTCGGCGAGCATGTGGTCGCCCGTGAGCGGATCGCGGGCGGCGCCGTCCGCCTTCCCGACCGAACGCGGCCGGCGAAGCGAGCTGCGTCCCGCCAGCACCCCGTAGAGCAGCAGCCCGAGCCGGATCAGCCACCACGGCCGGCCGCCGGAGGGGTCGGGGAGGATGAAGCGCAGCGGCCGGACGATGTGCGGCGCGTTGCGCAGCAATATCTCGCGCTCCTGCAGCGCCTCGCGGACCAGCCGGAACTCGTATTGCTCGAGGTAGCGAAGCCCGCCATGAACCAGCTTCGACGAGGCCGAGCTGGTGTGGCTCGCCAGATCGTCGCGCTCCACCAGCAGCACGGACAGCCCCCGGCCCGCCGCGTCGCGCGCGATCGCCGCCCCGTTGATGCCGCCGCCGATGACGAGCAGGTCGAAACTGTCCATCCAGCCTCCTTATTGTCATTCCCGCGAAAGCGGGAATCCAGCTGCCTTCAATCTGGATGACGGCCAGTCCTTGTGGATGATGAAGAAAAAGCTGGATTCCCGCTTTCGCCGGAATGACGATGAAGCACCAGGGAGAGAGTCACGCGATGTCCGAGCAGTTCATCCTGGTGATCGACGAAGGCACGACCAGCACTCGGGCGATGCTGTTCGCGCCCGACGGCGAGTGCCGCGGCATCGTCCAGAAGGAATTCACCCAGCATTATCCCCGGCCCGGCTGGGTCGAGCACGACGCGCGCGAAATCTGGGACTTCACCCTCCATTGCGCCCGAACCTGCGTCGACAAGGTCGGCGGGCCCGGCGCGATCGCCGCCATCGGCATCACCAACCAGCGCGAGACCATCGTCTTCTGGAGCAAGTGCACCGGAGAGCCGCTCGGCCCCGCCATCGTCTGGCAGGACCGCCGCACCGCCGCCTTGTGCGCGGGCATGAAGGAGAAAGGCTACGAGCCGCCGCTGCAGGAGCGCACCGGCCTCCTCCTCGACCCCTATTTCAGCGGCTCCAAGATCGCCTGGGCGATGGCGAGCTGGCCGCAGCTGAAGGAGGCCGGCGACGACCTCGCCGTCGGCACCATCGAATCCTGGCTGGTGTGGAAGCTGACCGGAGGCCTCCACGTCACCGACGCGACCAACGCCGCGCGCACCGCGCTGATGGATATCCGCAAGGGCATGTGGGACGCGGGCTTCCTCGACCTGTTCCACGTCCCTCCCGGCGCTCTGCCCGAGATCGTCGACTGCGCGGGCCGCTACGGGACGACCTTGCCCGATCTGTTCGGCGGTCCGATCCCGATCACCGGCATGGCCGGCGACCAGCAGGCCGCGTCGATCGGCCAGGCCTGCCTGTCGCCGGGCGACTCCAAGGCGACCTACGGCACCGGCGCCTTCATCCTCACCAATACCGGCGCTCACCCGCAGCCGTCGCACCACCGCCTTCTCACCACGATCGCCTGGCGGCTCGACGGCGCCATGGCCTATGCCCTGGAAGGCTCGGTGTTCGTCGCCGGCAGCCTGATCAAATGGCTTCGCGATTCCCTCGGCCTCATCGTCACCGCGGCGCAGAGCGAGGAGCTGGCGCGCTCCATCCCCGACAGCGGCGGAGCGGTGATCGTCCCCGCGCTCACCGGTCTCGGCGCGCCGCACTGGCGGCCCGATGCCCGCGCCAGCATCTCGGGCCTCAGCTTCGCGACGGGCCGCGCCCAGATCGTCCGCGCCGCGCTCGAGGCCATGGCCCACCAGAGCCACGACCTGATGACCGCCTTCGCCGCCGACGGCGCGGAATGGACGCGGCTTCGGATCGACGGCGGCATGAGCGCCAACGACTGGCTCGCCCAGGACCTTGCCGACATGCTGCGGATCGAGGTCGAGCGGCCTGCCTTCGTCGAGACCACGGCGCTCGGCGCGGCGATGCTGGCCGGAATCGGCTGCGGCATGTTCGGCTCGCTCGCGGAGGCAAGCGCCATGCGCGGCGCGATCGACACGTTCCGGCCGAAGGACCTCGGGCAAGGACGTGAGGCGCGGCTCGCCGCCTGGCGCGAGGCGCTGAACGCGGTGATCGCCTCGCCGCAAGGGTTGCGCGACACCGGCACTCGGTAATAAGTCTTTGAAATCCACAGAAGAGCAGGGGACTCACCAGATGAAGAAGATGGTTGCTGCCGCCGTCCTTGCCGTGCTTTCCGTTCCGGCTTTCGCGAGCCAGCCGCCGGCGCCGGCCGCGGCCAGTGCGTCGCAGCCTGCCGAGGTCCAGCGCGGCCCGCACACGATGCGGGGCGAGCTGATGCTGTTCCAGATGCCCAATTACAACGGCGAGCAATGGGTCGTGAACACCTCCAACCGCCGGGTCGTCACCGAATGGCCGATCCGCAGCCTGTCGATCCATCCCGGCGACCGCTGGCAGATCTGCGCGCGCACCGGCTTTCGCGACTGCATCGTCCTCGACCGCAGCGTTCCGGACGCCTCCGTGGTGGGCATCACCAACCAGATCGGCTCCGCCCGGCCCGCGCCCGAAGGCGAATGATCATTCGGCGAGCGCCCCTGCCGCCGCGGCGGTGAGGACGCTCGCCAGCAACAGCCATTCGCGCCGGCTCAACGGCAGCTTGCGCGCGTCGTCGGCGCTGTCTCCGGACACGGTCCGCTGCCAGCGCGGGCGCAGCATCGACGCCACGAAGGCGTTGCGCACGAACAAGCAGTCGACGATGGCCGGCCCCTTCACCGCGCCGATCTCGCCCTTGTAGCCGCCATCCCCGGCGCCCCAGTCGATTCGCGTGATGCCGCGCTCCAGCGCCCATTCGATATTGCGATAGGTGGCGATCTTGCCGGGTTTCAGCTTGGCAAAGCGCGCGTCGTAGCTCCCGGCGATGCTGTACTGGAGCGCGCCGACATTGAGGTCGAAGCAGAAAGCCGCGGGGGTGCCGCCGACGCGCAGGATCAGCGCCGACATCATGTTCGCCAGCACCGGGTCGGCCGCGGCCTTTTCCCAGAAGGCGCGCGAGCCGGGGTTGAGGAACTTGGCGCCGCTGCCGTCGGTCCGGCTCGCGATCCAGCTCGCCGCCTCGATCGCCGCCAGCGTGTCGAACGTCGCCGCCGACCAGTCCGTGCCGACGATCCGCTCGTAGCTGACCTCGCCGAGCTGGCGCTCGTAATTGCGGATCCGCTTAAGCGTCGACGGCCGCGGCCACGGTCCCCGCGCCCGCAGCTCGGCGACCTCCAGCAGGTAGGTGTTGCCGAGGCTGCGCCCGAGCATCGTCCAGCCGGCCTTGGGCGCGGCCTCGATCAGGCGCGCGCCGGCGGGGTCGTCCTCGTAGAAAGGACCCATGCGCCACAGCGGACCGAGCGCCGTGCGGACGCGGGGATCGGCGAGCGCCACCTCCAGCTCCGCGTCGCCGAGCCGCGGGGAGATCGGCACGGTTCGGAACGGCCAATAAGCGCCGACCACGGCATGCGCGCCGATCGCCCTGGGTCCGGTGCGGGTGGTCGGTAAGGCGGCAAGCGGCCTCCCGTCCGCGCTCTGGACCAGCAAGGTCGAGTCCGCCCCGGCCGCCCGGAACCAGGCGGCGCGAAGGAAGGCGTGGTCGGGATCGCCGGCGGCGGCGAGGCGATCCAGCGCATCCGGCACCCCCGCCGCCACCGAAATGGCGAGCGGCTGGCGCGTCTTCGCTGCCGCGGCGGCGCTGGCCGGCAAGTTCATCGCCCCCTACCCATCGCTTCCCCCTAAGCGGGGAAAGCTAGGAAAAGGTGAACCGGCGCGGCGTCACATTCGCGCGCCCAGCGGCGGGGGTGGGGGCTCGCTTCCGGCGGGCGCCGTCCAGCTGTCGTCGATCATCTTGATGATCCCGGAAAAGTCCTTGCCCGCGCCGCCGAGGCCCTCGGCGAAGCGGGTGTAGAGCTCCTCGGCAAAGGCGCCCATCGGCGTGTAGGCGTCCGCGTCTCGCGCCGCCTCCATCGCGAGGCGCAGGTCCTTCAGCATCAAGGCGGCCGCGAAGCCGCCTTCATAGTCGCGGTCGGCCGGGGTCTCGGGGCCGACGCCGGGAACCGGGCAATAGCTGGTCATCGACCAGTTCTGACCCGACGCCTTGGACGAGATGTCGAAGAAGGTCTGCGGGTCGAGGCCGAGCTTCTGGGCGAGCACGAAGGTCTCGCAGGTCGCGATCATCGACGTTCCCAGAAGCATGTTGTTGCAGATTTTGGCCGCCTGGCCAGCGCCTGCGCCGCCGGCATGGATCACCGCCTTGCCCATCAGGTCGAGGAACGGCTGGGCCGCGGCGAACGCCTCGGGCGAGCCGCCGACCATGAACGTCAGGGTGCCGCCCTCGGCCGCGGCGATTCCGCCCGACACCGGCGCGTCGACCATGCGATAGCCCTTGGCCTCGGCCTTGGCGATCTCCTCGCGCGCCGTCGCCACGTCGATGGTCGAGCAATCCATCAGGATCGCCGAGGTCGGAGCGACACCGATGATGCTGCTCTCATACACATCGCGGACATGCTTGCCGGCCGGCAGCATGGTCACCACCGCCTCGGCGTGCTTCACCGCCTCGGCGGCGGAAGCGGCGCGCAGGCAGCCGCGCTCCTCGGCCTTGACCAGCGCGGCTTCGCTGAGGTCGAACGCCCGAACGTCATGCCCCGCCTTGGCGAGGTTCGCGGCCATCCCGCCGCCCATATTGCCGAGCCCGATAAATGCGACGCGTGCCATCTTCTTCTCCTTGAACCCTCTCTCCTGAAGAAGAGAGGGTTAGATCATTCCCCCTTCCACTCCGCCTGCCGCTTGGCGACGAAGGCGGACATGCCTTCCTTCTGGTCCTCGGTGCCGAACAGGCCGTGGAACAGCCGGCGCTCGAACAATATGCCCTGGGCGAGGAAATTCTCGTCCGCGGCGTTGACCATCTCCTTGTTGGCGATCGCTGCGAGCGGCGCCATTGACGCGATCTGCTCGGCGGTCTTCATCGCCTCGTCGATCAGCTGAGCCGCCGGCACCACGCGCGCCACGAGCCCGCTCCGCTCCGCCTCGGCTGCGTCCATCATCCGGCCGGTGAGGCACATCTCCATCGCCTTGGCTTTGCCGATGGCGCGGGTGAGCCGCTGCGATCCGCCCATGCCGGGAGCGACGCCCAGCTTGATCTCCGGCTGGCCGAACTTGGCATTGTCGGCGGCGATGATGAAGTCGGCCATCATCGCGACCTCGCAGCCGCCGCCCAATGCGAAGCCCGCGACCGCGGCGATCCACGGCTTGCGGGTCGCCGTGACCTGCTCCCAGCCGGCGAAGAAGTTTGAGCCGTACATGGCCGCGAAGCCCTGGGCCTCCATCTCCTTGATGTCGGCGCCCGCGGCGAACGCCTTCTCGCCGCTTCCGGTCAGCACCAGGCAGCGCTGGGAGGAATCGGAATCATAGGCGCGAAACGCCTGGATGAGCTCGCCCAGAACCTGGCTGTTGAGCGCGTTGAGCTGCTGAGGCCGATTGAGCGTGACCAAGGTCACCGCCCCGCGCTGCTCGACCAGGATGGTTTCGTATTCGGCCATATCCGTCTCCTCCGTCACCCCGGACTTGATCCGGGGTCCACCTTCTTGCTGGCCCGGATCAAGCAAGGTGGATGCCGGATCAAGTCCGGCATGACGAAATTTATTCCGGCAGCGGAGTCCAGTTCTGCCCGTCCGGAAGCGGCGCGAACATCCGATCGACCAGCTCTTCGGTCACCTCTTCCGGACTCGCCGGGTCCCAGCGCGGCGCATTGTCCTTGTCGATCAGAAGCGCGCGCACGCCCTCCCGGAAGTCCGGATAGTTGGTCATGCGGACGGCGAGCGCATATTCGGTCGTCATCTCGGCCGCGAAGCTCGGCATTCCATAAGCCTGGGCGAGCAGGCGGAGCGAGACCTTGCACGACAGCGGGCTCTTGGTCTTGAGCGCCGCGAGTTCCTTCAACGACCAGTCCGATCCGTCGGCTTCCAGCCCTTCGAGGATGTCCTCCAACCGATCGGGCGCGAACAGCTTGTTGATCAGCGCCACGTTGTCGGCGATCCGGGCATCCGGCGGCGATATGCTGGCCTGGCCGAGAATGCCCTCGGCGCGGTCGGGATGCTCGGCGATCCGCGCCTTCACCTCTTCAAGGCTCGCCGACGGGATATAGTGGGTGGCGATCCCGAGATACTTGCACTCGGCGCCGTCCAGCCTCGCCCCGGTCAGCGCAAGGAACTTGCCGATGCAGCCCGGCAGCTGCGACAGATAGCGGCCGCCGCCGACGTCGGGGAAGAAGCCGATCGTCGTCTCCGGCATGGCGAAGCGGGTATTCTCGGTCGCGACGCGGTAGCGGCAGGGCTGGGCGATGCCGACTCCGCCGCCCATCGTGACTCCGTCCATGAACACCACGGTCGGCTTGTAATAAGTGAACAGCAGGTGGTTCATGCGATATTCGTGGAGGAAGAAATCCTCCGCAACGCTGTCATTGGCGGCCACCGAATTGGCGATCGCGACCACGTCGCCGCCCGCGCAGAAGCCGCGCCCCTCGGCATGGTCGATCAGCACGAGGCGGGTGTCGGGGTCGTCGCGCCACCGCAGGAGGGCGCGCGTCGTCGCCAGGACCATGTCGAGGTCGAGCGCGTGCAGCGCCTTCGGGCGGTTCAGTCTCAGCCGTCCGGCGGCGCCCTCGTTGAACGCGCGAACGGTATCAATCATGGAATTCATCAGGGAGCCTTTACGTAACTTCCCGGCGCGGGTTCGATCCCATCTGTTATGGCGCGGGCGGAAACCCGCTTGCCGGAGCCGTTGGCTTCTAGCCATTCCTGCCACCAAGGCCACCACGAACCTTCGTTGCGGGTTGCCGTTTCGAGCCATTCCCTGCCGGTCGTGGCCTCCGAGTCACTCGTCCAGAAGCCGTGCTTGTTGGCCGCGGGCGGGTTGATCACCCCGGCATTGTGCCCGGAGCCGCCGAGGACGAAGTCGGCCTTGAGCAGCTTCGCGCCGTCATAGACCGCTTCCCATGCCGAGACATGGTCGTCCTTGAGGGCGATCGACAGGATGGGGGTCTCGATCGCGCCCAGGTCGATCGGAATCCCCTTCACCTCGAACGCGCCCGGCTCGCGCAGGCTGTTCCCGTGCAGGAGTTCGCGATTGTAGGAGGTGAGGAAGGCGGCCGGGATCCGCGCCCCGTCCTCGAACCAGTAGAGCAGGTCCGACGGCGGTGCCTGCCTGTCGAGCAGATAGTGGTTCACGACCGACGACCAGATGAGGTCGTTGGCGCGCATCGCCGAGAACAGCCGCTGAAGCTCGACCGAGTCGATATAACCCTGCTGGGCGAGATGCTCGTCGAGCGCGTCGAGATGCGCCTCGTGGACGAAGGCCGACCAGTCGCGCATATCCGCAAAATCGACCATCGAGCCGATCAGGGTCGCCGAATTGACCTCGTCCCCGCGGCCCTGCGCCGCGAGCCAGGCGAGGGTGATCGCGACGAGCGTGCCACCGAGGCAGAAGGCGAACAGGTCGGGCTTGGCGCCGGTCCGCTCGCGGACCTGGCCGATCGCCTCGGCGATCCCGGTCGCGACATAATCCTCGACGGCGCAGTCGCGATGCTCCTCGGTCGGGTTGACCCAGGAGATGACGAAGACGGTGCGGCCCTGATCGACCAGCCATTTGACCAGGCTCTGTCGAGGCACCAGGTCGATCATGTAGAAGCGGTTTACGAGCGGTGGCACGTAGAGCAGCGGCTCGGCGGCGACCTTGTCGGTGGTCGGCGTGTACTGGACGAGCTGGAACAGCTTGTTCTGGTAGACGACCTCGCCGGGGGTGGCGGCGATCGTCTCGCCCTTCACGAAGGCGTTGGGATCGGTCCGCCGCCGGACGATGCCTTTGCCCTCGTTCAGATCTTCGAGCAGATTGGCGAAGCCGCGGGCGAGGTTGGCGCCCTTGGTCTCCAAGGTCCGCTCCATGACGTCCGGGTTGGTCATCACGAAATTGGTCGGAGCGACCGCGTTCAGCCAGCTTTCCAGGAGGAATCCGACCATCGCCTTGTTCGGTCCGTCATGCGCGTCGAGCGCGACCAGCGAGCGCATCTGGTCCGACGCGAGAAGATAAGCGTCGCGGATCGCTCGGTACCAGGGATCCTCCTGCCAGCTCTTGGACGCGAAGCGGCGGTCGCGCTTCTTGGGCGCCTCCGCGGCCGGGTTCATGGCCTTCAGCCAGAATTCGCCCCATTGCTGCATCGCCTGGGCCGAGGCGTTGACCACCGCGTCCGGCCGAGCCGCCATCCGGAACGCGAAGTCATTCATCGCCGCCGCGATGGCGAGCGGATCGAACGGCTGGCTCTTCGGCGCCGCGGGCAGGGCGAGCGCCTGCTGCATCGCCTTCATCGCTTCGTCCCAGGGAGTCACTGGCGAAGCATGTCCCGGGCGACGATCATGCGCATCACCTGGTTGGTGCCCTCCAGGATCGAATGGACCCGAAGGTCGCGCCAGAAGCGCTCGATCGGATAATCCTGAAGATAGCCGTAGCCGCCATGGAGCTGAAGCGCCCGGTCGACGACGCTCGAGCCGGTGTCCGTCGCGAGCCGCTTGGCCATCGCCGCGAAGCGGGTCTTGTCCGGCGCGTTCTCGGTCACCTTCACCGCTGCCTGGTAGAGCAGGGTGCGCGACGCCTGGAGCTCGGTCTCCATGTCGGCGAGCATGAACTGGGTGTTCTGGAAGTCGGCGATGGCCTGGCCGAACTGCTTGCGCTCCTTGGTGTAGGAGATTGCCTCGTCGAGGCAGCGCTGCGCACCGCCGAGCGAGCAGGCCCCGATGTTGAGGCGACCGCCATCGAGGCCCATCATCGCGATCCGGAAGCCTTCGCCCTCGCCCCCGACGAGATTTTCGACCGGCACCCGGACCTCGTCGAAATTCACCTGGGCCGTCGGCTGCGAGTGCCAGCCGAGCTTCTTCTCCTGCGCGCCGAAGCTGACGCCCTCCATGTCCTTCTCGATGACCAGGCAGCTGATGCCCTTCGGCCCGTCGACCCCGGTGCGGACCATAGTCACATAGATCTCGTTCTCGCCGCCGCCGGAGATGAACGCCTTGGAGCCGCTGACGACATAATGGTCGCCGTCCTTGACCGCGCGGGTCTTCAGCGCCGCCGCGTCTGAGCCGGAACTCGGCTCGGTGAGGCAATAGGAGCCCATCCGCTCCATCATCACCATCGACGGGAGATACTTATCCTTGACCGCCGCGGCGCCGAACCGGTCGATCATCCACGCGGCCATGTTGTGGATCGAGATGAACGCGCTGGTCGACGGACAGCCATAGGCCATCGCCTCCATGATCAAAGCCGCCTCGAGCCGCCCCAGCCCGATTCCGCCGCTCTCCTCCGACACGTAGATGGCGCCGAAGCCGAGCTCCGCCGCCGCTCGGATCGTGTCGCGCGGGAAGATGTGCTTCTCGTCCCACTCGGCCGCATGGGGCGTGAGCGCGTCGGCCGTGAACTGCCGCGCCATCTCCTGGATCTGGCGCTGCTCGTCGGTCAAATCGAATTGAGTCATTGCGCCCGCTCCTTAGCACCGCGTCGGCGCCAGGGAAGCCCGCAAGCGAAGCGTCAGGCGGTCCGCGTCACCGAGTCCGCGTCGAACAAGTCGCGCCGCCGTTCCAGTGCGCCCCGGCCGGCCGCCTCCAGAGCCTTTTCGATAAGTGACGTGTCGATCTCGTCGCCTTCCTTGAGCTTCAGCCGCTCGACCAGCGCCTTGGGCAGCCGGACGGCCAGGCTGTTGCCCCATCGTCCGATCTGCATCTTCATCGGGTTCTCCGATCCATTGATATCCGGCCGGATTTGCGGGGAAACATCACCAGCCGGCAAGGGCTCACCCCAGCTTCTCGATCACGTCGCCGAACAAATCCTCGTCGCTCGGCAGAGTCTTGGGCGTCGCAAGCGGCTTGGATACCCAGGTCTCGTTGATGAGGTCGCGCCAGTTGATGTTGTTGCTGGTTCCGGTCCCGCCCCACGAGCCGCAGCCCAATGAAAAGGTCTGGCGCATGCCGTTCCACAGATTGCCGCTGTTCGACGCCGCCTGCGGCTGATTGACCA
>JAEZFL010000114.1 GCA_023417515.1 Pseudomonadota bacterium | reverse complement strand
CGAACCTCGCCCGCTATGACGGCGTCCGCTACGGGCTGCGCGAGCAGGGCAGGGACATCGTCGAGATGTACGAGAACACCCGTGCCGCCGGCTTCGGCGCCGAGGTGAAGCGCCGCATCATGATCGGCACCTATGTGCTCTCGGCCGGCTTCTACGACGCCTATTTCAACCAGGCGCAGAAGGTCCGCGCGCTGATCGCGCGCGACTTCGAGACCGTGTTCAGGGACGTCGACCTGCTGCTGACCCCGACCGCGCCGAGCGCCGCCTTCGGGCTCGGCGAGAAGATGGCGGACCCGATCGCCATGTACCTGAACGACGTCTTCGCGGTGCCGGCGAGCCTCGCCGGCCTGCCCGCCATTTCGGTCCCCGCCGGCCTCGACGGTCAGGGCCTGCCACTCGGCCTGCAGATCATCGGCCGTGCGCTCGACGAGCAGGGCGTGCTGAACGCCGCGCTCGCCTTCGAGGAGCGGGCCGGCTTCACCCATCGCGCGGAGGCCTGGTGGTGATATGAGGGAGCAGGCCCTCAACATTCCCCAAGTGTTTAATGCGGCGCTTGTTGTCAGCGTATTTGCGACCTTGGCCGAGCGTATCAGCGATCTGTTCACGACGTGGAACAATGCCGGTCTTACCCCCGACCTGGCCCAGCGGGTCATGGTGGTGATGTTCATCGTCTTCTGGGCAACCAAAATATTTGTCGACGATCACCGCAGCTTTGCCACGCTCCGATCGGGCGCCCACGCGGCCGTCACTATCATCTTTTCAATTGCCACTTATTGTCTGCTGATCGCCGCAGCGGCCTCGGTGAGCAACCTGTCGCTGGCTTATCAGATCTTCGTGTTTCTTTTCGCCCTGCTTACCGCGTGGGTCGTCGTCAGTCTTCTTCGGCGCTATCTGCAGACAAGAAAGTCCCGGAATGACTGGGCGGAGATCAAGACGCGCTGGGTCTGGTTGGTGATCAATATCGGGGGCTTCGGCTGTTTCCTGACACTATCGCAAGGATGGCTGCCAACCCTCCTGCCGATGGCGGGCCTGGTCCTTCTCCTGATTCTCGATCTGATCCTGTCGCAGACCTTCGCGCACCCGGACCAAGACGAACCTGAGCCACTCAAGCCAACACCAGCACGGGCGAAGGGAACCGTCGCACCGGTGCCTGCGGCACGCACACCACGGCAACAGGCCAAAGTTGGAAAATGATCATGGGTGAACAGACACGCCCGTCTGAGGTGATGATGTGAACGGCTATAAAATCCGCGGGGCCACCGGCGAATGGGAGGTGGTGATCGGGCTCGAGGTCCATGCCCAGGTCACCAGCAAGGCCAAGCTCTTCTCCGGGGCGTCCACCGAGTTCGGCGCCGAGCCGAACACGCAGGTCGCGCTCGTCGACGCGGCCTTTCCGGGCATGCTCCCCGTGCCGAACGAGGAGTGCCTCCGCCAGGCGGTGCGCACCGGCATGGCGCTCAATGCCCAGATCAACGCCTGGGCGCGCTTCGACCGGAAGAACTATTTCTACGCGGACCTGCCGCAGGGCTACCAGATCAGCCAGCTCTACCATCCGATCGTCGGCGAGGGGCAGATCCAGGTCGACCTCGAGAACGGCGCGACCAAGACGGTCGGGATCGAGCGCATCCATATCGAACAGGATGCCGGCAAGCTCATGCACGACCAGCATCCGGACTTTTCCTATGTCGACCTGAACCGGACCGGCGTGGCGCTGATGGAGATCGTCTCGCGGCCCGACATGCGCTCGCCCGAGGAAGCCGGCGCCTATGTCCGCAAGCTGCGCTCGATCCTGCGCTACGTGGGCTCCTGCGACGGCAATATGGAGCAGGGCTCGATGCGCGCCGACGTCAACGTCTCGGTGCGCCGGCCCGGCGACGCCTTCGGCACGCGCACCGAGACCAAGAACGTCAATTCGGTCCGCTTCATCATGGCCGCGATCGAATATGAGGCGCGCCGCCAGGTCGAGGTGCTGGAGGAGGGCGGCACCATCGTCCAGGAGACCCGGCTGTTCGATCCGGACAAGGGCGAGACGCGCAGCTTGCGCTCGAAGGAAGAAGCGCACGATTATCGCTACTTCCCGGACCCCGATCTCCTTCCGGTCGAACTTTCGGACGCTTTTCTGAGCGAATGCCGCGAGAGCCTGCCCGAGCTGCCCGACGCCAAGCGTCACCGCTACGAGCAGGAGTTGGGCCTCAGCGCCTACAATGCGTCGGTGCTCACGGCCGACGTGACGACCGCGCGCTGGTTCGAGGAACTGCTGGCGGCAACCGGCAAGGCCGGCCCCGAGATCGGCCGGGCCGCATCCAACTGGGTCATCTCCGACCTGTTCGGCGCGTTGAACCGGCTCGGCCGCGACATCACGGACAGCCCGGTCTCGCCGAAGCAGGGCGCCGAGCTGCTCGGCCTGGTCGCCGACGGCACCCTGTCGGGCACGCTCGCCAAGCAGGTGTTCGAGATCATGCTCGAGACCGGCCAGGACCCGGGCACGATCGTCGAGGAGCGCGGGCTCAAGCAGACCAGCGACACCGGCGCGATCGAGAAGGTCATCGCCGAGATCATGGCCGCCAACGCCGACAAGGTCGCCGAGTATCGCGGCGGCAAGGACAAATTGTTCGGCTTCTTCGTCGGCCAGACCATGAAGGCGATGGCCGGCAAGGCCAATCCGCAGGTGGTCAACGAGCTCCTCAAGAAGGCGCTCGGCTAAGTCAGCAAGGGAAGGGGTGGACATGCCGGCAAGTGCGAACCCCGAACTCTACTACGTCCCTTACGAGGCGTTCCTGAGCGACCTCGAATCGATCGCGCGCCAACTCGACTCCGACAGCTGGAAGCCCGACTTCCTCGTCGGAGTCGGCCGCGGCGGCCTCGTCCCCGCGGCCTATCTCTCGCACCGCACCGGAATCACCATGCTGTCGGTCGACCACAGCTCCGGCGACGCCGCCTTCGCCGACGAATTGCTCGAGAAGCTCGCCGCCAAGAGCCGCGAGGGCTCGAAGATCCTCATCGTCGACGACATCAACGACAGCGGCTCGACCATCGCCTATCTGCGCGACACGCTCGCCAGCCACGGCTGCCGCGAGGAGCATATCCGAGTCGCCGTTCTGGTGAACAACGTCAGCTCCAAGGCCCGCGCCGAATATGCCGGCACCAACATGGACCGCTCGGCCGACAAGCGCTGGTTCGTCTTCCCCTGGGAATCCGTCGCGACCGCCGACCACATCCTCGAAGACGCCACCGAAGTCCCCGAACGTCTCGCCTAGCGGCGCTGCAGCGGCTAGCGTGACCCTCTACCGAGGGGACCCGACATGACCGATCTCGCCGCCTTCATCGCCGGCCTGCCCAAGGCCGAGCTTCACATGCATATCGAGGGCAGCCTCGAGCCCGAGCTGATGTTCGCGCTCGCCATGCGCAACGGCGTCGATATCCCGTTCAACTCGGTCGAGGAGGTGCGCGCCGCCTACAGCTTCTCCAACCTCCAGGACTTCCTCGACATCTATTATCAGGGCGCCAACGTCCTCCAGACCGAGGAGGATTTCCGCGACCTCGCCGCCGCCTATTTCGACCGGGCCGCCGCCGACTCGGTCGTCCACGCCGAGATTTTCTTCGATCCCCAGACCCACACCGACCGCGGCATCCCCTTCGACACGGTCATCAAGGGCCTGCTCGCCGGAATGGACGATGCCAGGGCCAAGCACGGCATCACCTCCAAGCTCATCCTCTGCTTCCTTCGCCACCTCTCCGAGGAAGCCGCTTTCGAGACCCTGAAGCAGGCCGAGCCCTGGCTCGACCGCATCGAGGCGGTCGGCCTCGACAGCTCCGAGCTCGGCCACCCGCCGAGCAAGTTCGCCCGGGTCTTCGCCCGTGCCGCCGAGCTCGGCCTCAAGCGGGTCGCCCATGCCGGCGAGGAGGGCCCGGCCGACTATGTCTGGGAAGCGCTCGACCTCCTCCACATCGACCGCCTCGACCATGGCAACCGAAGCCTCGACGATCCGACGCTCGTCCGCCGCCTCGCGGGCGAGCAGATGACCCTCACCGTCTGCCCGCTCTCCAACCTCAAGCTCTGCGTCGTCCCCAGCATGGACGTCCACCCGGTCGACCGGATGCTCCGCGAGGGCCTTCGAGTCACCCTCAACTCCGACGACCCCGCATATTTCGGCGGCTACATAAACGACAATTTCCGCGCCGCCGCGGAGGCGAGGGGCCTCGCCCGCGACGATCTCGTCACCCTCGCCCGCAACTCCTTCCTCGGCTCCTTCCTGTCCAAGGACGAGGTCGACGCCCATCTCGCCAACGTCGAGGCCTACGCCGCCAGTTCCTCCCCGAGTTCGGCTCGGGGCGGGGGAGCCTCGGCGCCGCCGGGGGGGGTGGGGGGGGGGGGTGCCCCCGCGGGGG
>JAEZFL010000080.1 GCA_023417515.1 Pseudomonadota bacterium | reverse complement strand
GGCCGACAAGGACAATCGTCCGCCGCTGGATGGCGCAGCCGGAGCCCGGCAGGCCATCAGCCGCCGCAGGCCCGTCCGGGCTCTTTCCAATCTCGGCCATTCACTGAACTCATGTGGAATCCGGTTCGAGCCCACGAAGGCGCAATTCGGACGTAGCAGCGGACCCACCACCCGGCTGCTACAAATTCCCGGTAAGCCGCGCAAAGGGAAAGGGTGTGGGGGCGAGCACCAGAGACTACCGCTAGAAATCGCCGGAAATTCTCTGGAGAAAGGCCGGCCAACGGCGCGCGAAACACTGTTTGGCCACCCGAAGCGCCGCAGTTCTGCGGGGATTTTCGTGAGGATCTCCGTGACGGAGAATGACCGTTCAGGTCAGTGGCGGAGAGGGAGGGATTCGAACCCTCGGAACCCTTGCGGGCTCAACGGTTTTCGAGACCGCCCCGTTCGACCACTCCGGCACCTCTCCGCGAGGGCTCATTGCGGCTCCCTCGAGGCGGGAGCCGGGCCGAATGAGCGGCGCGCTCTAAACCAAGCAATTGGGCTTGCCAAGCCTGTCCGAGCAAAGTCGAGGGCGGTCTCGCCAACGCTTCGGCGCTGCTTCCTTGTTCGGTCCGCCGCACGCGCCTAGATTGAGCGCATGACCGAATATGACGACACCAACCCGGAGCCGCCGAGCGTCGCCCATGCGCGCTTCGCGATCGGCGACGTGGTGCGCCACCGGCTGTTCGATTTCCGCGGAGTCGTGTTCGACGTCGATCCGGTCTTCGCCAACAGCGAGGAATGGTATCAGTCGATCCCGGAGGATGCGCGTCCGCCCAAAGACCAGCCTTATTACCATCTCCTCGCCGAGAATTCGGATTCCAGCTACATCGCCTATGTCAGCCAGCAGAATCTAGAGGCGGACGGCGACCTGGCGCCCGTCGAGCACCCGGCGATCGCGGGCATGTTCGACGGCCGCGACGGCGCCCGCTACCGCCTGAAGCGCCAATTGCGTCACTAAGGCCCTCGAACCGGCCACTAGCCGGTTGACACAAACAGACCCCGCATCTACCTGCGGCGCTTTCCCGCGCTGGGCCTGTCCTGCGCGGGCAAGCTATTTTGACCTCAAGTGGAAAGAGCCCATGTTCGCAGTCGTGCGCACGGGCGGCAAGCAATATCGCGTCGCCGCCGGAGACAAGATCGCCGTTGAGAAGATCGCCGGCGAAGCTGGCGACAGCGTCACTCTGGACGACGTGCTGCTCGCCGGCGAAGGCGCCGACGTGAAGGCCGGCAACGTCACCGTGTCGGCCGAGATCATCGCCCAGGCCAAGGGCGAGAAGGTCGTCGTCTTCAAGAAGCGCCGCCGCCACAATTACCGGCGCAAGAAGGGCCACCGCCAGCAGTACACGATCCTTCGCATCACCGCGATCGGCGACCAGAAGGCCGAGAAGAAGGCCGCTCCGAAGAAGGCCAAGGCCGACGCTCCGGTCGCTCAGGACGCGCCGCTGAAGGTCGAGGGCGCCGAGGGCCAGATCGACACGCCGGCCAAGGCCAAGGCGAAGAAGGAAACAGCCAAGGCCGACGCCAAGCCGGCCGAACCGACGAAGAAGGCCGCGACCGCTGCCAAGGCGGATGCGCCCAAGAAGGCATCGACGAAGAAGGCCGCGCCTGCTAAGGGCGCCGGCAAAGGCGAATAACCAAGCCTGAAGATTTAGAGAGTAGAGCTTAGAGCCATGGCACATAAGAAAGCAGGCGGTTCCTCACGCAACGGTCGCGACAGCGCCGGCCGCCGTCTCGGCGTGAAGAAGTTCGGCGGCGAGAACGTCCTCGCCGGCAACATCCTCGTGCGTCAGCGCGGGACCAAATTCTATGCCGGCGAGAATGTCGGCATGGGCAAAGACCATACCCTCTTCGCGCTCACCGAAGGCACCGTTGCGTTCCGCGCGGGCCGCCTTGGGCGCAAGTTCGTCTGTGTCGAGCCGATTTTTATGGCCGAGGCGGCGGAATAGGAACGGTCGAGAAAGGGCTGTTCCAGGAAGGGGCAGCTCCGAAGGGTCCACCAAGCGGGACCAGATGAGGGAGAGGGGCAGCCCCCTCTCCCTTTCTTTTTTCTCCCTCATCGAAATGTCGCCGGACCGTCACCCAGTGCGGGCACGGGCGGCGGCGGAAGGGAGAAGAGCATGTTCGCAAGGACCGACAGACTGCTGCTCCGGCCCGCCTGGGCCGAGGACGCCCCCGCCTTGTTCGCCGCGATCGCCGACGAGGTCATCGTCCGCAACCTCGCGACCGCGCCCTGGCCCTATCTTCCCGAACATGCCGAGGCCTTCGTCATGCGCGAGCGCGTGTCGACGCGGCCGGCCTCGCTGATCTTCCTGCGCACCGATGGCGCACCGCTCCTGGTCGGAGCGATCGGGATCCACGACACCCCCGACGGCGAGGTCGAGCTCGGCTACTGGATCGCCCGCCCCTACTGGAACCGCGGCTTCGCGACCGAGGCGGGACGCGCGATGATCGGCTTCGCCTGCAACAGCTTGCGGCTTCGGCGGCTGGTTGCCGGCCATTTCATCGACAATCCGGCGTCGGGCCGGGTGCTTCGCAAGCTCGGCTTCCGGCCGGCCGGCGCGGTCCGCTCACGCTTCAGCGCCGGCCGCGGCGGCGAGGCCGAATGCGCCGAGCTGGAGCTGGAATTTACGGCAAAGGTACCCGCCATGCCGCGCCCGGCCTGCATGATGGCCGCGTGACAATTGGACCGCCCTCCCCCTCGTGGGGAGGGCTTATTTGTGCCGCCTTGATCGAAGCGTCAGGCGAGCGCGGGCTGGGCCGAGAGCTGCTGCTCGGCACGCGCGATCAGCTTGCGGTCGTCGTGGTTCCAGGGGTGGAAGCCCGGCATGAAGAAGCTCGCCCAGGCGCCGAGGATCTTCCTCATCATGCCCGGCCGGACGAAGGCGAACCACAGCATCCGCCGCCATGCCGCAAAGCCGGTGATGCCGTCCTGGCGGAGCAGCTCGCTTACGCCCATCGAGCGGTCGACGAGGAAGTTGCGGGTGACGAGAAGCATCACCTTGGCCTTGACCTTCCAGCGCTTGAAGCGCGGCCAGTCCTCGGTGGCGTGACGCCAGGTGTCGTAGGCGACGCCCTTATGCTCGATCTCCTCGATCGCGTGCCAGCGCCACAGGGCCGCGGCCTCGGAATCGGCATCCTTGAGGTGGCGCGGGTCGCGCAGAAGCTCGTGGGCGAGGATCGCGGTGAAATGCTCGAGGCACATGGTCGCGGCGAGGCTGACGATCGGGTGCTTCGACTTGACGATGTCGAGCCGCCACACGACGCGCTGCTCGAGCCTGGTGAGGTCGTAGCCCGCGTCGACCGCTCTCTTGTTGAAGGCGACATGCTCGCGGCTGTGCATCACCTCCTGGGTGGTGAAGGCGCGGATCTCCTGGGCGAGCTTGTCGGGTGCGCCGTCGCGGAAGGCGCGAACGCTCTCGACGAAAAAGCCCTCGCCCCTGGGAAAGGTCGCCGACAGCGCGTTGTAGAAGGCGGTCGCGATTGGATCGTTCGCCACCCACCAGCGATTGGGCGCAAGCCCCCGGCCGAAGCGCCGGTCGCGCGGCGTGATCGTCAGGTCGGCGGGTGTCGCAACGCGATTCATCAGGCTATCTCCCTGGGCCTAGGCAATGAAAGATACTTACACTCATGTCAATAGTGCGTGAGAGACTGTCGCCAGCCGAGAGCCGGGCAGCCGCGCTGGAGGCCGCTCGGCGGCTGCTGATCGAACAGGGCCCGCAGGCGGTGACGCTGAAGGCGGTGGCGGCCGAGATCGGCAAGACCCACGCCAACCTCCTCCACCATTTCGGCTCGGCGGCCGGTCTCCAGGCCGAGCTCGCCCGAACCATGGCCGAGCAGGTCACCCGAGCCATCGCCGACACCGTCGAGCGTGCCCGCCAAGGTGAGGCCGATCCGCGCGAGATCGTCGATCGCACCTTCGACGCCTTCGGCAAGCAGGGCGCCGGAGCGCTCGCCGCCTGGATGATCCTGTCCCGCAACCGCGACGCGCTGAACCCGATCCTCGAATCGATCCGCGCCCTCGTGAACCAGCTCACCGTGAGCCACGAGGAGCATCACGTCCCGGAAAGCACCTTGTGGCTGGTTCTCGCGGCGCTCGGCGATTCGCTGCTCGGCGGCGCGATCGCCGAGGCGCTTGGACTCCCCCGCGACTCCGCCCGAGCGCTTGCCTCGAAAAGCCTCAAGGCGCAGATTGCCGCCCACCATCCGGAAGCCCAGCGCGGCAAGGGAGCCAGGCCATGATCAGCGGCGCCCATGTGATGATCTACACCAAGGACGACGCCGCCGACCGCGCCTTCCTCCGCGATGTGCTTGAGGTCCCCAATATCGGCATCGCCATGCCCGGCGGCTGGAAGCTCGGCCTCTACCAGCCGACCCACGCCCGGCCCTGAGCCGCTGGCAAGGCCCTCCGTCGCCCCAGCGAAGGCTGGGGCCTACCGCGGCCGGTCGGGCAGCTCGGTAGATGCCAGCCTGCGCTGGCATGACGGGGGAGAGTGCGCCCTTCCCTCTCTCGCCCCGACCTCCTAAGTCGCGGCCATGCATTTTCTCGACCAGGCGAAGATCTTCATCCGCTCCGGCGCCGGCGGCCCGGGCGCGGTCAGCTTCCGCCGTGAAAAGTTCATCGAGTTCGGCGGACCCGACGGCGGCGACGGCGGCAAGGGCGGCGACGTCGTGTTCGAGGCGGTCGAGGGCCTGAATACGCTCATCGACTTCCGCTACACCCAGCATTTCCGCGCCCAGCGCGGCACGGGCGGCGCCGGCTCCAACCGCACCGGCGCGGGCGGCGACGACCTGGTCATCAAGGTCCCGGTCGGCACCCAGATCCTGTCCGACGACAAGGAGCATGTCCTCGCCGACTTCACCGAGGCCGGCCAGCGCATCGTCCTCCTGCGCGGCGGCGACGGCGGCCGCGGCAATGCCAGCTACAAGAGCTCGACCAACCGCGCTCCCCGCCAGCACGGCACCGGCTGGCCGGGCGAGGAAATGTGGGTGTGGCTTCGCCTCAAGCTGCTCGCCGACGCCGGCCTCGTCGGGCTTCCCAATGCGGGCAAGTCGACCTTCCTCAACGCGGTCAGCAACGCCAAGGCCAAGGTCGGCGACTATCCGTTCACCACGCTCCAGCCCAAGCTCGGAATGGTCCGCCACAAGGGCGTCGACTTCGTCCTCGCCGACATTCCCGGCCTGATCGAGGGTGCGGTCGACGGCGCCGGCATCGGCGACCGGTTCCTCGGCCATATCGAGCGCACCCGGGTGCTTCTCCACCTCGTCGATGCCAATGTTGAGGATGTCGCGACCGCCTACCGAACCGTCGCCGACGAGCTCGTCGCTTATGGCGCCGGAGTCGAGGCCAAGCCGCAGGTCGTCGCCCTTAACAAGGTCGACACGATCGACGACGAGCTCGCCGACGCCCTCGCCGACGAGCTCGAGGCGGAAGCGGGCCAGAAGGTGCTGCGCCTGTCCGGAGTCAGCGGCGACGGCGTCGATGCGGTTCTGGATGCGCTGATCCAGCATATCGGCACGCTCGACCGCGCCGCGATCGAGGAGGACGAAGAAGAGCCCGCCTCCGACTGGTCCCCGCTCTGAGCCGAGCGGCAAGCGGTGAAGCGCACGCCCCTCCCCACCCTCGCGGTCACCGGCGGCACCGGCTTCGTCGGGCAGCACCTCATCCGCCTCGCCCGCGAGCGCGGCCATCCGGTGCGTGCGCTCACCCGCGCCTGGCGGCCGCCGGAGGAGGGCGTGGAGTGGGTCGAAGGCACGCTCGACCGTCCCGACACCCTCGCCCGGCTGTGCGAAGGCGCCGACGTCGTCGTCCACATCGCCGGAATGATCAACGGCCCGAGCCGAGCCGCGTTCGAGCAGGTCAATGCCGGCGGCACCGCGGCGATGGTCGATGCGGCGCGAGCCGCCGGCGTGCGCCGCTTCATCCACGTCTCGTCGCTCTCCGCGCGCGAGCCGTCGCTGTCCGATTATGGCTGGTCCAAGGCCAGGTCGGAGCGGATCGTCGCCGCCTCCGGCCTCAACTGGACGATCATCCGCCCGCCGGCCATCTACGGCCCCGGCGACCGCGAGACACTGGAGCTGTTCAAGATGGCCCGGCGCGGACTCGTCGCGCTGCCGCCGCGCGGCCGCTTCTCGCTGATCCATGTCGAGGATCTGTGCCGCCTGATCCTCGACGTCATCCCCGTCGAGGACAGCTGGGCCGAGACCTACGAGCCCGACGACGGCATTGCCGACGGCTGGACCCACCGCCATTTCGCGCGCACGCTCGGCCGGGTGTTCGGCAAGCGCGCGGCAACTCTGGCGATGCCGCGCCTCGTCCTCCACGGCGCCGCCGGAATCGACCGCCTCGTCCGCCGCTCGAACGCCAAGCTGACTCGCGATCGGGTGCGCTATTTCTGCCATCCCGACTGGGTCGCCGCCGCAGCGAAGCGGCCGCCGCCCGCGATCTGGCAACCCCAGGTCCGCACCCCTTCCGGCCTTCGCGAGACGGCGGACTGGTACCGCGCCGAAGGCTGGCTCAGATAATCGTCGGCAGGTTCACGAAGAGACTGACGACGAAAGCGAGGAAGCTGAGGCACAGCCCGGCCAGGAACGTCCGGTAGGCGTGGCCGAGCAGGCGGTATTTCTTGCGCGCGAGCACCACGCCATTCTGGTACAGGTCGCGCAGCATGATCGTGAGGAAGCCTTCCTCCGATCGAAGCTCGGTCATCACCCGCTCGAGGAACTCCTCCTCGCTCAATTGCTCGAACGAGCCGAAGAACAGCACGTTGAGCCGCCCGCCGGTCCGGAACCGGGTGGCAGGCATCACCGCCAGGATCGACAGCACCGCCGAGAAGAAGGCGCCGACGCCGAGGATCAGAAGCGGCAGCGGCTCGGCGGAATCGCTCGCCTGGCCCAGCGCGATGGTGAACACCAGGAAGGTCGCGGCGAGCAGCATGTTGGCCTTCTGGTCGGCCATTTGCGACAAGCTGACGTGGATTTGCTGCGCAGTCCGCACCGCATGAATTGAATTGGGCGGAAATCCTTTCGGCGCCTGTGCGCCCGCATCCTCCACCATAAACGTCTCCCCCTTCGATCGGCCGACGGCTTCGCCGCCACGCTGCCGCGGTTCAGCCCTAATCGCTTGGCAGGGCGCACCCATCCCACCTAAAGGGCAGCCATGACAGACCGGGACCAGACCTTCGACAAGGTCGCAGAGCTGATCGCGCCATTCAACAAGAAGAATGCCGCGCTTACCGAAACCACCACCTTCGCGGGCGATCTCGAGTGGGACAGCCTGGTGGTGATGGATTTCGTCGCCTCGGTCGAGGACGAGTTCGACATCCTCATCACGATGAACATGCAGGCGGAGATCGAGACGGTCGGCCAGCTCGTCGACGCGATCGAGGCGCTGCGGAAGTCCGAGCAATGATAATCCTCCCTGTGAGCGAAGCTTATGGGGAGGAAGACCACCCGAAGGGTGGTGGAGGGGCTGGAGGGGCCCGTGCATAGCCCCTCCACCATGCTGCGCATGGTCCCCCTCCCCACCTTTTCGCGGCAGGGAGGAATGAAGTGACCGAAGCCGGAATCGACAGCCTGGACCCAGCCGCGGCGCCTGCCCCGGAAGGCCATGGCCGCGACCTCTTCTCCAAGTTCGACCCGCTCATCGCGCAGCGCGAAGGCCTGCTCGCGACCGGGCTCAAGGACCCGTTCGGCCTGGTCATGGAGAAGGTCCTCTCGCCGACCCGCGCCATCTGCAACGGCCGCGAGACGATCCTTCTCGGCACCTACAATTATATGGGCATGACGTTCGACCCGGACGTCATCGCGGCCGGCAAGAAGGCGCTCGACGAGTTCGGCTCGGGCACCACCGGAAGCCGAGTCCTCAACGGCACCTACCAGGGCCACAAGGAATGCGAGGAGGCGCTCAAGGACTTCTACGCCATGGACCATGCCATGGTGTTCTCGACCGGCTACCAGGCCAATCTCGGGATCATCTCCACCATCGCCGGCAAGGGCGATTACATCGTCCTCGACATCGACAGCCACGCGTCGATCTATGACGGCTGCAAGATGGGGGACGCCGAGATCGTACCCTTCCGCCACAACGACATCACCGCGCTGGAGAAGCGCCTCGCCCGGATTCCCGCCGACGCCGGCAAGCTGGTCGTCCTCGAAGGCGTCTATTCGATGCTCGGCGACCTCGCGCCGCTCAAGGAAATGGTCACGCTGGCCAAATCCTATGGCGCGATGGTCCTGGTCGACGAAGCGCATTCGATGGGCTTTATCGGCGAACATGGCCGCGGCGTCGCCGAAGCGCAGGGCGTGCTCGACCAGGTCGATTTCGTGATCGGCACCTTCTCCAAGTCGGTCGGCACCGTCGGCGGCTTCTGCGTCTCGAACCACCCCAAGTTCGAGATCATGCGCCTGGTCTGCCGCCCCTATGTCTTTACC
>JAEZFL010000067.1 GCA_023417515.1 Pseudomonadota bacterium | reverse complement strand
GCCGCCGCCGCCGCCGCCGCCGCCGGGACCGCCGCCATAGCGGCCGCTGCCCGTGCCGGTACCGAAACCGCCGCTGCCGGTGCCCGGACCTGGGATCGGAGCGGCGCCGGCGGTGGAGTCGCGACCGGCGCCGGGCGTCGTCGCGGCGGTGAGCGGCAACTGGCTGAGAGGCGGGACCTCGGGTTCCGGCGCGACGAGCGGGGTGGGCCTGGACTCGATGTTGGGTGGCGATGCGGCGCCTTCGGGGCGCGGGTCGGCGGCGCGGAGATCGGGCGCCGCAGAGCCGGTGGAGGGCGGCGGAGGCGGCGGCTCCTCGACCGGCGGCGGCACGTCCTCGGGCGCGAGGTCGACGAGCTTCAGGATTTCCGCGGGCGCGAGCGGCGGTGCGTCGTCGAGCCCGCGCAGAAGCCCGATGGCGAGCAGGGCGTGGACCAGCACGACAGGGACGCCGGCGCGGACCCGATCCGCGGGTGCTGTTCGGTAGGCCGCCATGGCCGCGGACAATAGCCGAACGCTCCTGAACCTGGCTTGAGCGCTGTAAAGCCTTGCGATTTTCAGGCGCGGAAAAGCGTCAGCCTGGCTTTTCCGTAAACCCGCTCGCTGTCGATCGCGAGGCCGGGGACGTCGACGGCTTCGCCCTTGGCGGTCTCAAGGCTGGCGAGCGCGCCGGGGGCGAGGGCGCCGGCCGCGACCAGGTTGGCGAGCGCGGGCTGGCCGAGGCCGGAGCGATAGGGCGGGTCGAGGAAGACGAGGTGATAGGGACCGCCGGCGATTCGGCCGGCGTCCTGCTGGCGGATGTCGGCGCGGTCCACGGCGCCCAATTTGGCGACGTTGTCGCGGAGCGCGCCGATCGCGGCGCGGTCGCTCTCGACGAAGGTGCATCGGGCGGCGCCGCGGCTCAGCGCCTCGAGGCCGAGCGCGCCGGTGCCGGCGAACAGGTCGGCGACGTGGAGATCCTCGAAGCTGCCGAGGCGGCTCTGAAGCATCGAGAACAGGGCCTCGCGGGTGCGGTCGCTGGTCGGGCGGGTGGCAAGGCCGGGCGGCGAGAGGAGGGGACGGCCGCGCCAGGCGCCGGCGATGATCCTCATTTCTTGCCGCCGCCCGGTCGGCCGCGGGTCGGGCCGCGCCTGCTGCCGCGCGGGGTCGGGCGCGAGCTCGGACGCTTCGGCTTGGCCCAGCCCTCGCCGCGCTTGAGGCGCTTGGGCTTCGTGGCGGGTTCGGGGGTGGCAGCAGCCTCCTCCGCTCGTGGCGGGCGGGCGGGACGCGCGGCCTTGGCCGGCGGACGCTCTGGCTTCGATCGTTGCGACGGGCGGGCGGGACGCTCGGGACGGGCGGAATGCTCCTCGTCGCGGCGAGGCGGGCGGGACTTGCGAGCATCCTGGCCCGAACGGGTTGCGGGGCGTACCCTCAGCCTCCCACTCGCTTCGCGAGCGGGCCCCTTCCTCTCCCCGAGGGGAGAGGGGCCAGGCTGGCCGCCTTTCAGGCTGTTGCGGAAGGCGACGAGGTCGTGGGCGCGGATCTCGTCGACGGCGCCGACGGGGAGGTCGCCGAGCGCGAACGGGCCGTAGGCGGTTCGGATGAGGCGGCTGACCTCGAGGCCGAGATGTTCGAGGACCCGGCGGACCTCGCGGTTCTTACCCTCGCGGAGCTTCATCTCGATCCACTGGTTGCGGCCGGTGCGGCGCTCCAGGTTGGCGTCGATGGCGCCGTAGCGGATGCCCTCGATCTCGACTCCGTGGATCAGCTCCTCGAGCTGCTCCTGGCTGACTTCGCCGAAGGCGCGGGCGCGGTAGGAGCGCTCGACCCCCGTCGAAGGGAGTTCGAGCTGGCGCTTGAGCTCGCCGTCGGTGGTGAGGAGGAGAAGGCCCTCGGTGTTGTAGTCGAGGCGGCCGACCGGGATCAGGCGCGGAAGGCCACTGGGCAGGCGGTCGTAGATGGTCGGGCGGCCCTTGGGGTCGCGCTCGGCGGTGAGCGTTCCGGCCGGCTTGTGGAAGCGGAACAGGCGGGCGGGAGTCGGCTCGGCGACCGGCTGGCCGTCCACGGTGACCCCGCGCAGCGAGGTCAGGACGGTCGCGGGCGTGTCGAGGACCTTGCCGTCGAGCGCGACCCGGCCTTCGGCGATCATCCGCTCGATCTCGCGGCGCGAGGCGATTCCGGCGCGCGCGAGCAGCTTGGCGATGCGCTGTCCGTCCGATTTCGAAGGCGAGGGCAGGGTGGTTCTCCGCCCGGCCGATGGCCGGAAAAGATTTCGAGTTCAGTCGATTGCACATGATGGCACCGACGACCGTCTCCCTCGTTACACGAGCGGACCGACCCAGGTCGGCGGCTCAAGGGAGGCAGGCGCACTATCATGGTCTTCGGCAGGCGCGAAAGGGCGATAAGGTGCATCCTGGTGGTCGAGGACGAGCCGCTGGTCGCGTTCGACAACGAGCATCTGCTCAAGGACGCCGGCTATGAGGTGGTCGCGACGGTCGACACCGCCGAGGAGGCGCTGCGCGTGATCGGCGAGGCGGAGCGGCTCGATCTCGTCCTCGCCGACCTGTCGCTTTCGGGCGAGGGCGACGGCGTGGAAGTTGCCAAGGCGGCGCATGCGAAGGGAATCGCGGTTCTGTTCGTCACCGGCAATTGCCCGCTGGAAGCGCGTCACCTCGCGGTGGGCTGCCTCGCGAAGCCCTATTCGGACCGGGTGCTGAAAAGCGCGATCGACGCGATCGACGCGATGCTGCGCGGCGAACGGGTGAAGAGGAGTCCGGAGCAGTTCACGATCTTCGCCAAGGATGCTGCCTAGAGTTCCTCCCCGAGCTTGCTCGGGGAGGGGGACCATCGCCGGAGGCGATGGTGGAGGGGTAGGCTCGATTGCGTCCGTTACCCCTCCACCATGCTTCGCATGGTCCCCCTCCCCATCGCTTTGCGACAGGGAGGATTATGTGCCGAGCGCCGCCTCCACCTGGTCGTGGAAGGCCTTGATGCCGCCTTCCAAATTGCCGAGGGTGATCTCGTCGATCGCGCCGGAGGCAAGGCCCTGCTGGCCCAAGGCGGCGGCGCGATAATCCTCGCCGCCGAACACGCCTTCGTCGAGCAGTCGCCAGCTCTTCTCCCAATGCTCCTCCTCCTCGGCCGATTGCGGCCATTCGGGGATGAGCATGAAATCCTCGACGAGCGTGCGGCCCTCCGACTGCGGCATCAGCACCATGAGGTTCACATAATCCGGGCTCATGATCAGGATCGTCGCCGGGAACAGCTGGTAGGTATAGGTCATGATCGCGCGGACCGCGGCCCAGTCGCTGGTGTCGACCTTGTCGAGATAGCCGGAGCGGGCGACGAGGCTGCGCTGGTGGACGCCGAGGCGGTCGGCGATGCTGATCCCGTCGGTGAAGAAGCGGGCGATGGTCGAGCTGTGCAGCCGCTGGACGTGATAGCCTTCGAGGAAGGCGTCCATGATCAGCTTCCAGTTGGCGGCGACGTCGTGGACGTGGCGGCGCCAGAGACGATGGCCGGCGAGGCCGAACGCCTCCATGTCGGGCGTCAGCCCCGAGGCGTCGGAGAAATCGGCGTCCTCGTCGAACGAGAACCAGATGAGGCCGCCGGCCTCGATGCTGGGAAGCTCCTTGAGGTGGTGCGCCGCCTTGTCGAGGTCCGGGAAGGTGTCGGAGCGCGGGACGCCGGCGAGGCTTCCGTCGAGCGCATAGGCCCAGGCGTGATAGGGGCAGACGAGGCGCGGCGCGCACACCGTCTCGCCGCCCTCGACGAGGCGAGTGCCGCGGTGGCGGCAGACGTTCCAGAAGACATGCGCTCGGCCCTGCTTGTCGCGGGTGATGAGGAGGGGCGCGCCGAAGCCGTCATGGGCGACGGCGCTGTTGTTCTTCGGAAGCAGGGCGGACGGGGCGATGACCTGGGGAAGGCGGCGGAACAGGCGATCCTGCTCGGCGGCGAAGCGGGCGGGATCGGTGTAGACCGAGGCGGGAACGGTGGCGATCGGCCCGGTCGGCGGCTCCTCGCCCGCGGCGAGACGGGCGGCGAGGGCGAGCTGACCCTCGGTCGGGCGCTGGCGCATCGGCATGTCCATGGCGCGCATGGTGCGCTGGCCGGGCCGCGAAGGCAAGCGACAGGCGCGGTTCAGGCGGCGGCTGCAAAGCCTCTTCCCGCGACACCTTCAGCCGTTAGAAGAAGGCCATGGATCTGAGCAAAGAGCAGGCGCCGAGCTGGCGCGACCGCATTCCGTCGGGCGTCCGTCCCTATGTCGAGCCGGCGCCGCTCGCGGCCCTGTTCCTCGGCATCTCGTCGGCTTTCCCGTTCACGATGATCGGCGCGACCTTGAGCACGATGCTTCGTCAGAACGAGGTGACGCGCTCGACGGTGACCGCCTTCGCGCTCACCTTCCTCATGTACAATTTCAAGTTCCTGTGGGCGCCGCTGGTCGACACGGTGAAGCTGCCGCTGCTGCACCGCTTCGGCCAGCGCCGGTCGTGGCTGTGGCTGGTTGGCGTCATTTGCATGGTCGCGGTCATCTATCTCGGCAGCCGCGACCCGCGCGCCGACATCCAGGCGGTGGTGATCGCGGCGGTCATCGTCGCGGTGGCGGGCGCGACCTACGACATCGTCATCGACGCCTATCGGATCGAACTGCTCAATCCCGAGCAGCTCGGCGCCGGCTCGGGCATGTCGCAATATGGCTGGCGGATCGGGTCGGCGGCGGCGGGCGGCCTCGCTTTGGTCCTGGCGGCGCGCTACGGCTGGGCGGCGGGCTATGCGGTGTGCGCGGTGTTCGCGCTTCCGGCGATGATCGTCGGCCTGATCATGGGCGAGCCGAAGCGGCACCGCGATCCGCCGCCGGTGCGCGGGCCGATCGACGCGGTCAAAGCCTATTTCGCGCCACTCGGCGAGTTCCTCAAGCGCCAGGGGGCGCTGCTCGTGCTGCTGTTCGTGCTCATCCACAAGATCGGCGACACGCTCGCCAACCTCACATTGAGGCTGCTGTTCGAGGACCTTGGATTCAGCAACGACGAGGTCGCTTTCTACGACGTGTTCGTGGGCTTCATCGCGCTCCTGATCGGCGTGTTCGTCGGCGGCGTGCTCTATGCCAAGCTCGGGATGAAGCGGGCGGTGCTGATCAGCCTCATCCTGATGGCGGTGTCGAATTTCGGCTTCGCCCTGCTTGCCGCCACCGGCCACAACAACTGGATGATGGCGTCGGTGATGTTCTTCGAGAATTTCGCAAGCGGCATCGGCGGGGTCGCGGTCGTCGCCTACCTGTCGGCCTTGTGCAATCTGCGCTTCACGGCGACCCAGTATGCGCTGCTCTCGGCGCTTGCGAGCATCGCGGGACGGTTCCTGACCGGCACGACGGCGGGCGGGCTGATCGACCAGGTCGGCTATGTGAACTTCTACCTTCTGACGACGGCCGTCGCTCTGCCGGGAGTGATCCTGTTCTGGATCATGATGCGGACCGGGCTTGCCGACCTGTCGCTGGGCGATGCCGGCAAGGTTCCCGAGGATGAGGCGCGCGCGACGGCGGGGAAGTTCGACTAGCGCGGTCGTGCCCTCACCCTCCCATCCGCCTTCGCTTCGCTTCGGCGGACGGGCCCCTCCCTCTCCCGCTGGGAGAGGGGTTCAGATCGGGAGCTGGTCGTTGGCCTTGAGAATGGTGCCGGCGAGGTAGAGCGAGCCCATGATGAGGACGGCGGGCGGCTGGCCGGGTTCGGCGAGCCTCGCGATGCTCGCCAGCGCTTCCTCGACATTGGCCGCGGGCAAAGCGGAGAGGCCGAGCTTGCGGGCTTCGGCGGCGAGGGCTTCGGGGCTGTGGTGGTCGTGGCCGGGGACCGGCACCGGATGGACCATGACGGGCGAGCCGGCGAAGGGGCGGAGGACTCCGTACGCGTCCTTGTTGGCGAGGATTCCGCAGACGAGGTGGACCTGGCGGCCGGCGAAGGACTGGCCGTCGAGGAAGGCTGCGACGGCGCGGGCGGCGGCGGGATTGTGGGCGCCGTCGAGCCACAGGCGCGAGCCCTCCGGCAGTAGATCGTGGAGAGGACCTGGGCCGAGCAGCTGAAGGCGCGCCGGCCATTCCGTCCAGCCCATCATGGCCTTGAGCGCCGACGCGGGCACGCTGAGCGCGCCCTGGTGGCGGAGCATAGCGACGGCGAGTCCGGCATTGGCGGCCTGGTGGCTTCCGGCGAGGCGGGGGAGGGGGAGGTCGAGCTCGCCCTCGGCGTCGCGATAGGCGAGGCGGCCCCCCTTTGCGAGCGAGTCCCACTTGCCGCCGCGGGGGAGCCAGAGCGCGCCGGCATCGGCCGCGGCCCTGCCGACGGCGTCGGCGGCGCGGCGCGGGTAGAGGTGGGTGATGAGCGGGACCCCGGGGCGGGCGATCCCGGCTTTCTCGGCCGCGACCTGCTCGATCTTCTCGCCGAGCCAGGCCTGGTGGTCGAGGCCGAGCTGGGCGATCCCGGTGACGAGCGCGCGCGGGATGACGTTGGTCGCGTCGAGGCGTCCGCCGAGGCCGACCTCGATGATGGCGGCGTCGGCGGGTGTGCGGGAGAAAGCGAGGAAGGCCGCCGCGGTGGTGACCTCGAAGAAGCTGATGATGAGGCCGTCGGCGGCGGTCAGCACTTCGTCGAGCAGGGCGGCGAGCGCTTCATCCTCGATCAGCTTGCCGGCGAGGCGGACGCGTTCGTTGAAGCGGACGAGATGCGGGCTGGTATAGACATGGACCTGATGGCCGGCGGCCTCGAGCCCGGCGCGGAGGAAGGCGCAGGTCGAGCCCTTGCCGTTGGTGCCGGCGACATGGAAGACCGGTGGAAGCTGGCGCTCGGGATTGCCGAGGCGGGCGAGGAGGGTGGAGATACGCTCGAGGCCGAGCGTGTCGCGGCCGGGGCCGAGCTTGGCGAGGCGGTCGAGCTGCGCCTGGACGCCGGGATGATCCGAGACGGCGAAATCGGGCACGTCTTATCCTCCCTGCGTCGAAGGCGTGGGGAGGGGGACCGGCGAAGCCGGTGGAGGGGCAATCCCGCGCGAAGCCCCTCCACCACCCTTCGGGTGGTCCCCCTCCCCATCGCTTCGCGACAGGGAGGATAGAGGGGTCACGCCGCTTCTTTCGCGGGGTTGAGATAGCCGAGCAGGGTCGCGAGGCGCTGCTTCAGCTCCTTGCGGTGGACGACCATGTCGACCATTCCGTGCTCCAAGAGATATTCGGCGCGCTGGAAACCCTCTGGGAGGGTCTCGCGGATGGTCTGCTCGATGACCCGCTGGCCGGCGAAGCCGATCAGGGCGCCGGGCTCGGCGATGTGGATGTCGCCGAGCATGGCGTAGGAGGCGGTGACTCCGCCCGTCGTCGGATCGGTCAGGATGACGATGTAGGGGAGGCCGGCTTCCTTCAATTGGGCGATCGCCGCGGTGGTGCGCGGCATCTGCATCAGCGACAGGATGCCTTCCTGCATTCGGGCGCCGCCGGCCGCGGTCACCATGATATAGGGTGCCCCCGCCTCGATCGCGGCCTGGACTCCGGCGACGAAGGCTGCGCCGACGCCGAGACCCATCGAGCCGCCCATGAAAGCGAAATCCTGGACCCCGACGACGGCGGGACGGCCGGCGATCGAGCCGCGGGCATTGTGCATCGCGTCCTGCTCGCCGGTCGCGAGGCGCGCCGCCTTGATGCGGTCGACATAGCGCTTGGAATCGCGGAACTTGAGCGGGTCCTCGCGCACCTGCGGGGCCGGCAGGATGGCGTAGCCGGGATCGAGAAGCAGGTCGAAGCGGGCCGATGCGCGCATGCGGCCGTGATGGTCGCATTTCGGGCAGACGAACCAATTCTCCTCATATTCCTTGGAGAAGATCATCGCGCCGCATTCCTTGCAGGCATGCCAGAGCTGGTCGGGCGTGCTCTCGCGCTTGGGCAGGAATGGCAGTCGGTTGCGGACGCTGTTGAACCAGCTCATGTCGAAGCTCCTTGGAAGCGCGCGAGTTAAGGCGGGAGCGGGGCCAAGTCCAGCATCTCCCCTCCCGCTTGCGGGAGGGGCCGGGGGAGGGGATGTCGGAGATGCGTGAGAGCTGGGCAGGCCCTCCCTTCGATCCCCTCCCGCAAGCGGGAGGGGAAGCTGTTACAGAGTCGCTTCGATCGCCCTTGCCGCCTCGTCCGGGTTCCTGGCCTGGGTGATCGGGCGGCCGATGACGAGGATGGAGGCGCCCTGGTCGAGGGCTTGGCGGGGGGTCATGACGCGCTTCTGGTCGCCGGGGCCGGCGTCGGCGGGGCGGATGCCGGGGACGACGAAATAGCCTTGCGGCCAGGCCTTGCGCGCGGCGCCGACTTCCCGGCCCGAGCAGACCGCGCCGTCGAGGCCTGCGTCGCGGGCGAGGGAGACGAGGCGGATGACCTGGTCGTGCGGGCTGCCGCCGATCCCGGTCGCGGCGAGATCGTCCTCGTCGAGACTGGTGAGAACGCTGACCGCGACGACCTTGGTGGCCCTGGGCGCGGCGGCCTTGGCCTCCTCCATCATCGCCCGGCCGCCGGCGGCGTGGACGGTGAGGATGGCGGGCTCGATCTCCGACAGCGCGCGCACCGCCTTGGCGACGGTGTTGGGGATGTCGTGGAGCTTCAGGTCGAGGAAGATCGGAAGGCCGATCGCGGCGATCTCGCGCACTCCGGACAGACCGTGGGCGCAGAAGAATTCGAGGCCGAGCTTGAGGCCGCCGACATGGTGGCGGACCTTGGCGGCGAGGTCCCTGGCGCCGTCGAGATCGGTGGTGTCGAGAGCGACGAAGATCGGGCCCTTCATATCGCCAGGCCGGGATCGTCGCTGGTGGCGGGCGCAGCGGACGGCGCCGGGGCGGCATCTGCCGGCTGGTTGCCGACGGTGACCCGCTCCGGCCGCTCGTAGCGGTGGCGCAGCGCCCAGATTCGGCCGCGATAGACGAAATAAGTGGGAAGGAAGCCGAGCAGGAAGGGGATCGCGACCAGCACCGGCAGCTTCACGTCGGCCTGGAGGCCGCTCCACAGATTGATGGTGACCGGCCGCCAATTGTAGATGGCGAACAAGGTCAGCGCGACCGCGACGACCACCCAGAACAAGGTCTTGAGGAACTGCATGCCCGCCCTTTCCGGATGGTCCTGTTGCACCAAAGGCCGTTCGCGTCCAGCGCTTCAGCCGATCTCCGCCGCGAGCTCGTCGAACAAGCCGGGGATGGTTTTCAGCCGCGGCCGTTCCTCCTCGATGATGGCGAGAAAGGCCTCGCGCTTCGTCCGCGCGACCAGCTCGGGCGGCAGCGGAGTCTCGGCGGGAATGGTCGATACGATGATGTCGATGAGCCGGTCGGCGCCGTGGAGGCGGCCCCACAGATAGTCGTTCTCGCGATAGGCACGGCTGAAGAAGGCGCCGAAATTGTTGAACTGGATGCCCTTGAGCGTCGCCGCGGTGCCGGAGCGGATCGTCGTCGCGTCGTCCGGCGAGATGCGGTCGACCTTCATCGGATCGAATTCCTGGAGTCCCTCGCCCTGAAGAAGGGGCAGGGTGGCGATGTCGTAGAAGGGGTAGCCGAGATAATTGAGGATGGCGGCCCGGCGCGGCCCACGCGACAAGGCGGAAAGGGCGGTGGCCACCTCCGCGTCGGTGAGGTCGTCGAGCTCCTTGAGCCTCAGCCGCGCCTCGAGCGCGGCGACGGCGGCGGCGGGCTCCTTGTCGGCCTGCGCGAAGATCGCGGCTTCCGCATTGCTGACGGCAGCGTCCATGTCCGCGGTGAGCGGCGCTTCGTAGCGGGCGATCAGCCGGTAGATGATCTGGCGGGCATTGTCGGACGCCGCCTCGTCGACATCCTCGATGTCGACCTCGCCTTCCCCCAGCGCGCGGGCGAGGAGGCGCAAGCGACGGATCCGGAAGCTGACGTCGAAGCTTCTGAAGAATCCGATCAGTTCCGGAACGGCGCGGCAATTCCGGACCGAGTCCGCGCCGGTGATCCCCTGGGCGTCGGCCCATTGCCAAAGCGCGTTCCGCACCCGGATCAGTTGCTCGCGGTCGCGCCCGTCGCCGCCGAGACTCGCGATGGTCCCCGCCATCTCCTCGATCACCGTCGCCATCTTGAGCTGGGCATAGGCGGCGAAGGTGTAGCCGGCGCCGCGCGCGGCGAGCTCGTTGGCCTGGGCGCGCCAGGCCTGGAGGCGGCGCGGAGTCGGGCTGGTGAGGAAGAAGGTCTTGCCGAACGCACCCTCGATCGCCGCCTCGACCTCGCCCCGCATCGAATCGACGATCCGGCGCATTCGGCGGATTCGCTCGGAACGGCGCTCGATCGCTTCAAGATTGTCGCGGATCGGCTGCTCGCGCGGGATGTCGGACATTGCGCCGAACAAGGTCGCCCAGAAGCCCGGCGGCTCTACCGTGCCGGTGGCGGTCCAGCGCACCGCTCGGAAGCCGGGGGCGGGATCGACATAGACGAAGCGGCGGTCGACCTCGCGGCTGGCGGGACGGCTGCGCAGCGCCTCGATGCCCGGACCGAACGGGGCATGCGCCTGGACCCCGCCGTCGATCAGGACGGCCTGGTCGCGCGATTCGGCATAGGGGCGCGGGGGGATGTTGCGCTCTAGGAATGCCTGCCGGCCCGGCCAGGGCTGATTGCGCTCGGCGAGAACGGAATCGAGCTCGACGACCTGGAAGGGCGGGAAGGCGCCGGGGAAGCTTGCCGTGGCGCGGCCGGCGAAGACAAGCTCCGCGGCATCCGCCAGCCGTCGCGCCTCGCCGCCCGGGTCGCGGAAGGCGAGGGTGAGGCGGTGCTCCTGCTCGATCACCTCGGGCGGGCTGTTGAGCCTGAGCCGCTGCGGATGACCGCGGAAATCGGTGACGGTGACGAACAGGTCGAGCGGCTGATAATCGGGCAGCAGCGGAGCCCCGGCGGGAGCGTTGGCCATCGCGTCGAAGGCGTCGAGCAGCACCCGAGTGAAGGCGGGGCCGCTGAACGGCGGCTGGAACCAGGGCGCCTTGACCAGATTGGCGAGCTTCTGGCGGACCTCGGCCTGATGCTCCGCATCGACGGTCTGCTCGACCGTGCTGGAGCGGTTGGAGATTGCCCAGGCGAAGGGCACTGCCGCATTCTTCATGAAGCGGCGGACGGCCAGCTCGTCGCGGTCGGCGAGCGCGTCGATGTCGGCATGGTCGAGCCACAATTCGGTCAGCGGCTCGAGCGACTGGCCGGTGCTGATCGCCTGCGCGAGGAAGATGCAGTTGATTCCGCCAGCGCTCGCCCCTGCAAGGATGTCGGTGAGGACGCGCAGGCTGAGGCCGGTCTCGGCGGCGATGCCGTCGAGCAGGCGGTGATAGACGCCCTGGCTGCCGGCGCCGGTGACTCCGCCGCCGTGGAAGGCCTGGCTCGCCCGGACGAGCCGCCAGATCTCCTTGGTGATTCCGTGCATGTAGACGGCGAGGCTGATGCCGCCGTAACAGACCAAAGCGAGCCGCAGCTCTTTCTCCCGCATGAGCAAGGCTTGGCAGGATGGCCGCGGCCTGTCGAGGCGGCAATCGCGGGCGCTGCACGATATGGCCGATCGGCCGCTATCCTTTTGCGATGTCGCGCGTTAGCAGGCGCGCAAACGCTCATGCGAAGGTATCGTTGTTGAAGCGCGTCCTCTTGGTTGTCCTGGTGCTTGCCGGGCTGGTGACCCTTTTGTTCACAACCGGCCTGCTGCGCTGGTCAAGCCCGGCGGAAGGAGGCGCGCAGCAGGCGCAGGCGCGCTTCCAGGCGGCGGTGCCGCCGGTCGACACGAGCGGCCCAAGCAATATCGATTATGCCCGGCTCGAGGCGCGGATCGGCCGGCTGATGGAAGAGAAGTCGATGGTCGGCCTCGGCGTCGGAATCATCGAGAATGGCCGGATCCGCTTCGTCCGCGGCTTCGGCGAGACCGGCGCGGAAGGCGGCGAGCCGGTGACCGAGAACACCGTGTTCCGCTGGGCGTCGCTGTCGAAGGGCGTCGCGGCGGACATGGTCGCCTTGCTTGCGGCGCGGGGGCAGCTGTCGCTCCACGACCCGGTCAACCGCTGGGTGACGAGCCTTCGCCTTCCCGGGGGCAATGAAAGCCGGGCGACCCTGACCGACGTTCTGTCGCACCGGCTCGGGATCCATGGCCACGCCCATGACTCGCGGCTCGAGGACAATGAGGACCCCAAATATCTGAGGGGCCTGCTCGCCTTCCTTCCGACCCAGTGCGATGTCGGACAGTGCCACGCTTATCAGAATGTCGCCTATGACGCGGCGAGCGAGGCGGTCGAGCGGGTGACCGGCATTCCCTACGAGCAGGCGCTGAGGGACAATTTCTTCACGCCGCTCGGCATGCGCACGGCGAGCGCCAGCCGCCAGGGACTGGTGGGCGCGCAAAGCTGGGCGCGGCCGCATCGCGGCGGGCGCGGCGCGCAGCCCGATGAAGTGACCGAGCCTTATTACCGAGTGCCGGCGGCGGGCGGGGTCAACGGATCGATCATGGACCTGACCTTGTGGATGCGCGCCAATATGGGGCTGGCGCCCGAGGTGCTGCCGGTCGCGGTGCTGCAGGCGGTGCAGACTCCGGTAGTGCGCACTCCCGGCGAGACCCGGCGCCGGCGCAAGTTCATCGAGCGGACGCCGTCCTCGGCTTACGGGCTCGGCTGGCGGGTGTTCAACTATGCCGGCAACAAGGTGGTCGGCCACCATGGCGGCGTGCGGGGCTATCGCTCGCTGATCCTGTTCGATCCGGCGCGGCGGAGCGGGGTGGTCGCCTTGTGGAATTCCGGTTCGGGGCGGCCGAACGGGCTCGAATATGAGGTCATGGACATGATCTACGGCCTGCCGTTCCGCGACTGGATGGAGCTGGACAAGGATGGCGGCACCGAGCCCGAGCCTGACGAGCCGGAATCGTCCGGCGGCCGCTAATTCTTCCCCGGCATTGCCGGGGAGGAACTGTGTTTACAGCTCCACCTCGGCCCAGATTGGGAGGTGGTCGGACGCGGTTCGGGCGTTGGCGCTGCGGTGTACGCCGGCGTCCCTGATGCGCATGTTCGGGGTCACCATGATCCGGTCGAGCCGGGCGATCGGGTTGCCGCTATGATAGGAGCGGCCGGTGTCGGCGAGGACGTGGTGGGCGGCGAAGTCGCGAAGGCAGCCGGACCGCGCCGTCCATTCGTTGAGGTCGCCCATCATCGCGGTCGGCATGTCGGCGTGCCGCTCCGACACATGTTTGAGGATCGCGTGAGCCTGCCGCCGCCGCCACAGGCCCGAGAGATCGAGGTGCATCCCGACGATCCGGATCTGGTGGCCCTTTGCCTCGACCTCGGCGAGGACCGCGCCGCGCGGCTCGAGGCTCGGCAGATGGAGCATGGCATGCTCGCCGATCTTGAAGTCCTTGCGCACGAGGATGGCGTTGCCGTGCCAGCCGAGGCTTCGGTCGCGGGCTCCGAACATCACGGGCTTGAGGTCGCTATGCTCCTCGAGCAGGTGCGCAGGAAGCGCGGCGTCGCGCGGCCCGAAGCGGCGGTCGGCCTCCTGCAGAGCGACGATGTCGGCGTCGAGCTCGTTGAGGACTTCGATCACGCGTTCGGGCCGGCGCCGCCGGTCGGTGCCGATCGCCTTGCGGATATTGTAGCTGGCCAGCCGGAGCATCGGGGGCTCCTTAGAGCCTCGAGATGAACGGCAGAAGACTCGTCCTCAGTGGCGTGCCTTGTCGGCGAGCTTCCCGAACAAGCTGTCGAGCGCTCGTGCCGCCTTGTTGGCCGCGCCGGTGACGGCGTCGTCGATTCGCGCGGCATCCGCAGTGACCGCCACCGGGGGGTGGCCGTTCGGACGTGCTTCAAGCGAGACCCGCTTGTCGTTGGCCCCGCCCTTGTGCGCATTGACGTCGGAAATGTGGAGCTCGACGTGGGTGAGCCGCTGTTCGAACCGGCCGAGCTTGTCCCGGACGCGCTGCTCCAGCCGCTCGTTGGCCTCTGCGTCGGAAAGGATCTGGTTGTCGGTGTTGATCTGCACGAACATGAAGGGACTCCGGTTGACATTCGAGCGGCTGGTCCGCCCCCGCTGATATCGAAATGCCGGGCTCGCGCGGGGGTTCCGGCAGGGCTGGATGTTCGCGCTTCGTTTCGCTAAGCCGAGCCATGGCCAAGCCGAAGAAACGCTATGTCTGCCAGGCCTGCGGAGCGGTCAGCCCGCGCTGGCAGGGGCAGTGCGCCGATTGCGGGGGCTGGAACAGCCTGGTCGAGGATGCCGGAGCGGTGGTGACGCCCTTCTCGGCGCGGCACGATCTGCGCTCGGGCGGGCGCCGGGTCGAGCTGGTCGGGCTCGACGCCGACGTGCCGCTTCCGCCGCGGACCTCGACCGGAATCGCGGAGTTCGACCGGGCGCTGGGCGGCGGACTGGTCGCGGGCTCGGCGACCCTGATCGGCGGCGATCCCGGAATCGGCAAGTCGACCCTGCTTCTGCAGGCGGCGGGAAAGATCGCGGCTCGCGGCGTCAGCGTCGTTTACGTTTCCGGCGAGGAGGCGGCGGACCAGGTGCGCCTGCGCGCCCGGCGGCTCGGAGTCGACGCGGCGAGGCTTCAGCT
>JAEZFL010000105.1 GCA_023417515.1 Pseudomonadota bacterium | reverse complement strand
GGTAGAAGCCGCCCGCGGTGAAGTTGACCATGAGCGAGTACACGTCGCCGGCGACGATGCTCAGCAGGAACAGCGCGCTGCCCACCACCGTGGTCACCAGGATCGCGACCACCCGGATGCGCGCCTGGCCGCGCAACTGCACCAGCGTGCCTGCGCCGGGCAGCGCCCTGTCGCGGGCATAGGCCCAGATGACGCGCGACGCCGAGGTCTGCAGGGCCAGGAAGCTGGCCAGGAAGCCGATGACGAACAGCACCTCGACGGGCTTGGCGATGCCCTGGCCCAGAGCCGTGGTCAGAGTCTCGGAGACGGGATCGGCCACCGCTCCGGCGGCCACCGCGTCGAGGTCCGGGATGGCCAGGATGATCGCCAGGCTGGAGTACGCGACCACCAGGAAGATGAAGACCAGCGAGAACAGCACGGCCTTGGGCAGCTCACGTCGGGGTTCGTGCACCTCTTCTGCGATGGACCCGGCGCTCTCGAAACCGACGAACGACCAGCCGATGAATGCCACGGCCAGCAGGAACGGCCCACTCATGTAGGACCACAGGTCGACGTCGACACCACCACCGTCGAACAGCACCGACAGCGAGTTCTGCCGGTGGAACACCAGCAGCCAGGTGCCCAGCACCCCCGAGCCGATCACTTCCGCGACGATGCTGCCGATCATGAAGATCTTCAGCGCCCGGCGCCCGATCAGGTTGACCGCCGTGCCGGCCAGCAGGATGCCCAGCGCGATCAGGGCCAGCGTCCCGCCGGACGGCTCCTCGATTCCGACGATGTTGGCGGTGAAGCCGGCCGCACCGAGCGCGACGGTGGCCATCGCGATCACCAGGGTCCACATGTAGACCCAGCCGGCGAACCAGCCGTAGGTGCTGCCCAGCAGGCGGCGCGACCACTGGTAGATCGAGCCCTCCAGCGGCCAGCGCGACACCAGGGTGGCGAACACCAGGGCGACCAGGAACTGGCCGCCGAACACCAGGCCGAAGCCCCACCAGAAGCTCGGGCCCGCGGCGGACAGCGCCAGACCGAAGATGCCGTAGAGGGCGACGATCGGGGAGATGAAGGCGAACGCGAACGCGAACGCCGATCCCAGAGAGAACTCGCGGCGGAGCTGTGGCTGCTGCTCAGCCGGGCTGCCCAATGACGACATGGCAGGAACTATCACGCCCGACGTGCACCGACGCCAGTCATCGCGGCGAACACGCAGAGATCGCACCGTGGCGGTGCCCCTGCGTTGAACGATCGCACAACGGCCTGAGCCCGGTGTGTGACGGCCGCGTTACGCTCCCCGCATGTCGGACGTGCGCGTGGAGTCAGCCGCTCCGACCCTGCGCGACCTTTTGCAGATGGCGGGGCCCGGCTTGTCGGTGCCCGAGGGCGAACCACAGGACCTCGACCGGGCGATCAGCTGGGTGCACACCACGGAGATGCGCGACCCAGCGCGCTACCTGCGCGGCGGCGAGCTGGTGTGCACCGTGGGGATCAGCCTGCAGACCGGGGACGACTGCGCGGTGTTCGTCGACGCGTTGACGCGGGCCGGGGCGACCGGGGTGTGTTTCGGCGTCGGTGACGGCCACGACGCGGTGCCGTCGGCGCTGCTGGCGCTGTGCCGGACGCGGGGTCTGCCGGTGCTGGTGGCCCCGCCCACCGTGCCGTTCAGTCAGATCAGCCGGTTCGTGGCCGACTTCCGGCTGGGCTCCGAGATCGCCGTCGCCCGCGCCACCAACGCGTTGGCCCCCGAACTGCTGGCCTCGCTGCGCCGGCACGACTCGCCGCGGCAACTGCTCGACAGCGCCGGTGAGGTCCTGGGGTGCTACTTCCTCCTCGAACCCGAGAGCGAGTCGCCACCGAGTGACCCCGGGGCGGTCACCGTGCCGGGGCCCGGGCTCGGCACCGTCACTTGGGTGGGTCGGGGCGACCGGCCCGAGCCGGCGGTGCTGGAGCTGATCGCACGGTTCGTGCGCGCCGCCCAGGGCGAGCGCGACATCGAGGCCGCGCTGGCCCGGGAGCGGGTCGGTCAGCTGCTGTCGCTGGTGGAGCGGCGGATGCTGCTGCCGGACGCGCTGGGCCAGCTGGTGCCGTGGCATGGGTTCGGCGGGGAGATCGCGTGTTCGGCGTGGCCGGCGGGTGCCGGGGCGCTGCTGTCGATGGCGTTCCCGGACGCGCTGATCGGCGACGCCCCGGATCTGTGCCTGATGCTGACCGTCGGCGCGCTGGAGGCGACGGAGGATCTGGCATTGCCGTCGGGGCATTCGGCGCCGGTGCCGCTGACCGACATCGGGTCGGCGATCGCGCAGGCCCGCATCGCGCTGACCCTGGCCGAGCAGCGCGGGGGCCGGGTCGGGCCCGATCAGCTCAGCACGCTGGAGAGCCTGCTCGAGCAGCTGCCGTTGGCACAGCTGGCGCCGTTCAAGCAGCTGCTGATCGACCCGCTGGCCGAGCTGGACAGCCAACGGGGCACCCAGCACGTGCGCACACTGCGGGTGTTCCTGTCCTGCAACGGCTCCCTGAGCGACACCGCCAAGGAGCTGTTCCTGCACACCAACACCGTGCGGCACCGGCTCTCCCGCATCCAGGAGATCACCGGGCGAGACCCGTTGCAGCACAATGACTTGACGGCGTTCGTGATCGGCTTGTGGGCGGCCGAACGGGGCGAACGCCCGGCGGGTTGAGCCGGCCCGTAGTCAGGCGATGCCGAAATGCTTGATCTTGCGGTAGATGGTGGCCCGCGACATGCCGAGGGCCTCGGCGGCTTCGGCCTTGCTGCCGTTGTTCTCCGACAGACTACGAACGATCGCGTCCCGCT
>JAEZFL010000104.1 GCA_023417515.1 Pseudomonadota bacterium | reverse complement strand
CGGCAAGGTCGTCGCGGCGGGGCCGAGGCGCGCGGCGCCCGCATGTTCGGCGCCGACGGCGTCCTCACCCGCGAGGAGTTTCGCGCCCGCGCGCTTCAGCGCTTCGAGCGGCTCGACACCAACCGCGACGGCACGATCACCGCGGCCGAGCGCCAAGAGGCGCGCCAGCGTTTCCGCGCCGAGCGCCAGAGCCGTCGCGGCGCTCCGCAGGACTGAGCGTTTCCCGAACGGGAATGGAAGGGCGGGGCCAGCAATGGCTCCGTCCTTTTTCGTTCGAGATCAGGTGGATGATCGCCGCTGGCTTTGATTCAGTTTAAGGCTCGCCACTTTCCCCTGTGCCATCGTCGACCTTGGCGCGGGTCGGCGCCGCAGGGGGTTTTGTGGCTTATTACCGGCTCTACATGCTCAGCGGCCCTGAAGGGCGGTTCGTCGGCTTCGAGGAGATCGAGGCCGTGGACGACGTCGAGGCCGTCCGCCGCGCCGAGGCCTTCCTCGGCGATCGCCCGCTCGAACTATGGTGCGGCACCCGCAAGGTCCGCTCCTTTCCGGCCGTGGCCGAGCGCCAAGCCTAGAATCGGAGATGCGAATTTCAGCCCCTCCTCTTCAGAGGAGGGGTTGGGGTGGAGGCGAGCGAACGGGCTCGATGCCCCTGAGCGAGCTTTCAAAAGCGGCTCAGACCCATCGAGGGCCTTCGCCGCTCCCCACCCCTTACCCCTCCCCTGAAGGGGAGGAGCTGAATGCCTACCCTTTCGGAAGCACGATGCGGGCGCTGAGGCCGCCCTCCGGAGCGTTGCTCAGCTCGAGCTCGCCGCCATGGACCAGGGCCGCCGCCCGCGCGAGAGTGAGGCCGAGGCCGGAGCCACCGGTTTCCCGGCTGCGTGACTGCTCGAGCCTCACGAACGGCTCGATCACGGTCTTCAGCTGATCGCCCGGGATTCCTGCACCGCGGTCGCGGACCTCGATCACCACCTGCCCGCCGCGCGCGCCGACCGACAGCTCGGCAGAACCTGCATATTTGACCGCATTGTCGGCAAGGTTGCGAACCGCACGGCGGATCAGGTTCGGCCGCAGCGATGCCACGACTCGCTCGCCGTTGCTGAACGTCACCGGCTGGCCAAGCTCGCGCAATTCCTCGACCACCGCATCGACCAGCGCCGATACGTCGATCGCGCGCGGGGGCTCCTTCGACTGGCCGGAGCGGGCAAGATCGAGAGTGTCGTCGAGCAGGAGCGTCATCTCCTCGATCGTCGCGACCATTCGCTCGCGCTCGTCGGCCGGCTCCATGCTCTCGGCGCGGATCCGCATCGATGCGAGCGGGGTGCGCAGATCATGGCCGATCGCGCCGAGCATTCGGTCCTTCTCGACGATCAGGCTGCCGACCCGCTCGCCCATGGCGTTGAACGCCTCGATCGCGCGGCGGATGTCGGAGGGACCGCGCACCTCGACCTGCGGCGGAGTGCCGTGGCCCTGGTAGAGCTGCGCCGCGCGGGTGAGGTCGCGCAGCGGGCGGATCAGCCGGGTCAGCACCAGGATCAGGGCGACGAGCAGCACCAGGTAGAGCAGCAAGGTGCCGCCGGCGAGGCGGATGAGCGGCCAGGGATTGGGGCGCAGGATCTGCATCTGGCCATTGACCCAGCGGCCGTCGGGAAGCTGTACCGACAGCAGCAGCGAGCGGAAGCGCTCCGCGCGCCCGCGCTCGGATTCGGGGGTGCGCGGCGTGCCGTCGGCACGGAATGGCGGTGCCGGAGGCAGCTCGTCCGAGATGGCGGCGCGCGCGTCGCGAAGCTGCAGGCCGTTGGCGGCCGCCGTCTCGCGCAACCGGTCGGCGAGCTCCGCGTCGTTCGCGTCCGCCGCGACATGGCTCGCGTCGGCGACTGCGATGCGGCCGCGGCGGCCGACCGCCGGAGGGTCCCAGCCTCGCTCCGACATCCGCGCGAGGCCGGCGACGAAGCGGGTGATCACCGGGCCTTCGAGCTGCGCCTGGTTGAAGCGCGCGCGCTCGTTGTTGATGTTGGCGAAGTTGAGCGCCTGGACCAGCAGCAGCACCAGCGCCATGACCAGCGCGATCTGGCCGATCAGGCTGCGCGGCATCAGCCGCGAGAGCCGGGTCACAGCTTGGTGACCTCCGCCGACAGCATGTAGCCGCCGCCCCACACCGTCTTGATCAGCTTGGGGTCGGAGGCGTTCTCCTCGATCTTCTTGCGAAGCCGCGAGATATGATTGTCGATGCTTCGCTCGAATGCGGCGAGCTCGCGGCCCTGGCTGAAGTCGAGCAGCTGCTCGCGGCTCAGCACCCGGCGCGGATGAGTCACGAAGGCGTGGAGGAGATTATACTCGCCCGTCGACAGCGGAATCGCGACTCCCTCGCCGTCGACCAGCTCGCGCTCGCCGGTCTTCAGAACCCAGGGGCCGAAGGCATAGCTCTCGACCTCGGGCGCGCGCACCTTGGTCGGCCCTTCGCCGGCGCGGCGCATCACCGCCTTGATGCGGGCAAGCAGCTCGCGCGGGCTGAACGGCTTGGTGACGTAGTCGTCGGCGCCGATCTCCAGCCCGACGATCCGGTCGGTCTCCTCCGCCTTGGCCGTGAGCAGGATCACGGGCACGTTGACCGTGGCGCGGATGAAGCCGGTCAGCGACAGGCCGTCTTCGCCCGGCATCATGATGTCGAGCAGGACGAGGTCGATGTCCTTGGCATTGAGCAGGGTGCGCGCCGCCGCGGCATTCTCCGCCTTGCTCACCCGGTAGCCGTTGCGCGCAAGATAGGCCGCGAGCGGCTCGCGGATGTCGCGCTCGTCGTCGACCAGCAGGATATGAGCTTCGTCGGCCATGCAGCTTCCCTAACGGCACACCTGTCCCGGTCAAATCACGCAAAGGTCCCAGTTTGTCGCAAAGGGCTGCCTGCTCGTATTTTTTTCAACGCTTGCAAGCTTGTAGTAAGGTCAATGCGGGATAAGAGGGCACGGGGAAGGGGGCTGTCGCATGCGGCAGCCTGAGCGTGGGGTACGGCTTACCAGTCGCGGCGCCACAACCTGGCCTGACCGGATCGTTCGCGGGGAGCGGTCCGTCAACGAGACGCCGAAGGTGAGCGACGTGTCCGACTATCTGCCTTTTCTGGTCTTCCTTTACGGGACCTTTGCCGGCTTCCTGATGTTCCGCCTCGGCAGGAACAACCCGCTTCGCGCCGGCGAGGAGCGCGTGCTCGTCGCGGCCGGCTGGACGATGACGGCGCTCTCGCTGACGCTCGCCGCCGCCCTCATCCTGTTCGCCATCTCGCAAAGCGTTTTCCCGGTTGCCTGACGCGCGGCGGTGGTGTGCAGCCCTGCCAAGCCCCGGCTTGCCAGCCGTAGCCTCGGCGAAGGCTGGTGAGCCATGCTGGATTCGAACCCCGCCAAATCGGCCTGACGATTTGGCCAACCAAAGACTCGCTGGTTCGCTGCGCTGAACTGGAAATGGTGAGCCCTGCTGGATTCGAACCAGCGACCTACTGATTAAAAGTCAGTTGCTCTACCGACTGAGCTAAGGGCCCTAAGCGGGGTTCCGGCCCTACGGGCGGGCGCTTTTCCGGTCAACCGCGGATGCGCGCGCCGAGCGCCGCGAGCTGGCGCACGGTGCGGCCGGTCAGCGGGTCGCGCCAGTCGGGGGCGATCTCCGCGAGCGGGCGAAGCACGAAGGCGCGCTTGGCCATCTCCGGGTGGGGGATGGCGAGGCGCGGCGCTCGGTAGATCCCTCCCGACCACAGGATGATGTCGAGGTCGAGCACGCGCGGGCCCCAGCGCCGGCCGGGGCGGCGGCCGAAACCTCGCTCGATCCGCTTCATCGCCGCGAGCAGCTCGAGAGGCTGGAGGTCGGTCGCGAGCAGCAGCGCCGCATTAGCGAAGCTGCGGCCGGCGGGACCGAGCGCGGGCGTTCGGTGGATGGCCGAAACCCGCTCCACCGCGCCCAGCTCGCCGAGCGCCTCGACCGCCCCGCGAACCACGCCTTCGGGCCCGCCGTGGCGCACGTGCCGGCGGTTGGAGCCGAGGGTGACCGCATATCTCTGGATGGGGGAGTTCAAGAAAACCGCTCGTCCTGAGCTTGTCGAAGGACTGTCCTTCGTTCTCCGCGCGATCAAGAGAGGAAAAGTCCGTCTTCGACAAGCTCAGGCTGAGCGGGGTAGAGGGGCGTCATGAGCAGCCCGCTCCTTCGGCTCGAGCCATCTCGTGACTGCCCTTTGTGCCCGCGACTGGCGGCGTTCCGGCTGGACCTTCGCAGTCGCCATCCGGATTGGTGGAACGCCCCGGTGCCGCATTTCGGCGATTCCGAGGCATGGCTCGCCATCGTCGGTCTCGCCCCCGGCATGTGGGGCGCCAACCGTACCGGCCGGCCCTTCACCGGCGACCAGGCCGGCGATCTGCTGTTCGAGACGTTGGGCAAGTTCGGCCTTGCACGGGGCATATATCGCGGCTCGGCGGACGATGGCCTCAGCCTCGACGGCGCGATCATCCTCAACGCGGTCAAATGCCTGCCGCCGCAGAACAAG
>JAEZFL010000136.1 GCA_023417515.1 Pseudomonadota bacterium | reverse complement strand
TTGCGGACCTGCGCCATGGAGCGGTCCTGGGCCTTGTCCGTGCTGGCGCCGAGCAGCTTCCAGAATCGACCGGAGATCCGGCCGGTCTTCGCAGATTCAGTCTTGGAGGAGGTGCGTGCCACACGATCACGGTACGCGCCCGCGTTTGCGGGGCGGCAACCGTAATCCGGCGGTGACCTCCCCCGTCGTCCGGCGCGGGCGACATTCGGGCGGCGGGGTGTCCCCGCCCGACCCCAACCTGCGGTAATTTCGCCGCAGACCGTTACGTGTGCGGAGGGGGGCCACCCGGCGGTGGACACGGTTGACGCTCAGACGTTTCGGCCGACCCTCGACTGGGGCCGCGAGTTCTTCCATTCGCTGAACTGGATCGGCACGACGTTCGCGCTGACTGCGGCCTGTCTGCTGGTGATCCTGGTGTTGCTGGCCCGGTTCACCGAGTGGGGTCGCCAGTTCTGGCGCGTGACGGGCGGCTATTTCACCGGCAGGCGCAGCGCCGTGGTCTGGCTGCTGTTCGCGCTGCTGCTGCTGTCCGTCGTCGCGTCGGTGCGACTGAACGTGCTGCTGACCTACTACGTCAACGACCTGTTCACGTCGCTGCAGGTCGCGTTCCAGGGCGGCATGAACAGCGGGATGGCGGGCTTCTGGGCGTCGATGCGGGTGTTCGCGGTGCTGGCCGCGTGCTTCGTGGTCCGGCTGCTGGCCGACATGTACCTGACCCAGCGGTTCATGATGCGCTGGCGGATCTGGCTGAGCCGCCACTTCATCGACGACTGGCTCGGCGATCTCGCCTACTACCGGGCCCAGTTCACCGGCCGGCCGATCGACAACCCCGACCAGCGGATCCAGCAGGACATCGACGTGTTCACCGCCGGTGTCGGCGGCACCCCGAACAATCCGATCTACAACTCGGGCAACACCTTGCTGTTCGGCGCGGTGGGTGCGGTGCTGTCGGTGCTGTCGTTCGGCCCGATCCTGTGGCGGCTGTCCGAGCCGGTCACCGTCGGCGGGCTCACGCTGCCGCGCGCACTGTTCTGGATCGTGGGCGGCTACGTGCTGGTCGCGACGATCGGCGCGTTCGTCAGCGGGCGGCCGATGATCCGCCTCAGCTACGCCAACGAGTTGCACAACGCCGGTTTCCGGTACGCGCTGGTCCGGGTGCGCGACGCCGCCTCCGCGGTCGGGCTGTACCGAGGAGAACCCGCGGAGCGGTCGGCGCTCAGGGGCCGGTTGGACGGCGTGATGGACAACTATCGCCGCTACCTGAACCGGATGATGATGTATTTCGGCTGGAACGTGTCGGTCAGCCAGACCATCAACCCGCTGCCGTGGCTGGTGCAGGCGCAGGGGCTGTTCGCCGGCCGCATCACCTTCGGTGACGTGTGGCAGTCGTCCAATGCGTTCGGCGCCATCCACGACTCGCTGTCGTTCTTCCGCAACGCCTACGACGAGTTCGCCAGCTACCGCGCCGCGATCATCCGGCTCGACGGCCTGGTCGACCAGAACACCCGCGCGGCGGCGTTCACCGCCGTCAGCACAGAGCCATCCGGCAACGGCGAGTTCGCGGTGGAGAGGGTGGAGGTGCGCAGGCCCGACGGCACGCCGTTGGTGCGCACCCTCGACCTGGAGATGGAAACCGGTGAGGCACTGGTGATCACAGGTGCGTCGGGCATCGGTAAGTCGGTGCTCGTGCAGAGCCTGGCCGGGATGTGGCCGTACGCGTCGGGCCGGGTGCTGCTCCCCGACGGCCGCGACGAGACCATGTTCGTCCCGCAGCTGCCCTACTTCCCCGTCGGCGACCTGCGCGCGGTGGTGTCCTACCCGCGCCCGTCGGGCACGTTCGAGGACAGGGACATCCAGAAGGCGCTGCTCGATGTCGCGTTGCCGAACCTGGTCATCCGGCTCAACGAGACGCAGGACTGGGCCAAGGTGCTCTCGGTCGGCGAGCAGCAGCGCATCGCGTTCGCGCGCATCCTGCTCGCCAAGCCGAAGACGGTGTTCCTGGACGAGTCGACCTCGGCGATGGACGAGGGACTCGAGCAGACGCTGTATCGGTTGCTGCGCGCGGAACTGCCCCGGACCATCGTGGTCAGCGTCAGTCACCGCGCCTCCGTAACCCCGTTCCACCACCGGCGCCTTGAGCTCATCGGCGGCGGCGAGTGGCGGCTGGAGCGACTCGACGATCCGCAAAGCCACGCCGCCACGCCGTAGCCAGGTCGCCGGGGTACCTTGCCCGAATGGAAACGTTCACCCCGACACTCGATTGGGGCAGCGAGCTGTGGACCTCGCTGTGGTGGGTCGCCCAGGGCTGGGCGTACGCGGCGGTCGCCACGATGGTGGTCCTGTTCCTCCTCGTGCGGTTCACCACGTGGGGTCATCAGTTCTGGCGAGTGACCCGCGGCTACTTCACCGGACCTCAGAGCGTCATCGTCTGGCTGTGGCTGGCCGGCATCCTGCTGCTGGTGATCCTGAGCGTGCGGCTGTCGGTGCTGTTCAGTTTCCAGGGCAACGACATGATGACCAGCTTCCAGGTCATCGCCGCCGGCGTCGGTGCGGGCGACGAGGCGGTGAAAGAGTCCGGTAAGGACGGGTTCTGGCTGTCGATGTGGGTGTTCGAGGTCCTGGCCGTGATCAACGTCGCCAGCATCATGATCGACCTGCTCGTCACCCAGCGCTTCATGCTGCGCTGGCGTACCTGGCTCACCGATCAACTGACCGCCGACTGGCTCGACGGGAAGGCGTACTACCGGGCACGCTTCATCGACTCCACGATCGACAACCCAGATCAGCGCATCCAGACCGACATCGACATCTTCACCACCGGTGTCGGACCGCTGCCGAACCGGCCGAACAACACCTCGGGCTCCACGCTGCTGATCGGCGCCGTCTCCTCGATCGCGGCGATGATCTCGTTCACCACGATCCTGTGGAACCTGTCGGGGCCGGTGACGCTGCCGTTCCTCGGCTTCGAG
>JAEZFL010000063.1 GCA_023417515.1 Pseudomonadota bacterium | reverse complement strand
GGGGGGGGGCTGCTTCAACGACGCCCCGGCGCTCCGCCCCGCCCCTCCACCATGCTGCGCATGGTCCCCCTCCCCGCGAAATCGCGGGGAGGATATCAGAAGCCGCTGAGGAAGGCGGCCACGTTGGCGCCCAGCGCGTCGGTCGCGTAGCCGCCTTCCATCACGATCACGCTCGGCAGGCCGAGCGCGGCGATGTCCCTGGCCATCACAGGGTAATCGCTCGTCTCCAGCGCGAAATGGGAGATGGGGTCGCCGACGAACGTGTCGGCGCCATAGGAGACGATCACAAGCTCCGCTCCGAACGCCGCGATCCGCTCCAGCGCCTTGGCGAGCGCGGGCCTGTAGGCAGCGAAATCGGTCCCTTGCTCCAGCGGCAGATTGAGCGTCGCGCCCTCGCCGTCGCCCTCGCCGCTCTCGTCCTCATGGCCCCAGTAGAAGGGATAATCGGTCGCCGGATCGGCGTGGATCGACACGAACAGCATTTCGCCGCGGGTGTAGAAGATGTCCTGGGTGCCGTTGCCGTGATGATAGTCGACGTCGAGGATCGCGACCTTGCGCCTGCCCGCCGCGAGGGCCGCCTCGGCCGCGATGGCGGCATTGTTGAGGTAGCAATAGCCGCCGAGATAGTCGGCGCCGGCATGGTGGCCCGGTGGGCGGCACAGGGCGAAAGCCGATCGCTCGCCGCCGAGCACCGCATCGGTCGCCGCGAGCGCCGTCTGAGCGCCCCAATAAGCCGCGGTCCAGGTGCCCGCCGCCACCGGCGTCGCCGCGTCATAGCTGAACTGGCCGAGCCGGGCGTCGATTCGCGACAGGTTGAGCGGCCGCCGCCGCGCCACCGGCCAGGTATAGCCGATCGCATTGCCCGGCCGCCCCGCCGCCCGCCAGTCGGCATGAGCTGTCTTGAGGAAGTCGAGATAATCGGACGGGTGCACGCGGAGCAGCGGCGCCTCGCCGAAGTCGCTCGGCGCCTCGGTCGCTCCGATCGCCGCGACGATCGAGCGCGTACGCCCCGGATGCTCCGAATGCGCCATCCAGGCGCCGTTGTGCAGTTCTTGGCTCGGATCGTGATCGAGCTGGCGGGGATCGAAGAAGAGACGCATCATTGCACCCCATCCAGTCGGGCTGAGCCCGCCGAAGCCCTGTCCGATTAAGGACAGCCCTTCGACAAGCTCAGGGTAAGCGATGTATTCGTCGCGCCCGGCTCAGAGCTTCTCGGTCAGTTCCGGGACCAGCTTGAACAGGTCGCCGACGAGGCCGATGTCGGCGACCTGGAAGATCGGCGCGTCCTCGTCCTTGTTGATGGCGACGATGGTCTTGGAGTCCTTCATGCCCGCGAGGTGCTGGATCGCTCCGGAGATGCCGATCGCGACGTAGAGCTCGGGCGCGACGATCTTGCCGGTCTGGCCGACCTGATAGTCGTTCGGCGCGTAGCCGGCGTCGACGGCCGCACGCGACGCGCCGACCGCGGCGCCGAGCTTGTCGGCGAGCGGCTCGAGGAGCGCGTGGAACTGGTCCGACGAGCCGAACGCTCGGCCGCCGGACACGATGATCTTGGCGCTGGTCAGCTCGGGCCGTTCCGAGTGCGCGATCTCGGCGCCGACGAAGCTCGACAGGCCGGAATCGCCGGGGCCGGACACCGGCTCGACGGTGGCGCTGCCGCCTTCGGCCGCCGCCTTGGCGAAAGCGGTGGTGCGGACAGTGAGGACCTTCTTGGAGTCGGACGACTTGACCGTCGCGATGGCGTTGCCGGCGTAGATCGGCCGGGTGAAGGTGTCGGCATCCTCGACGCTGAGGATGTCGCTGACCTGCATCACGTCGAGCAGGGCGGCGACGCGCGGGGCGATGTTCTTGCCGGTGGTCGTCGCCGGTGCGACGAAATAGTCGCAATGGTCGCGGACGATTGCGGCGACCAGCGGCGCGACATTCTCGGCGAGCGCATGGTCGTAAGCGGGATCGTCGGCGACGTGGACCTTGGCGACTCCGGCGATCTTCGCGGCGGCCTCGGCGACCGCGCCGACGCCCGACCCGGCGACCAGGGCATGGACCTCGCCGAGCTTGGCGGCGGCGGTGACGGTGGCGAGGGTGGCGTCCTTGACCGCGCCGTCCTCATGCTCGACCCAGACCAGCGCGATCATGCGATGACTCCCGTTTCCTTGATCTTGGCGATGAGCTCGTCGACGCTGCCGACCTTGACCCCGGCCTGGCGCCCGGCGGGCTCGACGACCTTCAGCACCTCCAGGCGCGGCGCGGTGTCGACGCCGTAATCGGCCGGCGACTTGGTCGCGAGCGGCTTGGACTTGGCCTTCATGATGTTGGGCAGGGTCGCGTAGCGCGGCTCGTTGAGGCGAAGGTCGGTGGTGACGATCGCCGGGGTCTTGAGCTTCACCGTCTCGAGGCCGCCGTCGACCTCGCGGGTGACGCTGACACTGTCGCCGGAGACCTCGACCTTGGACGCGAAGGTGCCCTGGCCCCAGCCGAGCAGCGCGCCGAGCATCTGGCCGACCTGGTTGGAATCGTCGTCAATCGCCTGCTTGCCGAGAATGACCATGCCGGGCTGCTCTTCCTCGGCGATCTTGGCGAGGATCTTGGCGACCGCGAGCGGCTCGACCTCATCGTCCGTCTGGACGAGGATGGCGCGGTCGGCGCCCATGGCGAGCGCCGTGCGGAGCGTCTCCTGCGCCTTGGCCGGGCCGATCGATACGGCGACGATCTCGGTCGCGGCGCCCTTCTCCTTGAGCCGGATCGCTTCCTCGACCGCGATCTCGTCGAACGGGTTCATGCTCATCTTGACGTTGGCGAGGTCGACCCCCGTCCCGTCCGCCTTCACCCGCGGCTTCACGTTGAAATCGAGCACCCGTTTGACCGGGACCAGCAGCTTCATGGTCGTTCCTTCACTTCAGCCGTCGCCCCGGACTTGATCCGGGGTCCACCTTCTTTCTGTTGTTTGAAAGGAAGGTGGATGCCGGATCAAGTCCGGCATGACGAGGTTGGACTAGGCCGGCACCGCCTGCTTGACCTGGGCGACGATCTTGCGCGCGGCGTCGCCGAGATCGTCGGCGGGGACGATGTCGAGGCCGGAATCGGCGAGGATGCGCTTGCCCTCCTCGACATTGGTGCCTTCGAGGCGGACCACCAAAGGCACCGACAGGTGCACTTCCTTCGCCGCGGCGACGATTCCGTCGGCGATGATGTCGCAGCGCATGATCCCGCCGAAGATGTTGACGAGGATGCCCTCGACCGCGGGATCGGAGAGGATGATCTTGAACGCGGCCGTCACCTTCTCCTTGTTGGCGCCGCCGCCGACGTCGAGGAAGTTGGCCGGGAAGGCGCCATTGAGCTTGATGATGTCCATCGTCGCCATGGCGAGGCCGGCGCCGTTGACCATGCAGCCGATGTTTCCGTCGAGCTTGATGTAGGCGAGGTCGTACTTGCTCGCCTCCAGCTCCATCGGGTCCTCCTCGGTCTCGTCGCGGAGCTCCATGAGGTCCTTGTGGCGGAACATGGCGTTGGAATCGAAGCCGACCTTGGCGTCGAGGACGAGCAGCTCGCCCCCCTTTCCATCCTTGGCTTCGGTGACGGCGAGCGGGTTGATCTCGATCTGCGAGGCGTCGGTACCGAGGAAGGCGTCGTAGAGCCTGGCCGCGACCTTCTGCGCCTGCTTGGCGAGGTCGCCGGTCAGGTTCAGCGCCTTGGCGACGGCGCGGCCGTGATGCGGCATGAAGCCGGTCGCCGGGTCGATGGTGAGCGTATGGATCTTCTCGGGCGTGTCGTGCGCGACGGTCTCGATGTCCATTCCGCCCTCGGTCGAGGCGACGAAGGCGATTCGGCCGGTGGCGCGGTCGACGAGCAGGGCCAGGTAGAATTCCTTGGCGATGTCGACGCCGTCGGTGACGTAGAGGCGGTTGACCTGCTTGCCCGCCTCGCCGGTCTGGATGGTGACGAGCGTGTTGCCGAGCATCTCGCGCGCGGCGGCCTCGACCTCTTCCTTCGAGCGGGCGAGGCGGACGCCGCCCTTGGCGTCGGGGCCGAGCTCCTTGAACTTGCCCTTGCCGCGGCCGCCGGCGTGAATCTGCGCCTTCACGACGTAGAGCGGCCCGGGGAGCGTATCGACCGCGGCGACGGCTTCCTCGACGCTCATCGCGGCGACTCCGGCGGGAACCGGCACTCCGAACTTCGCGAGCAGCTCCTTGGCCTGATATTCGTGGATGTTCATGTCTGGGTGCGAGTCCTTGGGAAGAAAGTCGCGCGGGCTAAAGCATAGGCGGCTCGCGTTGGAAAGACCGCAGCCGGGCCGTTGACCGCGGCGCCGCGGCCGCGTTGGCCCTCGTCGCCGGGTTCAGGGGGCAAATTCATGATAGTTCGCAGACTTCTAGCGGCAGCGACTCTGCTCGTTGCCGGCACCGCCGCAGGTGCGGCCCGGCAGGATTCGGTCGACGGCAAATCCGCTGCCCAACCTGCGCCGGCACCGCCGGTGCCGGTCCCACCGGCGCCACCTCCGCAGCCATTCGCCCCGCTGCCCCGGATGGAACGGGCGCCGACCATCGAGGCCGGAGGCTTTCTGTCGCGCGAGGATTGGTGGCGCTGCGACGGCTATCCGGCCGCCGATCGTCGGCATGACGGCATGTCCCGTTATTCCAACCTGCTCGTCACTGTCGCTCCGGCACGGATGACCCCGCGTTTCGGACGGGCCGCGCCGAGGCGCTGAGCCCGGCCCCGAAGCGGAGCACCAAAACGGATCGGGTTGCGGTCGCATCGACCGCCGATCTCCCTCATATTCCTCTTGTTTTGAGCGATCAGGGGGGATCGATGAGATCGCGTATCCGGTTCTTCCTGCTGCCGGCCGGATTGCTGCTCGGCACGCAGCCCTGCTTTGCTCAGCCGGCGCCCAGCGCAGCCGATGCCGCCGATGCCGAGGCGCAACGGCTCATGGCCGCAGCCGAGGCAATGCGGCAGCGCGCAGCTGCACTCCGGCAGCTGGAAGCCGCCAACCAGGCCCTGGCGGCAGCACAGGTGCCGGCACCTCCTACCGCGGAGTCGCAAGCGGGAACCCGCACCGGCGGCGGGCAGCGCAACGGTCGCGCGGACGCCCGAAGCACCGACAGCGGGGCCGCGACTGAACCGCCGGTGGGGATCGGCAGAAATCCGCCGGAGCAGGAAGGTGACGGGCAGCCGCCGACCCGGCCCTTCGGCGGCATAAATTTCGGCGTCGGCATTTCATTCACGCTCGACCTCGGCTCGAGCGACCGGGTGCGCGAAGCCCAGTTGGTCAATGGCGTCGTCCGGGTGACGGACGAGCGGAACGGCATCGCCCGAATCATGCTCGAATCCCACTATCTGTTTACGCCGGGCTATGATCCCACGCCGAATGCCGTGCAGCCCAGGAACGGACCGTTCGACACCTATGCCGGCCAATGGGGGCACGGGCCTTTCATCGCCTTGCAGCCGGGGCAGGACGATATCATCGACGCCGTGGGCCTTGGCTGGATGATCGGCTTCCGCCGCAGTCTCACCACGACTCAGAGCTTCAACTTCGGGCTGGGCGCCGTGGTGGACCCGAACACCAGGATCCTCGGCGACGACATCCTGCCGAACCAGCCGCTGCCACCCGGTGAAACGGAGATCCGCTTCACCAACGAGATGCAGACCGGGCTCCTGTTCCTCACGTCCTTCTCGTTCTAGGCGAGACGATCAACCGCACCCGGCCGGCTGAGGCCGGCGGCATTAGCCCTTCGACAAGCCAAGGCCGGGCGGCTATCGGGGGCCATGCTTTCACGACGCGATAACAGCCGCACCATCCGTGCGCGCACGGGGCCTGACATCAAGGCCAGGTCCTGGACCACCGAAGCGGCGGTGCGGATGCTGATGAACAATCTCGACCCTTCCGTCGCCGAGGCGCCGGAGGAGCTGGTCGTCTATGGCGGCATCGGACGCGCCGCGCGCGACTGGGCGAGCTTCGACCGGATCGTCGAGACTCTGGAAAGGCTGGAGGACGACCAGACCCTGCTCGTCCAGTCGGGCAAGCCGGTCGGCGTCTTCCGCACGCATTCGGATGCGCCGCGCGTGCTCATCGCCAATTCGAACCTGGTGCCGAAATGGGCGACCTGGGACCATTTCAACGAATTGGATCGCAAGGGCCTGATCATGTACGGCCAGATGACGGCCGGGTCGTGGATCTACATCGGCACCCAGGGCATCGTCCAAGGCACGTACGAGACCTTCGCCGAGATGGGCCGCCAGTGCTATGGCGGCGACCTTAACGGCAAGTGGATCCTGACCGCGGGGCTCGGCGGAATGGGCGGCGCGCAGCCGCTCGCGGCGGTCATGGCCGGCGCCCACTGCATCGCGGTCGAATGCCAGGAAAGCAGCATCTCCAAGCGGCTCGAGACGCGCTATCTCGACAGGCGCGCGACCAGCATCGACGAGGCGCTGGAGATTCTCCGCACCGCCACCGAGCCGACCTCGGTCGGCCTGCTCGGCAACGCCGCCGAGATCCTGCCCGAGATGGTGAAGCGCGGCATCCGCCCCGACGCCGTCACCGACCAGACCTCGGCCCACGATCCGGTCAACGGCTATTTGCCGATCGGCTGGACCGTCGACCAATGGATCGCCAAGCGGGAGAGCGATCCCAAGGCGGTCGAGGAAGCGGCCCGCAAGTCGATGGCGGTCCATGTCGAGGCGATGCTCGCGTTCAAGGCGATGGGCATCCCGACCTTCGACTACGGCAACAACATCCGCCAGGTCGCCAAGGACGAGGGCGTCGTCCATGCCTTCGACTTTCCCGGCTTCGTGCCGGCCTATGTCCGCCCGCTCTTCTGCCGCGGCATCGGGCCGTTCCGCTGGGTCGCGCTGTCCGGCGATCCCGAGGACATCTACCGCACCGACGCCAAGGTGAAGGAGCTGATCCCCGACGATCCGCACCTCCACCGCTGGCTCGACATGGCGCGCGAGCGGATCGCCTTCCAGGGCCTTCCGGCGCGCATCTGCTGGGTCGGCCTCGGCCAGCGCCACCGGCTCGGCCTGGCGTTCAACGAAATGGTCGCCCGCGGTGAGCTGAAGGCGCCGATCGTGATCGGCCGCGACCATCTCGACAGCGGCTCGGTCGCCTCGCCCAACCGCGAGACCGAGGCGATGATGGACGGCTCCGACGCCGTGTCCGACTGGCCCTTGCTCAACGCCCTGCTCAACACCGCCTCGGGCGCGACCTGGGTGTCGCTCCACCATGGCGGCGGAGTCGGCATGGGTTATTCCCAGCATGCCGGGATGGTCATCGTCGCCGATGGAACCGACGAGGCTGCGCGCCGGCTCAAGCGCGTGCTGTGGAACGACCCCGGCACCGGAGTCATGCGCCACGCCGACGCCGGCTACGACATCGCCATCACTCACGCCCGCGAGCAGGGCCTCGACCTGCCGATGGTCGGTCGCTCATGAGCCCCAACCCGTCATTCCAGCGAAAGCTGGAATCTCACTGCCTGTCGGCGAGGAATTCTCAAGAAAGGGAGAGTCCAGATTTCGCTGGAACGACGTGTTGTGACTGTTGAACTGAACCCCGGCTCGATCCCGCTCGCCAAGCTCCGCGACATCTGGGCCGGTGCGCCGGTTACGCTGGCCGCCCCGGCATGGGACTCGGTGCGCGCCTCGGCCGATGCGGTCGGCGCGATCGTCGCCAGCGGCCGCACCGTCTATGGCATCAACACCGGCTTCGGCCTGCTCGCCCAGACGCGGATCCCAGCCGAGCGGCTCGCCGAGCTTCAGCGCAACCTCATCCTGTCGCACAGCGCCGGGCTCGGTGCGCCGCTGAGCCCCAAGGTCGTTCGGCTGATGATGGTGTTGAAGGCGATCGGCCTCGGCCGCGGCATGAGCGGCGTTCGCCCCGAACTCATCGAGCGCATCCTCGCCCTGGTCGAGGCCGACGCTCTCCCCGTCATCCCGAGCCAGGGCTCGGTCGGCGCCTCGGGCGACCTCGCGCCGCTCGCGCATATGAGCGCGGCGATGCTCGGTGAGGGCCGCATCGCCCTTCGCGGTGAAGACATGCCCGCCGCCGAGGCGCTTCACAGACTCGGCCTTGAGCCGCTCGTGCTCGGCCCCAAGGAAGGCCTTGCGCTGATCAACGGCACCCAGGCCTCGACCGCGATCGCGCTCGACACCTTGTTCGCCGCGGAGCGCGTGTTCGGCGCGGCGCTCGTCTCCGGCGCTCTGTCGACCGACGCGCTCAAGGGCACCGACGTCGCCTTCGATCCGCGAATCCACGCGGCGCGCGGCCAGACGGGCCAGATCGCCGTCGCCGAGATGCTTCGCGGCCTGCTCGCCGGAAGCGGCATTCGCGCCTCGCATTCGGACTGCGCCAAGGTCCAGGATCCCTACAGTTTCCGCTGCCAGCCGCAGGTGATGGGCGCGAGCCTCGACCTCATGCGCAACGCCGCCGCGGTCCTCGAGATCGAGGCCAATGCGGTCACCGACAACCCGATCATCTTCGGCGAGGACGCCATCTCGGGCGGCAACTTCCACGCCCAGCCGGTCGCCTTCGCCGCCGACACTTTGACCATGGCCCTGTGTGAGATCGCGTCGATCGCCGAGCGTCGCATGGCGGTCCTGGTGGATCCCAAGATGAGCGGCCTGCCGCCCTTCCTGATCGACGATAGCGGCGTCAATTCGGGCTTCATGATCGCCCAGGTTTCGGCGGCCGCGCTCGTCTCGGAGAACAAGTCCCTCGCCTGGCCGGCGAGCGTCGACACCGTCCCGACCTCGGCGGGCCAGGAGGATCATGTCTCGATGGCGACCCATGCCGGCGTGAAGGCGCGACGAGTGGCCGGCAACGCCGCTGGGGTCATCGGCATCGAGCTTCTCGCCGCCGCTCAGGGCATCGACTTCCACCGCCCGCTCAAGAGCTCGCCGCGCCTCGAGCAGGTCATGGCGAAGATCCGCGCCGCCGTGCCCTTCTACGACAAGGACCGCTACATGGCCGACGACATCGCCTGGGCGCAGCGGGCGGTGCTCGAAGGAGCCTTCGGCGGCGAAGACCTGCTAGCGCGGCACTGACCAGGCCAGAGTCGTCAGGATGGCGGCGAAGAAGCCGACGAAGAGAAGGCCGAACAGGGCGACGACCACGCCGAGGACGATTCCGCCGACGCTCATGATATAGGGCGCGCGGTCGGCGAGGTCCTGGCCAAGCCGCTTGCCCTTGATCCCGAAGATGATCGCCGGGATCGCCACCAGCAGGCCGATCGGCCAGAACATGAAGCCGATCCCGCCGCAGACCAACGAGATGATGGCATAATTGGTCGCCTGCCGGGCCGCCTCGCTCTGGGCGGAGGGGGCCGACACCGCCGGTCCGCTGAGCGCGAGAATGAAGATGTCGGTGGGGCGATCGTCGACCAACTCGAAGTCGACGTCCCGCCCCGCGGCGGGTTCCTCCGGGGACCTCCAGTCGCCGCGCTGGAACGTCCTTCGCTGGCCGGTGGTGTCGCTGATGATGCCGCTTCGCTCGGCGGGATCCCAGTGAATGATCGTGCCGCGCATCCTGTCCCCTTCCGATGCCTCTCGCCCGACGATAGCCAAAGGGAAGGGAGAGAGGAACCGCGGCGGAGGCGCCGCTCCGCGGTCAGGCCCGGCCGGCCACTTCCGCGGCGGCGAGCAGGTCCATGAGATTGCGCGCCGCCTCCCGGTCCGCCTCCTCCTCGAAAGCGACGTCGAGATCCGGCGCCTCGCCGAGCGTGTGGAGCAGTGCCCACAAGGCGAAGCAGCGGGCACGGTCGGTTTCGAGGCCGAGGTCGACCTTCATCCGATCGATGCCCGATGCGAGCACGTCGGGCGACAAAGCGGTGAGGTCGGTGGTCCCGAAATAACGCTGCAGCTGATCGTCGAAGGTCATGGCGCCAAGCTAGGGTCCCCGCCGCGCTTCACAAGCCGCGTCAGAACCACAGCCGCACGCCAGCTACGAAGCGAACGGAGCCCGCATCCTCGCCGACCGCGTCCCGGAAGTCGGCGGTCCGGCCGTAAGCCTGTTCCCACTCGACGCCGACATAGGGCGCGAATTCGGGCACGATCTCGTAGCGCAGCCTGAGGCCGGTCTCGGTCGTCCCGAGGCCGGCGCCGATGCCGAGCTCCGGGATATCCTGGGCCGCCAGCTCCACCTCGACCAGCGGCTGGAGAATCAGCCGCTGGGTGACGCGCAGGTCATATTCGGCCTCGATCCGCGCGGTCAGCTCGCCCTCGTCGGAGAGGAAGGCGGCGGCGTCGATCTCGATCCAGTGGGGCGCGGTGCCCTGAACGCCGAGGACGAGATGGGCGCGCTGCGGATCGGGCGCGAAGTCGTGGCGCAGGCCCGCCTGGAGATCGAAGAAGGGCGAGATTGCGTGGCCCCACAGCGCCTGGATCTCGCCATGCTCCAGATCGCCGCCGAACGCGCCTTCCCCCTCGGTCTTGATCCACAGCCGGTCGAGCGGCTCGCCATGGAAGAAGTCGGCTTCCCAGGCGTAGGTCTCCTCGCCGCCGCCGATGCCGACCTCGAGGCGCTCGGCGCGCAACCGGCTGGTCGCCATCCGGCCGTGCATCCGGATCAGCTCGCGCCGCGACGGCTCCATCCGGCGGGCGCCGAACACCGTGTCGGCGGCATGGTCAGGGCCCGAGAAGGCGGCGGCCGGCGCTGGCCCCACCGGCGGCGCCGGGGGTGCGGCCTCGTGGCCGGTCATCGGATGGTTGGCGTGCGGATCGGGTGCGGGCTGCGGCATGGTGCAATGCCCCATCGCCGCATGTTCCGGCGTGCAGGTCGCCGTCGGCGCCGGACCCGGTGCAGGCTGCGCATGCCCAGCATGCTGCGCCAGGGCCGGCGTCGCGGCGCTCGTCGCGACGAGAGCGATCAGGAGCCGGGTCATGCCGCGCCTCCATCCATCGGACGCACCTTCACGACGCGCATCATTCCGGCGTGCATGTGGAGCAGCAGGTGACAGTGGAACGCCCAGTCGCCGGGCGCGTCGGCGGTGAGGTCGAGATCGACCGTGCCGCCGGGCTGCACGTTGACCGTGTGTTTCAGCGGATGGCTGCCGGTATGGCCGTTGACCAGCTCCCAGAAATGGCCGTGGATGTGGATGGGGTGGGCCATCATCGTGTCGTTGATCAGCCGCATCCGCACCCGCTCGCCCCGCTCGAAGCGGAGCGGCTCCGGGTTCTCGCTGAGGCGAACGCCGTCGAACGACCACATGAAGCGCTCCATGTTGCCGGTGAGGTGCACCTCGACCGTGCGCGTCGGCGGGCGCCGGTCCGCGTTCGGACGCAGCGACATGAGGTCGCGATAGGTGAGCACGCGGTGGCCGACATCGTCCAGGCCGACGCCCGGATCGCCGGTGCGGTCCACCGGCGCCGGCGCGATCATGTCGACGCCGGGATTGAGGTCGACCCGAGGGGCGTTGCGCGGGTCGCGCATGTCGTGGCTCATCGGCGCCTGGGCGTCGCCATGGCCCGCGCCGTGAGCACCGTGGTCCGATCCGCCCATGCCCATGTCGCGCATGGTGAGGATCGGGCGATCGCGCAGCGGCGGCACCTCGGCGCTCATTCCGAGCCGCGGCGCCAGGGTGGCGCGCCCCATTCCCGAGCGGTCCATCGCCTCGGCGACGAAGGTGTAGGCGCGGTCCTCGGTCGGCGTGACGATGACGTCGTAGGTCTCGGCGGCCGAGATCTGCAGCTCGTCGACCGTGACCGGGCGGACGTCCTGGCCGTCGGCGCTGACCACCGTCATCGGCAGGCCGGGGATTCGGATGTTGAAGATCGACATCGCGCCGGCGTTGATGATCCTGAGGCGCACCCGCTCGCCCGGACGGAACAGGCCGGTCCAATTCTCCTGCGGGCCGTGGCCGTTGATCAGATAGGTGTAGGTGGCGGCGTTGACGTCGAGGATGTCGGTCGGGTCCATCCGCATCTCGGCCCACATGCGCCGGTCCGCGGCGCTCATCCAATGCTCGGGGTCGCCCCTCAGCCGTCCCACCAGGGTCATTCGCTGGCGGTTGAAATAGCCCGCCTCCTGGCGGAGCTTGGCCATGATCCGGTGCGGATGGAGGAAGCTCCAGTCGCTCAAGACGATGACATGCTCGCGGTCATAGGCCACGGGATCGGCGCCTTCGGGATCGATGATCATCGGTCCGTAATGGCCTTGCTGCTCCTGGAGCCCGCTATGGCTGTGGAACCAGTAGGTGCCGGCCTGGCGCACCGGGAATTCGTAGACGAAAGTCTCGCCCGGGCCGATCCCGGGGAAGCTGACGCCCGGAACGCCGTCCATCTGGAAGGGCAGCAACAGCCCGTGCCAGTGGATCGAACTGTCCTCGTCGAGCCGGTTGGTGACGGCGATGCGCACGTCCTGCCCTTCACGGAGGCGAATGAGCGGCGCGGGGAGCGTGCCGTTGATGGTGACGGCGTGGCCGCTGCGGCCGCCGACGCGGAAGTCGGAGCGGCCGACGGCGAGGCGGATGTCGCGGCCGGTAAGGGTCGGCATCTGCGGGCGGATCCCGGGCGAGCCGGTCTGCGCCCAGGCGGGGAAGAGGCCGGACAAGGCGAGGCCGGCGGCGCCGGTGGCGGCGCCGCGCAGCACCGCCCGCCTGTCCATGGCGAGTCTGTCGATCATCGATGGTCCTTCGCGACCGCAGCGAGGCGGCCGTCAGCGGGCTCGAGGGCGGCGATTGGCTGCCGCCCTCTCGTCCTGTCGCTTAGTGCTGGTGCTGCGGCTGGGCCGGAGCGGCCTGTGCCGCCGGCTGCTCGCCGTGGCCATGCTGGGCGCAGCACGGACGCTGGGCTGCGTCGGCGCCCTCGCAGCAATCCATCCGGCCATTGCCGTTGGCGTCGCCGCAGCAATCGGCATGAGCGCCGTGGCCCTGCTGCTGGCCGTGACCGCCATGCTGGGCCTGGCCGTGCTGGGCGTGGTTGGCGTGGCCGTCATGCTCGCCATGGCCCTGCTGGCTGCCATGCCCCTGATGCTGGGCATGATCGGCATGGCCCTGCTGGGCAGGCGCGGCAGGCTGGGCAGTCGCCGGAGTGACGAAGGCGAAGGCCGCCGCGGCGGCGATGAGAATGGTCTTCATGGGTGCAATCTCCTGAATGGGTCGTTCGCGCGCCGCATGGCGCGTGCGTTCGTCAGGAGAGTCGTGGAGGCGGCGGATCGGCGGCGGGATTGAGACCGTCGGCGAGCGCGACGATCATGGCCGGCTCGGGCGCGGCGACCGGCAGCGGCGGGTCCGCGAGCTGGACGCCCGGGGACGGCACGCAGGCGCAGGCGATCATGCAGTCGATGCTCTTGCCCGGCACCTTGTCGGCCGGCGCCTGCTGGTGGGAGCCCGCCATGTCCGCGCAATGGCCGCTCGCGGACGCTTGCGGCGCCTGCGGGGCGGCCATCGCCGCGTGGCCGCCGACCATGCCGATCGGCGCGATCAGCATCGCCGCCAGGACGAAAAGTCGGAGGAAGGCGCGGAGCCGCATGGCGCGGAAATATGCTTCGCCGGCACCATGCGCAATGCACATACGAAAAAAGCCCCGCCGAAGCGGGGCCTTTTTGTTGGTTGCGGGGGTAGGATTTGAACCTACGACCTTCAGGTTATGAGCCTGACGAGCTACCGGGCTGCTCCACCCCGCGCCAACTTCAGGCGCCTTCGCGCCCTAGACGACAAAGCCGCCGCTCGGTCAGACCGGCAGCGGCTTCATCAAAACAGTGTGAATGGGTTCGATCCGGACTGAAGGCGCCGGCTGCAAAGCCTGGCGACGACCTACTCTTCCATCGCTTAAGCGATAGTACCATCGGCGCTGACTGGTTTCACGGCCGAGTTCGGGATGGGAGCGGGTGGGTCACAGTCGCTATAGCCACCAAGCTATGAAGCCGGCGCCTTCAGTCGGATCGTTCTAGAAATCGTGCACAATCAATCATCTGGCTGAGCCACACGCTCGCCAACAGCAATGCTGTCGGT
>JAEZFL010000061.1 GCA_023417515.1 Pseudomonadota bacterium | reverse complement strand
GGGCGGCCACTCCCAAACGGGAGGGGCCGCCCTTCGAACCCGCCTGGAGCCGACTGGGCTCCAGGCAATATCTTCAGCCGTTCAGGCGGCGGCGAGCGTCTTGATGCGCTCGGCGGCGACCGAATAGCGGCTGGTGATCGGCTCGACGACGTCGCCGGTCATCTTCACGACCGTCTCCGACACGCGGGCGCTCTCGGCGACCAGCTGATCGAACGCGCTGCGGGCATATTCGCTCTGCAGGCGGAACAGGTCGGTCGGCGACTTCACCTCGGCGAAGCTCTTCAGCGTGGCCGAAGCCTCCTCGAAGCTGCGGCGGCCGAAGTCGGCGGCGCCCTGGCTCAGAGTCTCGGCATACTTGGCGGCGGTCTTCTGCGAAGCGACCAGCGCCTCGATGTTGCCGCGGGTGAGGTCGGCCAGCTCTTCGGCGACCCGGGCGCTCTTCTCCATGGCGGCCTTCGACTGCTCGTTGGCGTTGCCGATGACGGTGCGGAACTGCTCGGCGGCCTGCTCGGTCGCTTCGCGGGTCTTGTTGATGGTGTCGGTCATGCTCTTTGCTCCTGTCTCGATCTTCTTGGTCGCGGCCCGAGCGGGCGCGGCGGGCTGCTCGGCCTTCACGATTTTCGGCTCTTCGACCTTGGCGACCGGCTGGACCGGCGCGGCCTTGGCAACCGGAGCAGCCTTCGGCTCCGGCTTCGCAGTCTCGGCCGGCTTGGCGTCCGGCTTCTGGTTCGATGCCGCCGGCTTGACCGGCGCGGCGGCTTCGGCCGCCTTCACGGGAGCCGCCGCAGCAGCGGCGGGCCTCACCGGCGCCTTCGCAGTCTTCGCCTTGGCGGGCGCAGCTTTCTGGTCTGCCATGATGCACGACTCCCTTTGTTGCAGTGCAGCATTTAAGGGCGCCGTCGCGTCATTTCAAGGATTATTTTGTGCGGTGCAGCATGAAAGGTCTAGCGCGCCCGCACGTAGCTCCCGGGCGCGTCCTCGATCGCCTTGAGCTTGCCCTTCCCCGGCACGCGCGCGACTTTCGCGGGGACCGTTGCGTCCGAAATGCCGCGGATCCATGCGATCCAGTCCGGCCACCAGCTCCCCTTCACTTCCTTCGCACCTGCAATGAAGTCGTCGAGGCTGTCGACCTTATCCTCGTTGACCCAATGCTGGTATTTCTGCGCCTCGGGCGGATTGACCACTCCGGCGATGTGGCCGGAGCCCGCGAGCACGAAGCGCAGCGGCCCTTTGAAGTGGTGGGTGATCTTCCACACGCTCCTCGGCGGCGCGATATGGTCCTCGCGGCCGGCCTGGACATAGGTCGGCACCGTCACCTTGGTGAGGTTGATCGGCACCCCGTCCACCTCGATCCCGCCCGGCTGGACGAGCCGGTTCTCGCGGTAGAGCTGCTGGAGATAGGCGATGTGCCATTTGGCCGGCAGGTTCGTCGTGTCGGAATTCCAGTGGAGCAGGTCGAACGGGGTATAGTCCTGGCCGAGCAGGTAATTGTTGACGACATAGCTCCAGATGAGGTCGCGGCCGCGCAGCAGGTTGAAGGTCGCGGCCATGTAGCGCCCGTCGAGATAGCCCTTCTCCGCCGACAGCTGGCGGATCGTCTCCATCTGCTCGTCGTCGATGAAGACCTGGAGGTCGCCCGCCTCGCTGAAATCGACCTGCGCGGTGAAGAAGGTCGCGCTGGCGACCCTGTCCTGCTCCCCGCGCGCCGCGAGCAGGGCCAGGGTCGCGGCGAGATAGGTGCCGGCGACGCAATAGCCGATCAGGTGCGCGCTCTCGACCCCGAGCAGGTCGCGGACGGTGTCCAGCGCCTCGACCTGCGCCTTGACGTAATCCTCGAGGCCCACCTCGGCGAGGCTCTCGTCGGCCGATTTCCACGACACCACGAACACGGTCAGCCCCTGCTCGACCGCCCAGCGGATGAAGCTCTTCTTCGGGTTGAGATCGAGGATGTAATAGCGGTTGATCCAGGGCGGGAAGATCAGCAGCGGGGCCTTCAGCACCTTCTCCGTCGTCGGCTCATATTGGATGAGCTGGTAGAGCGGCGTCTGCTTGACGACCTTGCCGGGGGTCATCGCGATGTTGCGGCCGACTTCGAAGGCGTCCGGATCGGTCTGGGTGAGCTGCCCCTGCCGCATGTCGCGGAGCATGTGCTCGAGGCCCTTGAGCAAATTCTCGCCCCTGGTTTCCAGAGTCTTCTGGATGACCAGCGGATTGGTCGCCGCGAAATTGGACGGCGCCATCGCGTCGACGAACTGCCTGGTCTGGAAACGGAGCTTGGCTTTCTGCTTGTCGTCCAGGCCTTCCAGCGCGTCGACGGAGCCCAGCAGCCGCTCCGAGACCAGCAGATAGGACTGACGGATCATGTCGAACATCGGGTGCTCGCCCCATTCGGGCGCGGCGAAGCGCTTGTCCTTCTCAGCCTTCTCCTGAAGCTGCGTTTTTTCGCCGGCATTCTGGCCGAGCACGCGCTGCCAGATATCGAGACCGTCGGTCCACAGCTGCGTCTGCATCTCGGCGAGCCTGGCCGGATCGGGGAACATCTCCATGCCGGGCCAGCGCACCGCCGACTTGCCGGGGTCGAAGGCCGCGGCGGCGCCCTCCTTCATCTGCTGGGCGACATGCTCCAGCATCAGCTGCTGCGCCCGGCCCATAACGAAGGTCCAGTGCTGCATCTCCTCGAGGCTCGGCAGCGGCGGCAGCGCGGCCGCTTCCGGCTTGGTCTCGGCTGTGTCCTGATCGGCCATGCGAAGCGGCCTCCTCTCCCTCGCTTCCATTTAGCCAACGCGGCATCGGCGCGGAAGTCTCGCGTAAAATCCTGCTGCGCCGCAGCACGGGCGGCGCTACGGCGGGTTCATGAGCGCCGACTTCTACTGAAGCCGCCGCGTCCCGCCTTGCGTCTTCGCCGAGGTCAACGCGATGAAGGCCGCGGCCCGGGCGCGCGGCGAGGAAGGCGGAGGCTATGTCCGCATCGCCCTGGTCGAGAACGAGCAGCGCCTCCGCCAGGCCGCCCGCGGCTTCAAGAAATTCCTCGCGAGCACCTAGCTGTCGGGGTCCAGCAGCCGGCCGATGCCGCGGCGCACGGCGTTGACCACGCCGATCACGTCGAGTCCGCCGTGCGGGCAACGGGACAGGCAGCCTCCCGCGCTAAGAGCGCCCCCGGCGCTCGGCACCTCGCCCGCCACCAGCCGCGGCACCTCTCCCGGCTCCGGATCGACGGGCCCGATGCGATGCTCCGCGCCATTGCGCGCGCACACGACGATCTCGTTCGGCTCGGTGGCAGGATCGCAGCGGCGGCCTCCCCGTTGCGCGGCACGACCCATCAGCACGCGTCGATGGTTCTCGATGACCTGCTCGGCGGTCGTCGCCACCGGCGCGGTAGCGTCCTGAGCAGCGGCAACCGGCGAGAAGGCGACCAGGCAGAGGAGAAAGGCGGGCAATCCTCGCATGTACCGCTCCGCATCGCCGAACCGCACAGAGTGCCGACAAAGATGGTCAAACCAAGGCGGTTGGCTCGCTCGACTTCGGCCGGGGGCTGGCCTATCGCGTGGCCAAACAGACCCATGGGAGCCTTATGACCGACACGATCCAGGCGGCGTCGGCCGCCACCTCCACCGCGACTTCGAACCCGCTTGACCGCGTGCTGGTGCTGGAAATGGTGCGGGTGACCGAGGCCGCGGCGGTCGCCGCCTCGCACCTCATCGGCCGCGGTGACGAGAAGGCCGCCGACCATGCGGCGGTCGAGGCGATGCGCGAGGCGCTGAACCAGCTCGACTTCGACGGCACCGTGGTGATCGGCGAGGGCGAGCGCGACGAGGCGCCGATGCTGTTCATCGGCGAGCGGGTCGGCGCCCGCCGCGACGACCCCACCGCCGCCCATATCGACATCGCGCTCGATCCGCTGGAGGGCACCACCATCACCGCCAAGGCGGGCCCGAACGCGCTCGCGGTGCTGGCGATCGCCGAGCAGGGCAACCTGCTCAACGCACCCGACGTCTATATGGACAAGCTGGCGATCGGGCCGGGCTACCCGGAGGGCACGATCGACCTCAACAAGTCGGTCACCGACAACATTCGCTCGATTGCCGCCGCCAAGGGCGTTCAGCCGAACGAGATCATCGCCTGCGTCCTCGACCGCCCGCGCCATGCCGAGCTGATCGCGGAATTGCGGTCGCTGGGCTGCGGCATCAACCTCATCCCGGACGGCGACGTCGCCGGCGTCATCGCGGTCACCGACCCGGACACGGGCGTGGACGTCTATATGGGCCAGGGCGGAGCGCCCGAGGGCGTGCTCGCGGCGGCGGCCCTGCGCTGCGTCGGCGGCCAGTTCCAGGGGCGGCTGGTGTTCCGCAACGACGACGAGCGCGCCCGCGCGGACCGCTGGGGGGTCACCGACCTCGACCGGATCTATCACCTGCATGACCTCGCCAAGGGCGACGTGATCTTCGCCGCGACCGGAGTCACCGACGGCAGCCTGCTTGAGGGCGTCAAGCGCCGCCGCGGCTGCGTGACCACCGAAAGCGTGGTGATGCGCGCCTCGACCGGCACCGTGCGCTGGGTGAAGGGCGAGCACCGCAAGGAGCCCGGCATGCACTGCGACTGACACCTCTCTCGTCATGCTGAACTTGTTTCAGCATCCATCTTCGAGCCGCTGAGCGACGACAGAATGGACCCTGAAAACAAGTTCAGGGTGACGAACGGGAAGCGATGACGCTTAGGCGGTAGCGGGCTTTCTGAAGCGGCGGCTGACCTGGCGCCGGCCGCCGGCGCGCGGGCCGGTTTCGATCGCCACCCGATAGGTGTCGATCACGCGGTCGAGGATGCACGACCAGCGATAGGATTGCGACTCCTCGTGGGCGGCGCGGCCGAGGGCGGCGCGGCGCGCGGGGTCGCAGATCAGGCCCTCCACAGCATCGGCCCAGGCCGCGACGTTGCGCGGCGGGACCAGCAGGCCGGTTCGGCCATGCTCGATCATCGCCTCGGCGGCCGGAGCGATCGCGCTGACCACGGCGAGTCCGCAGGCCATCGCCTCGAGGTTGACGTTGCCGAACGCTTCGGTGGTGCTCGGGTTGATCAGGATGTCGGCGCTGGCGACCGCCTGGAACAGCGAGTCGCTCTCGATATGGCCGGTGAACACCGCGTCGCCGAGGCTCTTGGCGAGATCGTCCTCGGCGGGTCCCGAGCCGACGATCAGCGGCCGCACCTTGTGGCCGCGCTCGCGAAGTTCGGTGACCGTCGCCTCGAAGATGTCGAGGCCCTTCTCCTTCACGACCCGGCCGAAGAACAGGACCACCGCCTCGTCATCGGCAAAGCCGTGGGCGCGCCGCCACGCCATGTCGCGGCGACCCGGATTCCATTTCTCATGATCGACGCCGCGGCTCCAGATGCGGACATGATCGCCAAGCTCGGCGTCGCGCTGCAGATCCTGGGCGAGCGGCTCGTTGGGCACGAGCACCCAGTCGCAGCGATTGTAGAACCGGTTGAGGCCGCGCTCCATCGCGGGGCGAAGGAAGCCGAGATAATAATAATCGAGATAGGTCTGGAACAGCGTGTGGAGGCTCGCCACGACCGGCACTCCGAGCTCGCGGGCGAAGCCCTGCGCCTTGTGGCCGAGCATGTCCGGCGCCGACAGGTGGAACAGGTTCGGGTCGAACGCGCGGATGTCGTCGCGCACCTTCTTGGGCAGGCCCGTGGACAGCCGATATTCGGGGCGGAACGGAATCGGCACCGAGGGCACCGACACGATGTCGCCGGCCGCCTGGAACCCGCCTTTTTTCACCGTCGGCGAATAGACGCGCACCTGCGCGCCATTGTCGATCAGATAGCGCACGAGGCGGTTCAGCGCCTTGTTGGCGCCGTCGCGGGTAATATTATAATTGCCGGAAAACAACGCGATGCGGAGCCCCGCTGCTTTCCCTTTCGCCTCACTCATTCGTCGACGCCTCCTGCGCCGCCCCTGCCAACGGCGGGGTCAAAGCAACGTTCCCGCTTCATGTAGGGGATTCACGCGGCAGAAAAATGGCGGCTTAGCGGCCTGACGCAACAGCTGGACGAAGGCGCGTGACGATTCGTACGGCGCCGTCGACCTCGCTTCGCTCCTCTTCGCGGACATAGCCGCGCTCCAGCGCGAGGTCTTCCTGATGGAAACTGTCGGCGCTGGCGACGTGCCGCTTCGAGGCGCGGGGGGCGCGCACCAGACGGTCCGACGGCTGGAGGCCGGTGATGCGGTCGTCGATCTCCACGCCCTGCCCGTCCCACGAAATGCGCCGCGTGAATCCGAGGCCGGTGCCGCCGCGCTTGAAGATCAGCACGCGCTTGAGCAGCGCGGTGAGCCGGCGGCCGAGCACGACGCTCAGCAGGCGAAGCACCATATGCTTGGGCGGCGTCGACAGCCGCTCCCTGTGCGGGAACAGCTCGCCCTCGACGGTTATCCCGCCCGCGTCCTGAGCGAAGCGCCAGGCGTCGCTCCACCAGTGGCTGACGAACTGCTTGGCGCCGCGCTCGACGATCCAGCCGAAGTCGCTCGCCTCCGCCTCCCCGCGCGTGACGGTGAGGATGCCGCCCTTGCGGCACGACACGACCAGCCCCGGCTCCAGATAATGGCCGCTGCCCGGGATCAAGCGCGGCTTCGGCGGCGCGGGGGGGATCGCGTCGAGCTGGCGCTCGCGCAGCAGGAGGAGTGCGCGGAAAACCGACTGCCCGATATAGTGGCAGATGTAGCGGTCATCGACGGCGGCGAAGAAATGGTCGGGCTGGTCGGCCCCGGCGAACAGCGTCGCCGCGATCAGCGATGCGTCCCGCTTCTCCGCCCCGTCGCCTTCCAGTGCCGAGCGGACGATCCCGTAGGGGACGAGATAGTCGGTGTTGCGGCTGTTGTGCTGCCCGATTCCGTGCGGCGAGGCGGCGACGAAGTCCGCGGTGAAGCTCAGCGCCCGCGTGATGCTCGCGCGGAAATCCTGGTCGGCCGTGGCGTCGTAAAGGTCCCACAGGCAGTCGATGGTGACCGCGAGATAGCCGAGGTCCGGTCCGTCATATTCCCAATACCAGCCTTCCTCGTGCTGGAGCGCCAGCGTCCGCGCCTTCTGCCGGGCAAAGGCCGCGGGGTCGGCATCGCCCGGAAGGACTTTGTCGATCCACGCCAAAGCGGCGAGCCCGGCGACCTGCTGGTTTCCGGCCTTCTCCTCAAGCCGGGTCCGCAGCTGCCGCGCCGCGACCAGGAGACCGGGCCGGATCTCCTCGACCGGCACCACCCCCGCCGCCGCGAGCTTCGCCATTGCCAGAGTCGAAAAGGCGAGCGGCGGATAGCCCTGCTCCCAGGGATAATATTCCTCGAAGGCGTAATGCTTCTTCGCCCGTTCGTTCCAGAAGCGCGCGCTCCCGGCGGCCACCGAGTCCAGCGCCGCGGCGTCCGCGCTCCACGCCGGATGCTGCCCGGCGAGATGCATGGCGTAGCCCGCCTGCTGGAGGATGATCGAAGGGAAGTCGCGGATCTTGTAATGCCACCAATTGCGGTCTGCGCAGCCGTAGAGCGGCGAGGTCGAGTCGCGGCAAAGCTGCGTGAGGATGCGTGGCGCCCAGCTCCGGGCGAGCCGCTCCAGCGGCGCGTGGAGATCGAGACCGCTCACTCGCGCTCGTCGACGATCATCTTGAAGTCGGCCAGGCCCTTGCGCTTGGTCGGCTTGCTCAAATTCTTCCACGACAACCGCATCTTGTTGAACACCGGCCCGATCACCTTCTCCGGGATCATCCGGAGCACGCCGCGCGCGAGACCGGTGCCGCCGACGACGAACAGGCCGGAAATGGCGAATTCCACCGCCTTGCGCGACACCGGCACATGGGCCGGACGCATGCCGTAATCCGGCGCCGCGCGGCCCCAGCGGCGGCGCCAGCTGTTGCGGATGTGGCCGCCGCGCTTCTTGAAGTCGATCATGTGGCCGTGCATCTCGGTCGCCTTGAGGTTGTCCTCAGGCTCCAGAGCGAGCTGGCCGGCCGCCACCATCTCAGCGATCACCGCCTCCATCTTCGCGCTTCGGGTGACCACCACCGAATGGCCGCCGCCTTCCGCCTCGAACTTCGGCGACCAGGCGTCGCCGACCGACAGGTCGCAAAACTCGTTGGCGAAATCCATGCTCTGCAGGCTTGCGCGGGTGACGAAGAAGGGGATGAGGAAGTTGTAATAGACCTTCTTCGATCGGAGCACCTTGCCGCTCTTGGTGCGGATCTCGAGATAGCCCGGCCATTCGCCGGCGCGCCATTCGAGGCTGGTGACCGGATCGTCCTTTCTGACCCCGTGCGAGCGCAGGAAATTGTCGATCGCGGCCGGATAGAGCGCGGTTCCAGTGTAGGGACCGAGCACAAACTCGATCTGCTGGGCCTGAGCATTGCCGGAGGCCTGAAGCCGCCGAAGCGCCGCAGCCTGCTCCGGCACGAGCGTCACCGCATAGCGCTTGCCGGGCTCCAGCCGCGGCAGGATGTCGAGCACCGACACCGGGATATAGACCGACTGCGCCGCGGCGATGATTTCGTCGCGGCTGGTGGCGATCACCGCGCTCGCATCCAGCGGCTCCGGCACGCCCTGGCGCACCACGATCGCGCCGTCGATCCGCCCGCTCTCGAGCAGGTGAATGAGCACCGCGGTGGTGACCCCGCCCGACGCGCCGACTGCGCGGATCGCCGGATCGCCGGCATAACCGGTGCGCGTCGCGACGATGTTGCCGACCAGCCAGCTGTCCGGCAGCCGGCCATAATGGTCCAGGTAGAGCTTCGGATAGTCGACGCCCTTGCCCGGGCACGCCTCCCAGGCAAGCTCCGGAAGGTCGGCGCCCGGCGCATAGACCGGCTGCGGTCCGCGCGGCGTGCGTTCCATGCGCGAGCCGCCGCTGCGGTCCAGCGCGACACAGGCGCCGCAGCCCACGCAGATGCCCGGCCGAACGACCTTGCGCTCAAGCCGCTCGGCGACATTTGAAAATTCTAAATTCAACCGAAGACCTCACCGTCATGCCGGACTTGATCCGGCATCCACCTTCTTCCCCGCGCGTGGAGAGAGGAAGGTGGACCCCGGGTCAAGCCCAGGGTGACGAACGCGTTCGTCACTTTTTGATTGGACAGGGGCGCGGGCCGGGCGATAGCTCGCGCTCCATTCTCAACCTCGCAAGCGATCAATTCCTCGTGAAGCTCATCATCCAGATTCCGTGCTACAACGAGGAGGAGTCGCTCCCCGAGGCGCTCGCCTGCCTTCCGCGCGAAGTTCCCGGCGTCGATGTCGTCGAATGGCTGATCGTCAATGATGGCAGCAAGGACCGCACCGTCGAGGTCGCGAAGGCGCACGGGGTCGACCATATCGTCGACCTGCCGGTCAACATGGGTCTCGCCCACGGATTCATGGCCGGACTTCACCGAGCGCTCGCGGAAGGTGCGGACATCATCGTCAACACCGACGCCGACAACCAGTATAATGCCGACGACATCCCCAAGCTGATCCAGCCGATCCTCGACCGCGAGGCGCAATATGTGATCGGCGCCCGCCCGATCCCCGACATCGAGCATTTCAGCCGCACCAAGCGCTTCCTCCAGCGGCTCGGAAGCCGCGTCGTCCAGATCGTGTCGCGAACCGACGTCGCCGACGCCCCGAGCGGCTTTCGCGCCCTCCACCGCGACGTGGCTCTCAGGATCAACGTCTTCGACAGCTACACCTACACTCTGGAATCGATCATCCAGGCCGGCCTGTCGGACTTCCGCATCGTGTCGGTGCCGATCCGGGTGAACGGCGAGACCCGGCCGTCGCGGCTGGTCAAGTCGATCCGCGACTATGTCCGCCGGTCGATCTCGTCGATCCTCAAGGCCTTCTTCGTCTACAAGCCCGGCAAGACCTTCTTCCTGCTGGGCCTGCCTTTGGCGATCTTCGGCGCCGCGCTGATGCTGCGCTGGCTGATCCTCTATTTCGGCGGCACCGACCGGGCGCACGTGCCGAGCCTCGTCGCGGCGGCGGTGCTGCTCATCACCGCGTTGCTGTTCTGGGTCGCCGGGCTCTTGGGAGAGCTGTTCGCGATCAACCGACGGCTGCTCCAGGACATCCAATATATGCAGCGCCAGGATCGCGCCGCGCGCGACACCGCGGCGCGTCTGCTGCGCGAGCGCGGCGCCGGACAGGGCGACGTCGCGCCGCCCGGCCGAATCATGGGTGCCCCGCCACGCTGAGGAGACGGCCGCTCATGTCGAGCGAAGTCGAGACATCTTGCCGAGCGGAGCCGAGGCTTTCTGTGCTCGGCTTCGCTCGAACATCCCTCTCGACTTCGCTCGAGGTGAGCGAGGGGCAAGAATGAAGAAAGCGATCGGGCTGCTGGTCAGCCTCGCCCTGCTCGCGATCATCTGGTGGCAGGTCGATGTCGACGCGATCCTCGCCGCCACTGCCGCGGCCAATCCCTGGTGGCTCGCGGCTGGCCTTGCGACCGTGATTCCGCTGACGATGGTGACGGCACAGCGCCTGCGCATGCTGTCGCGCTCGCCGATCGGCCTTGGCGCGGCGACCCGGCTCATCCTCGGCGCCTCCACGCTCAACCTCGTCCTGCCGTCCAAGATGGGCGACGTCGCCAAGGGGGTGGTGCTGACCGGTCGCCACGGATTCGGGACGAAGCTCGCCGTCGCTCTGGTGGTCATGGAGCGCTCGCTCGACATGGCCGCCTTGCTCTTCTGGGGCGTATTGGCGCTGCTGTGGGTCGGCTTCGGCGAGCCTCTCTATCTGCTCGCAGCCCTCGGCGTCGCCGCTTTGCTCGCGATTCTGGTCGTCCTGCTCTCGCCGGGGGCGCTCGCGGCCCGCACGATCGCGCTGATCGGCCGCTGGGCGCCGGGCAAGACGGGGGCCTGGATCAGCGGGTTCGCCGACGAATGGCAAGCAGGGACGCAATGGCTGTGGGCCGAGCCGGTGCGAGCGCTCAAGGTGGTCGCGGTGTCGCTCGCCATCTGGGGCGGCCACCTCGCCCAATTCTGGCTGTTCGCACAGGCGCTGGCGCCGGTGGCGTTCCTCGACAACATGGCCTTCGCGACGCTCGCGATCCTCGCCGGCCTGCTGCCCTTCACCATGGCCGGCATCGGCACCCGCGACGCCGCGATCCTGTTCCTCTACCGCGAGTTCCTGTCGCCGGGACAGGCGGCGGTGCTCGGAGTCCTCGCCACCCTGCGCTACCTCCTCCCAGCCCTCGCCGGCCTCCCCTTCATGGGCGACTATCTCGACCGCAAACCGGCCGGGGAAAAAGCAGAATGATCCTTACCCCACAAACCGATCAGGCTGAGCCTGTCGAAGCCCTGACCTTTTTTTTGGACAGCGAAATGGAAAGGGCTGCCCTTCGACAAGCTCAGGGCGAGCGGTGGCGGGAATGATGTTCGGTCTTTCCAGCGAACGTTCGTGGCGCGGCCTGCTCTACGGCCTCACCGCGGTGACCGCGCTCATCTACACCTATCTCGCCTTCTTCGAGCCGGGCACGCTCACCTACGCGCCCTTCACCATCCAGGACGATGCGCGGCAATTCCTCGCCTGGATGAGCCGGCTGGGCGACGAAGCGGCGATGCAGGGCGACCTCATCGCCGATTACTGGCAATCGGTCTGCCCACCTTTCTACCGCGCCATCTACGCCACCGCCGAGGCGATTGGGCTCACCCCGACTGTCTTCGCGCGCCTCCTGCCGCTCGCCCTTCTCGCCCTCTCCGCCTGGATGGCGTGGCGCGTCGCGATGCTGATGACGAAGCGCCCGCTCGCCGCCTTCGTCGCCGCCGCCTTCGTGATCGGCTTCGTGATCCACGAGGATTCGATCTACAGCGCGACTCCGCGCGCTTTCTCGGCTCCGCTCTTCCTCGTCTTCCTCGACGGGCTTCTGCGCAACCGGGCCTGGACGATGATCGGTTCCCTGTTCCTGCTCGGATTGCTCTACCCGAGCACGGCGATCGTCGGAGTCACCATGATCGGCCTGTCGCGGATCGGCTGGCGGCCGTTCCGGATCGATTTCGGTCTGCGGTCCTGGCTGCTCGGCGGTTTCGCAGCCGCCGCGGTGCTTCTGGCCGCGCTTCCGCTCGCCGACTCCAGCGATCGCTGGGAGCCGTCGCTCACGGTCGAGGAAGCGCTCGCCATGCCGAACCTCGGAACGCCCGAGGGCCGAAGCACCATTGTCGGCCTCGACGGCGAGATCGACTATCTCTGTTCGGCGCGGATGGGCGTCCTCCCCGAGATCGTGCCGTGCTGGTCGACGCGCTGGGCGGTCGTCCCCAACATCCTGCTGCTGCTGCCGATGCTGCTGCTCGCCTGGGGCGCGGTGCGGCGCACCCGCTACCAGCCGGACGAGGAGCCCGGCGACCTCGTCTATGTCTGGGCGATCGTCGCCGGCGTCGCCTGGTTCCTCGTCGCGCTCGCGGTTGCGTTCAACCTTCACCTGCCGAGCCGCTTCACCCAGCGCACGCTCTCGATCCTGGAATTCCTCGCCATCGGCCAGATGATCGGCCTGCTTCTCGACCGCTGGGCGGCGGAAGGCCGGCGCAAGGGCCTGGCCATCGTCGGAAGCCTCACCGGCCTGTTCCTGCTCGCCTCCTTCGCGACGCCCCTGCCGGGCTTCGACCGGCCGACCGACCCTGAAGCGCTCAAGCGCATCGGCGCTTTCCCTGAAGGGACGGTCGTCGGCGGAGTCAGCGACGAGCTGGACTTCGTGCCAGCGCTGACCGGCGAGGACACGCTGGCCACGATCGAGCATTCGATCCCTTATCATAAGGGCTATTTCGGGCCGCTCGAGCAGCGCCTGGAAGCGAGCCTCGCCGCCGTGTCGAGCCCCGATCCGGCCGCGCTTTCCGAGTACGCCGCCCGCTACAGCGTCGACGTGATCGTCGTCGACCGAGCCCTCGTCGAGAAGGGGGCGCTGCCCGAGCGCTGGGCAACCGTCGTCCCCGAAGCATTTGGCCAGGCCCGCGCCATGCTCGCCCGCGGGCCGTCCGTGCTCCAGCAGCGCGCCGCGGTTTGCACCCTGCATAGCGGCGAGTTGGTGCTGCTCGACGCGCGCTGCCTCGCAAGCGGGAGCGGCGGCCCCATATAGGGGCAATGATACCTTTCTCGGTTCTCGATCTCGCGCCGGTTGTCGAAGGAAGCGACGCCGGCACGGCCCTCCGCAACTCCCGCGACCTCGCCGTCCATGCCGAGACGCTCGGCTACAAGCGCTTCTGGATGGCGGAGCATCATTCGATGCCAGGAGTCGCCAGCGCCGCGACCGCAGTGTGCCTCGCTTACGTCGCCGAGGGCACCTCGACGATCCGCATCGGCGCGGGCGGAATCATGCTTCCCAATTGGTCGCCGCTCCAGGTCGCCGAGCAATTCGGCACTCTCGCCGCGCTCCATCCCGGCCGGATCGACCTCGGCCTGGGCCGCGCTCCCGGCACCGACCAGGCCGCCGCCCGGGCATTGCGCCGCAACCTCGCCACCGACGCCAACCAGTTCCCCAACGACGTCGTCGAGCTGATGGACTATTTTCAGCCGTCCGAGCCGCGTCGTGTTCGCGCGATTCCCGGCGAAGGTCTGGACGTGCCGATCTGGATCCTGGGCTCCAGCCTGTTCGGCGCGCAGCTCGCGGCGATGCTTGGCCTGCCCTACGCCTTCGCCTCCCACTTCGCGCCCGACGCGATGATTCAGGCGATCCAGGTCTATCGCTCGACCTTCCAGCCTTCGGCGCAGCTCGCCGAGCCTTATGTCATGCTCGGCTACAACGTCTTCGCCGCGGACAGCGATGAGGAGGCCGAGCTTCTCGCCACCTCGATGCAGCAGACCTTCGTCGCTCTGCGCACCGGCAATCCGGGCAAGCTCAAGCCGCCGGTCGCGGGCTATCTCGATACGCTCGGGCCGGCCGAGCGCGCGATGGTCGACAACGTCCTGTCCTGCTCGGCGATCGGCAATCCGCAGCGCGTGCGGGAGCAGGTCGGGGACTTCGTCGCGCGCACCGGCGCCGACGAGCTGATGGTCACCAGCCAGATCTTCGACCACGACGCGCGGCTGAAGTCGTACAGCCTGCTCGCCGAGGCGTTTGCGCCTGTGGAGGTGTAGGACCAAAGCGCCCTCCCCCTTGTGGGGAGGGTTGGGTGGGGGCGCGAGCCGAAGGCTCGCCACGAACCAGCCGGCGGCAGCCGGCCTCAGGAACCTCTTCGGC
>JAEZFL010000020.1 GCA_023417515.1 Pseudomonadota bacterium | reverse complement strand
CGGGTGTGCAAGACCCGCGCGCAGTGGGAGGAGGAGCGCCGCCTGCAGCGCCAGAGCATCGACCAGACCCAGACGAACCGGCGCGGCCCCGACAACAGCTGAGGTCGCCTCCCCTCCTGCATTGACTTTCCCGGACGCATTCGCCATGTGCCCACCTTCGCAATTGGCCCCGCACCCCTGGTGAAGCGGCGGCCGCGCCGGACGCGTATTGGTCCTGCGGTGCGATCCAGGGACATTCTTGAAGCAAATTGGAGTGTTATCAGATGTCGAAGCGCAGCAGCGCCAAGTACAAGCTCGACCGCCGCATGGGCGAGAACGTCTTCGGACGGCCCAAGAGCCCGGTCAATCGCCGCGAATATGGTCCCGGCCAGCACGGCCAGCGCCGCAAGGGCAAGATGTCGGACTTCGGCATCCAGCTGCGCGCCAAGCAGAAGCTGAAGGGCTATTATGGCGACGTCACTGAGAAGCAGTTCAAGCGCGCCTACAGCGATGCGTCGCGCATGAAGGGCGACACCGGCCAGAACCTGATCGGCCTGCTCGAGCGCCGCCTCGACGCGGTCGTCTATCGCGCCAAGTTCGCCCCGACCATCTGGGCCGCGCGCCAGATCGTCAACCACGGCCATATCCGGGTCAACGGCAAGAAGCTCAACATCGCTTCGGCCAAGGTCAATGTCGGCGACGTCATCGAGCTGACCCCGAAGGCGCAGGAGATGGCGCTGGTGCTCGAGGCGCAGAGCCTCGCCGAGCGCGACATCCCCGATTACCTGTCGCAGGACAGCGCGTCGAAGGTGACCTTCACCCGAGTCCCGACCCTCGACGAGGTGCCCTATCCGGTGCGCATGGAGCCGAACCTGGTCGTCGAGTTCTACTCGCGCTGACCGGCGTCCAATCGAACCATTGAAAAGGCCCCGGCGGGCAGTTTCGCCGGGGCCTTTTTCTTACAGGCCGAGCGACTGGCGGAGGAACGCCGCGCTTCGGCGCAGCATGTCGGTGCGGGCGCCGCCGTCGTGAAGCTGGTGGTCGAGCGCGGGATATTCGAGCAGCTCGACCGTCTTTCCGGCGCTGCGCAAGCGATCGCGCATCAGCCGGGCTTGCCCGATCGCAACGTTGCGGTCGAGCGTGCCGTGGAACATCAGTACCGGCGCAGTGATGGCATTCGCCCGATGCGCGGGCGACCCCTCGACCAAATGCGGTCCCTCTCCGAAATAGTCGCGAACATTGGCCGAGCTACCGAAGTTGCGCCATTCGTCGCGGGCGCTGCGCAGATCGGTGACGGGCGCGATGGCCACGACCGCCCTGAACAGTTGCGGTTGGGTCGCGGCCGACTGCAAGGCCGCATAGCCGCCATAGGACCAGCCGACGGCGGCCAGCTTGGCGGGATCGGCGATGCCCTGACTGACGAGCCAGCGACCAGCATCGGCGACATCGCCGATCGCCGTCTGCCACGACTGGAAGCCATTGATCTGGAACCATTCGGAGCCGTAGCCGGCGGAACCGCGAAAATTGGGCTGAAGCACTGCGAAGCCCTGGCTCGCATAGAATTGGACGAGCCAGTCGAAGCCCCATTCGTCGCGCGCCGCCGGGCCGCCATGAGGCATGACGATGGCCGGGATGTTGCGTCCGTCGCTGCCCGGCGGAAGCGTCAGATAGGCCGGGATCTCGGTGCCGTCCGAGGCGCGGTAAGTGACGGCGCGCATCGGAGCGAGCTGTACGCCGCGCAGCTCCGGCCGGCTGAGCAGAACCTGGTTCAGCTGCCGCGTGTCGCGGTTGTAGACATAGTAGCTGCCGGGATCGATGTCGCTTCCGGCCCAGACCAGCAAGGTGCGCTCGTCCTCGGACGCGCCTGCGAAGCTGATCAGCGGCGTGTTGGGCAGCGCCCGGCCGAATTGCTCGGCCAGGCCCCTCAGCTCCGGGTCGAAATAGACCCATTGACGCCGATCGGTGGCAAAGGTGCCGCCGACCACGCGCTGCGCCCGGCCGAGCCGCAACAGTCCATCGACATCGACATGCTCGTGCGAAAGCACCACCTCGCGGCGGCCCGATCCGTCGAGCGCGATCCGGGAGAGGACCTGCTTGCCGCCCGAATTCTCATAGAAATAAAGCGCATTCTGCCGGGCGTCCACGGCCGCCGGATAAGGCCCCGTACCGGCGACGACATTATACTCGCCGAGCGGTACCCACTGCGAAGCCCCCGACTGGCGGTAGAAGACGTTGATCGTCTGCGCGCTGCGTCCGGTGGCGCCGCGCACGTCGGCCGCGATCATCGCCCGAACCTGGCCCTGACCGTCGGCGAGGAAGCCGCTCGCTTCCTGGCGCGGCTGCTCGACCAGCTGCGACTGGCCCGTCCGCGTGTTGGTGCGCACGACTCCGAGGCCCTGGGCGGTTCGCGCGACCAGGCTGATCCGGCTCTCGGGAATGAACTCCTGCTCCATCAGGATTTCGTTCTCCGAGCCCGCCAGCCAGCTCAGCACGCGTCCGCCCCACAGGCGCAGGCCGGCCTGTTCGGGTATGTCACGTTCGCCGAGCTGTCGGAAATTGCCGCCATCGTCGTCGAACGAGACGAGCCGGCTGAAATAGGCGAGGTTCCCGTCGACCCGAACCATCGAATAGACGGTACAGACCAGCCGCGCGTTCGACACCCAGTCGCAGCCGGCAAGCCGCTGCCGCTCGCCGTCGACGCCCATCACCGGCGTCGGCTGCGTGGACCCGATGTCGGCCACGAAGAGATGCGAGCCCTGGCCGGAGCGCGGCATGAGATAGGCAAGGCGCCTGCCGTTGGGCGACAGCGAGATATCCTCGATCGTCTCGCGCGCCCCGAATGCCGCCGCCGCGTCGAACCCTTGCGCCGCCGCCGGCGCCTGCCACGCGGTCACGGCCATCGCCGCGATCGCGCAATGCAGCATCATCTTCATCCTCAGCCCCCTGAACTCTAACATGAATTACAACGGGATGGCCGGTGCGACGCGTTTGGGCAAGCCGGAGCCGGCCTTGCGATGCCGGTGCAGGGCTGGCATGAGCCGCGGCATCTCCTCCCCTCGCGAAGGTTTTTCGAGATGCGCCAGCTCCTCCTTCCACTGCTCGCTTTGTCAGCGGCCGGCTGCACGACCATGGCCGATGGCGGCTCCGGCGCCGCGACGGCGCCCGGCATCAATGTCGCCACCCTTCAGCGGGTGACTCAGGAGCTGTCGTCCGACGAGTTCCAGGGCCGCGCCCCGGCGACTCCGGGCGAGGAGCTCACCGTCGCCGCCCTGATCCGCGAGTTCCAGCGCGCCGGACTGCAGCCGGGCAATAACGGCAGCTGGACCCAGGACGTGCCGCTGGTCGAGATCAGCGCGACCAACACGCCGCAGCTTCGGGTGACCGGCGGCGCCCAGCCGCTGACCTTCGACTACCGCACCGACATGGTCGCGGCCTCCTACCGCGCGCAACCGCGGGTGTCGTTCGACAATAGCGACATGGTCTTCGTCGGCTACGGCATCAACGCGCCGGAGCGCGGCTGGAACGACTATGAGGGCGTCGACGTGCGCGGGAAGACCGTCGTCATCCTCGTCAACGATCCCGACTGGCAGGACAGCGACCTGGAAGGCACGTTCAACGGCCGGGCGATGACCTATTATGGCCGCTGGACCTACAAATATGAGGAAGCCGCGCGCCAGGGCGCCGCGGCCGCGCTGATCGTCCACGACACCGCGCCGGCCTCCTATGGCTGGATGACGGTCGAGAACAGCTGGACCGGCCCGCAGCTCTACATGGACGACGGCCGCGGCGGCGCCGACCAGACCGCAGCCAATGGCTGGCTGACCAACGAGGCGGCGCGCCGGCTGCTCTCCGCGGCTGGCCAGGACCTTGACGCCCTCACCGCCCGCGCCCGGCAGCCGGGCTTCCGCGCCGTGCCGCTGGGCCTGCGCGCGTCGATGACGATCGAGAATTCGATCCGCCGCCAGGCCTCGAAGAACGTGATCGGTATCCTGCCCGGAACGACCAGGCCGGACGAATATGTGCTCTACACCGCGCATTGGGACCATCTCGGAATCTGCACCGAGACGGGTGAGGACCGGATCTGCAACGGAGCGGTGGACAATGCGTCGGGTACGGCCGCCCTGGTGGCGCTCGCCGAGGCGCATGTCCGCGCCGGAGCGCCCGAGCGAAGCCTCGTCTTCCTCGCGGTGACCGCCGAGGAATCGGGCCTGCTCGGTTCCGCTTATTACGCCGCGAACCCGGTCTTCCCGCTGGCCCGGACCGTAGGCGGGATCAACATCGACGGGCTTCAGTTCGCGGGCGTGAGCCGCGACTTCATCGCGATCGGCGCGGGCAAGTCGGAGCTCGACCAATATCTCCAGCGCGCGATCGGCCCGCGGGGCCTCACCCTGGTTCCGGAGCCATCGCCTGAAGCCGGCTATTATTACCGCTCCGACCATTTCAGCCTCGCCAAGCAGGGCGTTCCGATGCTCTACGCCGAGGGCGGCGAGAATCTCGTCAACGGCGGGCCCGAGGCGGGGGCCGCGTGGGCGGCCGACTATCGCGCCAACCGCTATCACGGGATCAACGACGAATATGATCCCAACTGGGATTGGTCGGGCGCGGTTCGCGACCTCGAAATCTATTTCCAGATCGCCAACGACCTCGCCAACACGACCGCGTGGCCGAACTGGCTCCCCGGCGACGAATTCCGCGCCATCCGCGACCGCACGGCCGACCAGCGCCGATGACCTTTCGCACCAACTCAACCCCTCTCCTTCAGGGGAGGGGATCGAGGGGTGGGGAGCGGCGACGGAGGCTCGATGCCTCCGGCGGCGCTTTCCTGCACCGACTCCCCCACCCTAACCCCTCCCCTGAAGGGGAGGGGCTATGACGTTTCGCCAACCTCCCGAATGGGCGCCGCACGAAGCGGTGTGGATCGGTTTTCCGAGCCATGCCGATCTGTGGGAGGACGACCTCGAACCAGCACGCGCCGAGGTCGCCGCCTTTGCGCTGGCGGTCCATGCCGAGGGCCGCGGTGAGGAGGTGCGGCTCGTCGCCGCCGATCCGGACAGCGCCCGTGCCGCTGCGGCCCGGGCGCCGTTCGCGACGATCGTGCAGGAGCTGTTCGGCGACATCTGGCTGCGCGACACGGGGCCGCTGCTGGTCCGCGACGGCGGCCGCATCGCCGCGCGCAGCTTCCGCTTCAACGGCTGGGGCGGCAAATATGAGCTCGAGGGCGACGACACGGTGGGCGCTCGCCTTGCGAGCACGATCGACATGGACGCCGACCGCTTCGACTGGATCCTCGAGGGGGGCGCGATCGACGTCGACGGCACCGGCCTGGCCGTCACCACCGAGCAGTGCCTGCTCAACCCCAACCGCAATCCCGGGATGAGCCGCGAGGAGATCGAGGCGCGCCTCAAGGCCGACCTCGGCATCGAGCGGCTTCTGTGGCTCGGCGAGGGCCTGCTCAACGACCATACCGACGGTCATGTCGACAATCTCGCCCGCTTCGTTGCGGAAGGCGTGATCGCCCTTCCCGTCCCGGCCCGCGACGACGATCCCAATGCCGACGTCTATCGCGACGCCCGCGCCCGCGCCGAGGCGTTCGGCCTGAGAGTCGCCGACGTGCCCTCGCCCGGTCGGGTGCTGAGGGATGGCGAGATCATCCCGGCTTCCTACATGAACTTCTACATCGGCAATGCGGCAGTGGTCGTTCCGCTCTACGGGGTGGCCAATGACGAGGCCGCGGTGGCTGCGGTGCAGGCGCTGTTCCCGGACCGGCAGGCGGTCGGCTTTCGCGCCGACCATGTGCTGACCGGAGGCGGAAGCTTCCACTGCATCAGCCAGCAAGTGCCGGCTTAGGAGATTTTGACTTGTCCGAGATTAGTGTCGCCGCCCTCCAGCTCGCCTTCAGCGACGACGTCGACGAGAATATCAGCGTCGTCTCCGAGCTGGTGCGCGAGGCCGCGGGCAAGGGCGCCAAGCTGATCCTGCCGCCCGAATTGTTCGAGGGCCATTATTTCTGCCGAACCCAGGACGAGGGCCATTTCGCGCGCGCCCTTCCGGTCGGCGAGCATCCGGCCGTCCTCGCCATGCGGAAGCTGGCCGCGGAGCTGAACGTCTATATCCCGACCAGCTTCTTCGAGGCCGACGGCCACCATCATTACAACAGCCTCGCCATGATCGACGATAAGGGCGCGGTGATGGGCGTCTATCGCAAGAGCCACATCCCCGACGGACCCGGCTATTCCGAGAAATTCTACTTCCGTCCCGGCAATACCGGCTTCAAGACTTACCAGACCGCTTATGGCCGGGTCGGGCCGGCGGTATGCTGGGACCAATGGTATCCGGAAACCGCGCGGGCGCTGATGCTCGACGGCGCCGAGATCCTGCTGTTCCCGACCGCGATCGGAACCGAGCCGCACGACCCCGAGCTGGACACCAGCCGCCTGTGGCGCCGGGCGATGATCGGCCATGCCGTGTCCAACGTCGTGCCTGTGGTCGCCGCCAACCGCATCGGCACCGAGCATGGCCAGCGCTTCTACGGCCACTCCTTCATCTGCGACGAGCGCGGCGACATCCTGGCGGAATTCGGCGCCACGGAGACGGGGGTGATTACGGCTACTCTGGACCTGACCCAGGCCAAGCGCCATCGCGCCGCCTTCGGCTTCTTCCGCGACCGGCGGCCCGAGCTTTACGGCCGGCTCGCTGAGGACCTCTGATCGTCCGCTGGTACCGGGGGTCGAAGGCCTATCGGGGGCGGTCTGCTTTGCGCGCCATCATGAGGATCATCGCAAAGCCGACGAGCGCGGATGACAACCACAGACGGCGGTCGCTCGAATCCGTTTGAACCAAAACCAGCGCAAGCCCCACGCACCACAAGGCTGCGGCCGCGCCGAGAGCGAGCATGATCAGATCGCTGCTACCGAGCACCATCGCTCACTCCTTTCCGATCAGCCGGCGAAACTTGCCAGCCCAAGATTTGCTCCGGTTCGCGCTCCGTTTCAACCGATCCCGGCCCCAAGCCGTTGCGATCAATCCCAGCAGCCCGCCCACGAGCAAGCCCAGCGGGCCTACGAGCGAACCTGCCGCGGCGCTTGCCGCGACCGTGGTGCCGATGCCCGCCGCGGTCACGCTTGCGGCGACGCCCATACCGGCCCGGTCGAGCAGATCGACCTTTCGCTCCGCGTCGCTGGCAGCGTCATCCATGACGCCCGCCATGTCCCGAAGGAAATCGAGAATGAGCTGCCGTAGCTCGTCGTTGTTGATCGCCTTGAGCCGCCGGGAAAACTCGCTTCGCAGCGCCGGTTGAGCCGCGATCTGGACAAGGGAATCCGGAGAGAGGGTGAATTCGGCGCGCTCGCCGTCAAGAATCTCTCGCGCTTCCGCGAAGAAGCGATCGAGCAGAAAAAGATCAGCGTCCATTCGCCGCCCCCGGCCACCTGAATAGCGCAGACGGCCGAGCTTGTCGATTTTACTCGACGGGACCTCAGAGCATCGGGTCCACGACGGTGATCAGGCCGTGGAAGAAGCCCAGCATAGCGAGCATGAACAGCACGCCTCGGGCCGGGGAAACCGGCTTCGGGTCACGCTGGGCGAGAGGCTGAGCGCGTCGGTTCATGCTAGCCGGCTAAGCCCAGTACGACCAATTCGCGAGTGTTATGCGGCTAACACAGCGGTTCAGGCGACGAAGCTGAAACGCGCAGTTCAAGCGCCCGCGCGAACACCGCTTCGAACATCGCTCGGGTGAGGCGGCCGGTATTCTGGTTGTAGCGCGAGCAATGGTAGCTATCGATCAGAATGCGGCCATCGGGCAGGCGATGCTCGGCGAGGTGGCCGAACGGATAGTCCGACAGCATGCCGCCCGCGGCGCGGACTGCGCATTCATGGGCGATCCGGCCGAGAGCGACGACGGTCCGCACCCCAGTAAGCTGCGCAAGAGTCGTCTCATAGAAAGGCCGGCAGGCCCCGATTTCCTGGGAAGTCGGCTTGTTCTGCGGCGGCAGGCATTTGACCGCGTTGAGGATGATCGCGCCGTCGAGGCTGAGGCCATCGTCCGCCGAGCCGCGATATATGCCCCGTGCAAGGCCGAACTTGCCCAACGTCTCGAACAGC
>JAEZFL010000076.1 GCA_023417515.1 Pseudomonadota bacterium | reverse complement strand
CAACAGCCCCTCCACCACTCGCTTCGCGAGCGGTCCCCCTCCCCATGCGGCGCTGCCGCACAGGGAGGATAAGACGTGGCCAAGCACCGCGACGACCCTCTCTCCAAATACAATGCCAAGCGCGACTTCTCGAAGACCGCGGAGCCCGCCGGCACCTACGACAAGCTCGCCTGGGGCCATGGCGACGGCTTCATGGTTCAGAAGCATGACGCGACCCGCCTTCACTGGGATTTCCGGCTGGAGCTGGACGGCACTTTGAAGAGCTGGGCGGTGCCAAAGGGCCCGAGCCTCGACCCCAAGGAGAACCGCCTCGCGGTCCGCACCGAGGATCACCCGCTCAGCTACGCCACCTTCGAGGGCACCATTCCCAAGGGCCAATATGGCGGCGGCACGGTGATGCTGTGGGACCGGGGCACCTGGGCGAGCCTGCCCGGCAAGGATCCGCGCAACGGCCTGGAGGAAGGCCACCTCCACATCATCCTCGACGGCGAGCGGATGAAGGGCGAATATGTCATGTTCCGCCTCAAGCCGCGCCCCGGCGAGCGGAATGAGAACTGGATGCTCAAGAAGGTCACCGACGAGCATGCCGGCGCCTCGGGCGGACTCGTCGAGCGCTACCTCACCTCGATCAAGACCGGCCGCTCGATGCAGGAGATCGCCGCGGGAAAGAAGGCCAAGGAGCTCAAATCCTGGGCCACCGGAATGAAGCCTCCCACGTCATCCCAGCGAAAGCTGGGATCTCGGGACAAGATGGCGCCACCTCCGACCCGAGACCCCGGCCTGCGCCGGGGTGACGGAAAAGCCTTGAAGATGCCGTCCTTCCGCGAGCCGCAGAAGGCGACCCTCGTCGACAATGTGCCGACGGGCTCGAACTGGCTCTTCGAGATGAAATATGACGGCTATCGCTGCCAGCTCGCGGTGGCCGGCGGCCGCGCCAAGGTCTTCACCCGGTCCGGTCTCGACTGGACCGACAAATTCCCCGAGATCGCCGCAGCGGCCGCCGAGCTGGAAGTGGGCAGCGCCCTCCTCGACGGCGAGATCGTGTCGGTGGACGATCAGGGCCGGACGAGCTTCTCCGCGCTCCAGCAGGCGATCAGCGAAGGGGGCAGGGGCCTCACCTGCTTCCTGTTCGACGCGATCGAGATCGACGGCGACGATCTGTCGCGGCTACCGACGATCGAGCGCAAGCAGCGGCTCGCATCGCTGCTCGGCCCGGGCAAGCCGCCCTATCTCCTCTACGCCGATCACATCGTCGGTGCCGGCGAGAAGCTTCTCGATGCGATGTGCGAGGCGGGCCAGGAGGGCGTCATCGCCAAGAAGGCCGACGCGCCCTACCGCTCCGGCCGAACCAAGTCCTGGCTCAAGATCAAATGCACCTATCGCCAGGAGTTCGTGATCGTCGGCTGGACCCCGAGCACCACGGCGACTCGCGGCCTCCGCTCGCTTCTCCTCGCCGTCAACGAAGGCGGCGCGCTTCGCTACGCCGGCAAGGTCGGCACCGGCTTCAGCCGCGATACCGAGCAGATGCTGCTCGGCAAGCTGCGCCGCATGGAGCGCAAGGCCGCGCCCGCACAGGTTCCCCGGGCCGAGGCCCGCGGCGCCCATTGGGTCCGGCCGGATCTGGTCGCGGAGGTCGCCTTCGCCGAGTTCACCAGCGAAGGAGTCGTCCGCCACGCCAGCTTCATCGGCCTGCGCGGCGACAAGCCGGCCGAGGAGGTGGTCGCGGAACGGCCCCAGCCCGAGCCGGTGATCCAGCCTCATCACGGCATCAAGATCAGCAATCCCGAGCGGGTCATCGACCCCGCCTCGAACGTCACCAAAGGCGAGCTGTTCGGCTATGTCGAGAAAATGGGATCGCTGATGCTCGCCTGGGCGGGCAACCGGCCGCTGAGCCTCGTCCGCTGCCCGCAGGGCCGCGCCAAGAAATGCTTCTTCCAGAAGCATGACAGCGGCAGCTTCGGCCCGCACGTGCACCACGTCCCGATCATGGAGAAGAAGGGCGAGACCGAGGACTATCTCTATGTCGACGAGATTGCCGGCCTGCTCGCCTGCGTGCAGATGGGCACGATCGAGTTCCACGGCTGGGGCTCGACCGTCGCCGACATCGAGAAGCCCGACCGGCTGGTCTTCGACCTCGATCCCGACGAAGGGCTCGGCTTCGAGGAAGTGAAGCGCGCCGCGAAGGACCTGCGCGTGATCCTCGCCGACATGGGCCTCCAGACCTTCCCGATGCTGACCGGCGGCAAGGGCGTCCACGTTATCGTCCCGCTTCAGCCGAGGGCGGAGTGGCCGGAAGTCAAGGACTTCGCCCAGCGCTTCGCCATCGCGATGGCCTCGGCCGAGCCGGACCGCTTCACCGCCAATCTCGCCAAGGCCAGGCGCAAGGGCCGGATCTTCATCGACTATCTGCGCAACCAGCGCGGCGCGACCGCGATCATGCCTTATTCCGCCCGCGCCCGCGAAGGCGCCCCGGTCGCGGTGCCGATCAACTGGGACGAGCTGGACGAGATGGAGGGCGGCAACCGCTTCACCGTCCGCGACGTCGACCTGCTTCTGGAACGCGCCTCCTCGCGCAAGCTCCAGGGCTGGGGCGAGGCCAACCAGGCGCTGCCGGAGCTATAACGAAAAGGCGCCCCGGCCGAAGCCGAGGCGCCTTCCCTACAGGACCGGACACTACGCCGTCCGGCCGAACTGTTGAGCTGCCTTTAGTTGCAGCGGTTGTTGCCGCGGTCGACCTCGCGGCCGATCAGGGCGCCGACCGCGCCGCCGAGGATCGCACCGATGGTGCGGTCGCCTCGGCCGGCCACTTGGCTGCCGATCAGAGCGCCGGCGGCGCCGCCGATCAGGGTGCCGGTGCTGCCGTCCGAGCGGCGGCAGTAATAGCGGCCGTCATTCCCGCGCCAGGTCGGGCCGGAATAATAGCCCTGCTGGTTGTAATAGCGGCTGTAGGGGCCGCTGTAGCTCTGCGGGTAATAGCCCTGGTTGTAGCCGTAGCTGTTGCCGTAATAATTGCCGTAGCGGGCCTGCTGGCGCTGCATCTGCTGGACGCGGCGCTGCTCGCTGCGGGTGACCCGGCCGTCACGGTTGAGGTCGTAGGGGCTATAGCTCTGATAGCCGCCATAATAGCTCTGCGCCGCGGCGGGCGCGGAGACGGCCGGGACAGCCAGGGCGGCCGCCACGATACCGAGAGCGATTTTATTGCGCATCTTGAAACTCCTGTTCCTTCCATCCGCCGCGGGAAATTTTCCCGGCGTTGACGATGGTTTACCCCGATTCGGCTGATCTCGGCCTGAACCCGATGGTTAGCGCCCGTTCAGGTTCGGCTGCACTTTCCTGAATGATGGACGCCGCGGCAGCGGTGCCGCGATGACGGTTGGGCAGGCTACTCGGCGGGTTGCGCAGCGGCGGTCGGCTCGCGGCGCGGCGGCCGGCGTTTCGCGGCTTTCGGGAACCAGAAGCTCCACGTCGCCAGCGTCCCGAGCAGGGCGAGCGACAGGCCCGAGAAGGTCAGAATGAGCCGCCACAGGAAGCCGCCGACCTTCCCCGAATGGACCGGATAATATTTTTCCTCGATCGCGGAGGCCGTGTCCCCCGTCGCCGGGTCGTCGACCGCGAGGACCCGGGCGGTGGCCGGATCCAGATAGACATAGGTGCGGCCGTTCGGGGTCCACTCGAAATCCTGCCTCATGCGCAGCACGAGCGGTGCGCCCGGCTCCCTGGGCAGCATCAGCCGACGCGGCAGGGCCTCGGGGAAGGCTTGCTGGGCGGCGGCCATCACCGCGGGCCAATCCGTGTCGGGACCGGCCGGAGCAGCCGACGCGCGCGGGACGGGCACCGCCGCCGCCGTTTTTGCCCATGGCGACAGCAGAGCGTCGGACAGCCCCGGGAAGACCATGAACGAGCCGGTCAGCGCGGTCATGATCAGCAGCGGCGAGGCGACGACTCCGATGTCGCGATGCTGGCGGATGATCGCGCTCCGGGTCATCTGTGCCGGCCACAGCCTGAACTCGAATTTTCGACGCGTGCGCCACCACAGGATCAAGCCGGTGATCGCGAAGGCGAGGAGCAGAAGGCCGAGCACTCCGGTGACGACCTTCCCGGTCTCGCCCATGAACAGATAATGGTGGAGGTCGAACAGCCACAGCTCGGGCCGCCCCCACAGGCTTTCCCAGCGGTCGACCACCTGCCCCGCCTGGGTCAGATAGGCGCCGCCGCCGTCCTTATAGATGGCCTGGTGAAGGCCCAGTCTTTCGTCGGCGAAGGTGATTCGGCTGAGCGCCGGGTCCACCGCCAGCGCCGCTTCCACCGCTTCGCCAGTCGCGACCGCATCGACGCGCAGCGGATCGCCTGCGCCGGGCACGCCGATCCACGCTTCCTCCCACACCAGGATGGTGCCGCTCAAAGCCAGCACTGCCAGCAGCAGGCCGGCCAGCCCGCCCGTCCAGCGGTGGAGCCAGGCGAGCCAGCGCCGCATCAGAAGCGATAGTCCCAGCCCAGGGTGAAGGTCCGTCCCCGCCCGGCGAAAAAGGCGAAATTGTCGTTCGGCAGGCGGGTATCGCTGTTATAGTCGATATAGTGCTCGTTGGTGAGGTTCTGGACCGCGAGGCTCACCCCGCCGAAGCCGGTGTCGTAGCGGGCATAAGCGTCGACCACCGCATAGCCGCCGAAATCGTTGCGCGGGTCGCGGACCCGGCCGACGAAGCTCCGCGACAGGTAATGCTGGCTCTGCAGGCGAAGCGCGAGCGGCCCGCGGTCGAAGCTCGCCGCGAGATTGAGCCGATCCGGCGAGATGTTCACCCCGTCGAGATCGGTGTCGACGATCCCGTCGGGCACCGCGTCGCTGTCGTAGCGGCCTTCCAGGTCGGCATAGCCGATGTTGAGGCGAAGGCCCTCGATCGGAGTCTGGATGCCGAGGTTGATCTCCAGTCCCTCGATCTCGACGCGAAGCCGCTGAACGTCGAACACCCGGTCCGGGTTGAGGATCAGCAACTGGCCCTTGTCGCTCGACGACCAGAAATAGCTGACGCTCGCGTCGAGCGGCCCGCGCCGCACCTCGACTCCCACTTCGCGGTTGTTCGAGACGATCGGGCTGATGTCGAGGAAGCTGTCGATGTCGACCCCCGGCGTTCCGATCGACCGCGTGATCCGGCCGACATCGGGCACGGTGAAGCCCTCGGCATAGCTCGCATAGGCGCGGATGCCGCGCAGCGGCTCGACGATGATCCCGCCGTTGAGCAGCAGGTCGTCGAAGGTCGGGCTGCCGCCCGCGACGTCGACTCCGCCATAGCTTCCGAGCGTTCCGAGAGTCGTCGAGGCGATCGTGCGGTAATCGTCGATCCTGATCTCGATATTCTCCCAGCGCGCCCCGCCGGCGAGCCGGACCAGGCCGTCGAGAAGGCGCAGGTTGAGCTGGGTGAACGGCGCCAGGCTCTGGAAATAGGTGGGCGGCACATAGGTTCGGTCGGTTGCGATCAGCCTTTGCTCGGTGCGGTCCCACAGCGCATCGATGCCGACCGTCGCGGTGAGGTCCTCGAAGCCTGGAATGGCGCGCTCGTAACTGGCCCGGGCGCCGATCTTGCGCGAGCGGTTCTCGGTCTGGTCGAACAGGGCGCCGACCGGAGCGATCGCCGGGTCCTGCTGTGAGGGCTGCGGATTGACGTCGGCGCCGAACGTCTCCTGCGTGCGGCTGATGAAGAGCTGGCTGACGAAATTGCCGCCCCACAGGTCGCCGTCGGTCAGCGACAGCGACGCGCTCTCCGCGAGGTTGGTCGCCGGCGTGAGCGGCGGCGTGCCTCGGCGCGAGCTGGTCGGAAGCCCGGTCAGGCGGTTGCCGGCGACCGGAACGTAGCGGTGATTGCCCTCCAGCTCGAAGCGCGAGAGGATGAGATCGAGACGGGCGCTCGCCGAAAGCTCGTAGCCGAACCGGCCGAACAGCGAGGTCGAGTCGGAATCCATCGTCTCGCCCTGGGTCAGGTTGATCCCGACCGGACGGCCTTCGCCGTCATAATAGAGGCCGCGCGATTCATAGGCGGCGCCGACGGACGCGTCGAAGCGGCCGGTGCGATACTGGGCCAGCCCGGCGACCTTGGTTCCGAAGCCGTCGCCGTTGAAATCATTGTCGAACGTGCCCTGGACGAGCGCTCGGCCCGACAGCCCCTCCGCACGGGGCGCTCCGAGCGTGACCTGGTTGACGATTCCGCCGGTGCCGCCGATGCCCTGGAGCGCGTTGGAGCCGTAGATGAGCTCGACCCGGTCGACGAAGAAGCCGTCGATGGTGAAGCCGTCGCGGCTTCCGTCGCGCAGCGGAGTCGATTGCGGGATGCCGTTGATCGCATAGAGCGGCGAGCGGCCGCGCAGGGTCTCGCCGGCTCCCGACAGCTTCTGGCGGGTCGGCGAGAAGGACGGCGTCAGGTTGGCGACCGCGTCGGTGACCGATCCCGAAATGGCGATCTGCTGGTCCAGATCTTCCTTGCCGATGACGTCGATGGTGAGCGGCAGGGCGGACGGCGGCAGCGCGGTTCGAGCGGCGGTGACCACGACGATGTCCGTATTCGTCTCGGCTTGCCCGGCTGCATCGCCGGATCCGGCAGCTTCATCCCCATCGACATCCAGGCTCGACGGCTGCGCAAGCGCCGGGCCGGCGGTCAGGGCGAGGAGGGACACTGCGGCAATCGCCGCGACACGCATTCGACGCATACAGGAAAGCAACCCCTTGATGTTCTCGGCGGCCGGCTAGCACCCCCCGATCCGCGATGCAATGCGAACGCTTCGCATTAGCAACCTTTCTTCGATCGAGCGCTCCGTATTATACAAATAACACACCTGCCTCTTGCGCAGGGGCGAGGGCGGCGCCTATCTCTGCTCGAGACGAGGACGAGACGGGGAGTAAGGTCGATGGCTACCCAGACGCAGACGGGCGAAACCACCTTGACGCTCGAGCCGCCGCCGGCGCTGACGCCGGTGTCGACTCACCAGGCTGCGGGACTGGTGCCGCTCGACGAGGGTCAGAGGAGCCAGCTCGAGCAGAAGGCCGACCAGTTCATTAACGAGCTCGTCGCGCTCGACGCCAATTCGCCCGCCTTCGGCCAGAAGGTCGACCAGCTTACCAACATGGGCCGCAAGGAGATTTCCGACGCGGCCAATTCCTCGAACCGCTTCCTCGACCGGCCGGTCAAGGCGATCGACAAGGACACCGGCATCGGCGCCAACCTCACCTCGCTCCGCCGAGTCGTCGAGGACCTCGATCCCGGCAAGAACGGCGCCCTGTCGCCGCGCAAGAAGTTCCTCGGGATCATCCCGATGGGCGGCTCGCTGACCAATTATTTCCGCAAATATCAGTCGTCGCAGACCCACATCTCCAAGATTCTCGGTCACCTCGGGTCGGGCAAGGACGAGCTCCTCAAGGACAATGCCGCGATCGACGTCGAGCGCGCGAACCTCTGGAAGACGATGGGCCGGCTCGAGCAGATGATCCACATCTCAAAGACGCTCGACGAGCGGCTCGAGAACAAGGCCAACGAACTCGACTCGACCGATCCGGCCAAGGCCAAGGCGATCCGCGAGACCGCGCTCTTCTACACCCGCCAGCGCACCCAGGACCTGCTCACCCAGATGGCGGTGACGGTTCAGGGCTATCTCGCCCTCGATCTCGTCAAGAAGAACAATGTCGAGCTGGTGAAGGGCGTGGACCGCGCCTCGACCACCACCGTCGCCGCTTTGCGCACCGCGGTCACCGTCGCCTCGGCGCTGACCAACCAGAAGCTGGTGCTCGATCAGATCACCGCGCTCAACACCACGACCGCGGGGATCATCGACCGCACCGGCGAGCTGCTGAAGAGCCAGACCGCCGAGATCCACAAGCAGGCGGCGTCGTCGACCATCCCGCTCCAGACCCTGCAGCGCGCCTTCCAGAACATCTACGACACGATGGACGCGGTCGATCAGTTCAAGCTCGAGGCGCTTGGCAACATGAAGCAGACCGTCAACGTGCTCACCACCGAGGTCGAGAAGAGCCAAGGCTATATCGCCCGCGCCGAGGGCGTCGAGCAAAGCCGGATCGCCAACCAGACCTCGCCATTCACGGCGATCGAGGGATAAGCGTGGTTGCTCGACTTTCCGTCGTCATGCCGGACTTGATCCGGCATCCACCTGCCTTTTTCTCGCTCCGGCGCGGAAAGAAGGTGGACCCCGGATCAAGTCCGGGGTGACGGGGTTGGGCGAAGAGACGGGTGAACAGATGGACTATAGCGAGATCGTCCGAGTCACGTCGAGCTTCGATGCCTTCGCGCACCGGGACGAGACTCGCGATCTCGGGTCGCTGGTGCGCAAGCCGCGCAAGCGGGGCACGGTCGCCACCGCGCGGCGGCTGACCAACGTCGGGCTCGCAATCGCGGCGCTGATCGTCGCGACCATCGCCTTCGGGCTGATCGTCGGCCCGATCGGCCTCGGCGGACTGTTCGTCGTCGTCGTCCTGATGGTGGTCCTCGCCGTGCTCGGGCTCGGCGTCTTCCCGGCCCTCGCCGCGCGCGAACGCCCGGTCGAGCCGTTCAAGGAAGACATGCCCAACCGCGCCGTGGTCCAACGGCTCGGAAGCCTGATGAGCCGCCACCGCGCCGCGCTTCCGCCGACGGCGGCGAGCCGGGTCGACGCGATCGGCGCCCAGTTGCCGATGCTGGAGAGCCAGCTCGCCGGCCTCGATCCGCTCAATCCGCTCGCCCAGGACGCGCGCCGGCTGATGGGCCAGCATCTGCCCGACCTCATCACCCGCTACGAGGCGGTCCCCGCCCAATATCGCCGCGAACGGGACGGGGAGGGGATGAGCGTCGACGAGCGCCTCGTCGCCGGCCTCGATGCCGCCCGAATCGCGCTCGACGATCTCGGTCGAAAGCTTGCCCAGGACGAGCGCGACGCGTTCGAGACCCAGGGCCGCTTCATCGAAAGCCGTTACCGCGACGACGGCCCGCAACCCGAGGCCTGAAGATGCGCCGCGATTTCGAGGATCAGGTCCGCCGCCAGTTCGGCTCGCAGGCCGCGCGCGATGCGCACAAGCGTCGGCTCGAGCGCGGGGTTCGCGCCATCGGCCGCCGCCTGCGCAATTCCGCCATCGCCTTTGTCGCCCTGCTGTTCCTGATCATCCTTGGCATCTCGACCGGTGTGCTCGGCTGGATCACTGCGCCCCTGGCCTTGATCGCAACCTTCGTCATCTCTGTGCTGGTGCTGTTCTGGCCATCGAGCGGCGGCTCCCGCGACGATTTCGGGCCGGTGATCGACGCCACCGCCACCCACCGCCTCGACAGGCTCGCCTCGCAGACCGAGGACTGGCTGGTCCAGCGCGCTGGCGGCCTGCCGCGCGAGGCCGCGCCGGCGCTTGACCGGATCGTCGACCGCCTGCGCGAGCTCGAGCCGGTGCTCGCCCGAACCCCGTCCGACAGCCCGAACGGCGGCGAGGCCCAGCGCCTGATCGGCCAGCATCTGCCGGGCCTCGTCAACACCTGGCTCGGGCTTCCGCCGCAGGAGCGCGCCCCCGGCGCCGAGCACAGCCATCGCCTCGCCGACAGCCTCGCCATCGTCGCCGACGAGCTCGATCACCTCTGCGAGAAGGTCGGCTGCGAGCGCATCGCCAGCTTCGACGTCGAGCGCCGCTTCATCGAGACCCGCTACCGCGACGGCAACGACCTCAGCCTCGACAAGCGGCGCTGACCCGCCACCCGTCATCCTGAACTTGTTTCAGGATCCATTTTCGCACCTCAGCTGCGGCTCGTCGATGGATGCTGAAACAAGTTCAGCATGACCGTGAGTTGGCCTTCGCTTGCCTCGCGCTCTTCGCCCGCATAGCCGCAGCCCATGCTCCGCCGCCTGCTTCCCGACCGTTTCGTCCTGTGGCTGATCGGAGCGGTCGCGTTGGCGATCGTCGCGCCGGTCTCTTCCGCGCCGGCCGCGATCGTCGACTACATCACCTACGCGGCGATCTTCGCGCTGTTCTTCCTCCACGGCGCCCGCCTGCCGCGCGACGCGCTCATCGCGGGTTTCGCCGACGTCAGGCTCCACGCTGCGATCCTCTCGGTCACCTACGCCGTCTTTCCGCTGGTCGGGCTCGCCATGATGCTGCTGGTGCCGGGCCTGCTCGATCCGATCATCTGGAGCGGACTCCTGTTCCTGTGCTGCGTCCCGTCGACCGTTCAGAGCTCGATCGCCTACACCTCGATGGCCGGCGGCAACGTCGCCGGGGCGGTCGCGGCCGCAGCCTTCTCCAACATGGCCGGCGTGTTCGTGACCCCGCTCCTCGTCGGGCTTCTCCTCGGCGCTCAGGGCGCGGCGATCTCGCCCTCCGGAATCGGCCGGGTCTTCGTGCTTCTGTTCCTGCCCTTCCTGCTCGGCCACGCGCTTCGGCCGTGGATCTTCCCGCTGATCGAGAAGCGCCCGGCACTGACCGGCGGGGTCGACAAGGGCACCATCCTGCTCGCCGTCTATGGCGCTTTCTCGGCAGCGATCGTCGACCGCGTGTTCGCGCAGCTCCCGACGGCCCAGCTCGCCATCCTCGTCGGCCTGTGCCTGATTCTGCTCGCCTTGGTCCTCGCTTCGGCCTGGGCGATCGGCCGGCTCGGCGGCTTCCCGAGCGGAAGCCGCGACGCGATCCTGTTCTGCGGCTCGGTCAAGAGCATCGCCAGCGGCGCGCCGATGGCCAAGGTTCTGTTCCCCACCGCCGCGGTCGCTCCGGTGCTTCTCCCCCTCATGCTCTACCACACGATGCAGTTGCTCGTGTGCGCCAGCATCGCCGGCGCCCTGGCGCGAAAGCGTGGGAGGGCCGCCTAGACCTGGCTATGCTCGCCGCCCGGGTCGGTGATCCCGTCCAGCGCGAGCGCGGCGATGTCATGCTCGTTGGAGCGGCTGATGTCGCCCAGCGCGACGATTCCGACCAGCCTTTTGTCCCCGCGCGACACCACCGGCATCCGCCGCACCTGGCTTTCGCTCATCTTGGCGGCGACGGCCTCGACGTCTTCGTCCTCGAAGCAGTACAGGATCTCGTCGCTCATCGTCTCGCGCACCGGCGTGTCGGGGCCCATGCCCTCGGCGACCGCGCGCACCGCGATGTCGCGGTCGGTGAGCATTCCGACCAGCCGCTCGCCGTCGCACACCGGGATCGACCCCGCGTCGGCGCGGAGCATGAAGCTCGCGGCTTGCTGGATCGTCTGGTCTGGCTTCACGACATCGACCTCGGCGGTCATCACATCGGCTATTTTCATCGGGCACACTCCTGATGGAATTCGCCGTCAAAACGGATGGAGCGGAAGCGGCGTTCCGGACTCGGCCTGCGCCTCGCCTCGACTTCCGCTCCTGTCGAGCGAAGTCGAGACATATCGCCGAGCGAAGTCGAGGCGACAGAGGGTTGTCGACTGCGCTCGAACCGATTTCTCGACTGCGCTCGGGATGAGCGGCTTGGCAGCTTATCGTCCGGCCTGAGTCAGGTCGATCTCGTACAGCCTCGGCCAATATTTGCCGGTGACGAACAACCGGTCGCGCGCCTGGTCATAGGCGATGCCGTTGAGCACCGCATTCTGGTTGTCGCCATTCTCGCGGACGAGCGCGGAAAGGTCGATCCAGCCGGTGACGTTCCCGCTCTGCGGGTCGATCCGGGCGATTCGCGGTGTCATCCACACATTGGCGAAAATCTCGCCATTGACCCATTCGAGCTCGTTCAGCTGCGTGACCGGCTGGCCGCCCGCCATCACCGTCAGCCGCCGCCGCTCGCGCAGGGTCTCGGGATCGAGAAAGCGAAGCTCGGCGGTGCCGTCGCTCATGATGATGTCGGTGCCGTTCTGGGTGAGGCCCCAGCCTTCGCCGGGATAGCGCCAGGTGCCGGTCTGGCGCAGGCTCTCGCGGTCCCAGCGGAAGCCGATGCCGTCCTGCCAGGTGATCGAGATGATCTGGTCGCCCCAGTCGACGATGCCTTCGCCGAACATGCCCGGCGGGATCGGCACGCTCTGAAGCACCCGCCCGTCCTCGATATTGACCCGGCGGATCGTCGACTCGCCGATCTGGCCGGTGCTTTCGAACAGATGGCCGTCACGGAAGAACAACCCCTGGGTGAAGGCGCGCCGGTCGTGCGGGTAGGTCGCCGCGACCGTGTAGGAATAGGTGACCGGCTCGGCCCCGAGCGTGCTGGCGGTCGAGGATTGCGGCGCCGGCGCGGCCTGGCAGGCGGCGAGGAGCAGGGCGATGCTCGCGATACGCATGAAGACCCTTTCGTCATGCCGGACTTGATCCGACATCCACCTTTTTCTTTCGGCTTATGAGATAGGAAGGTGGACCCAGGATCAAGTCCGGGGTGACGAATCGCGTCTACGGCCGGTTCATCGTCAGCAGGTCGTAAGTCGCGACCACCTCCTCCTTCTGGTTGAAGATCGCGACCGCCCAGCGCACTTCGCCGCGCTCCTCGTCACGGACGCTCTTCGACTTGACCGTCAGCTCCACGCGCATGGAATCGCCCGGGTAGAGCGGCGTCTGGAAGCGGAGGTTTTCGAGGCCCGTATTGGCCAGCACCGGTCCCGGCGCCGGCTCGACGAACAGGCCCGCGGCGAAGCTCAGGATCAGATAGCCGTGCGCCACGCGCCCCTCGAAGATCGGGCTCGCCCTGGCCGCCTCATCGTCCATGTGCGCGTAGAAGGTGTCGCCGGTGAAATGGGCGAAATGCTCGACGTCTTCGAGCGTGACGGTTCGGCTCGCGGTCTTCAGCGTGTAGCCGATGTCGAGCTCGCTGATGCGCAGGCGGAACGGGTGCGTGTCGCCGGTCGGCTTGTCGGCGCCCGGAAGCCACTGCCTGACCACCTTGGACAGCATCTCCGGAGCGCCCTGCAGGGCGGTGCGCTGCATGTAATGGGTGACTCCGCGGATCCCGCCCATCTCCTCGCCGCCGCCGGCGCGGCCGGGGCCGCCATGGACGAGGACGGGAAGTGGGGAGCCGTGGCCGGTGCTTTCCTTCGCGCTGGTGCGGTCGAGGATCATCATCCGGCCGTGATAGGCGCCCGCGCCGAGCACGAAGTCCTCGGCGACTCGCGTGTCGTAGGTGAACAGCGACAGCGCCAGGCTGCCCATGCCGCGATTGGCCAGCGCCACCGCGTCTTCCAAATCCTTGTACGGCATGATCGTCGAAACCGGCCCGAACGGCTCGACGTCGTGGATCGCCGGCGATCCCCAGGGATCGTCGGAGCGAAGCAGGATCGGCTCGAGGAATGCGCCACCATTGACCGGCGAGCGGTCGGGGTCGCCGGCGACGATCCGCGCCGATCGCGACAGCTCCGCCACCGCCGCCCGCACCGACTCGCGCTGGTCCTGGCTGGCGAGCGCGCCCATCGTCACGCCTTCCTCGCGCGGATTGCCGATCTTCACCCTGGCGAGCCGGTCGGCGATCGCCTGCTGGACCGCGTCGAGATGCTCGGCCGGCGCCATCGCTCGGCGGATCGCGGTGCACTTCTGCCCCGCTTTCACCGTCATCTCGCGGACGACCTCCTTCACGAACAGGTCGAACTCCGGAGTCCCCGGCGCCGCGTCCGGCCCGAGCACCGACGCGTTGAGGCTGTCGCGCTCGGCAATGAAGCGAACGCTTTCGCGCGCGATGACCGGGTGGCTCTGAAGCTTCATCGCGGTCGCCGCCGAGCCCGTGAAGCTCACCACGTCCTGAAGCGTCAGGTGATCGAGCAGGTCGCCGGTCGATCCCGCGATGAACTGAAGCGCGCCATGCGGCAGAATGTCCGCCTCGATCATGATCCGGAACGCGGCTTCCGCGAGCCACGCCGTCGCCGATGCCGGCTTCACGATCGCCGGAACGCCCGCGAGCAGGGTCGGCCCCAATTTCTCCAGCATCCCCCACACCGGGAAATTGAACGCGTTGATATGGACCGCGACGCCCTGAAGCGGCGTGTAGACATGCTGGCCGACGAAAGTGCCGCCGCGCGACAATTGCTCCATCGCTCCGTCGATCAGCACCCGGCCGTTCGGCAGCTCGCGCCGGCCCTTGGACGAGAAGGAGAAGAGGGTGCCCGCGCCGCCCTCAATGTCGATCCAGCCATCGGTCCGAGTCGCGCCCGTCTCGTAGGAGAGCTCGTACAGCTCCTCCTTGCGCGCCATGATCGCGTTGGCGAGATCCTTCAGCATCCACGCCCGCTCGTGGAAGGTGAGCTTCCTCAGCGCCGGCCCGCCGACGTTTCGCGCGTGATCGAGCATGCCCGCGAAATCGAGCCCGCCGGACCCCGTCGCCGCGACCACCTCGCCAGTCACCGCGCTCGGCAGCTCGACGAGACTGCCCGCGCCCTGGACCCACTGGTCCTGCGCATAATTGAGAAGGGTCAAAGGCTTCATCGCTACCTCACGTCATTCCAGCGAAAGCTGGAATCTCATTTCTTTCTACCGTCCCGCTCGACTTGCCCTCAAAGGGGAAGTGGGATTCCAGCTTTCGCTGGAATGACGGTTCAGCGGCCCGTGAAATTCGGCGCGCGCTTTTCCATGAAGGCGCGCACGCCCTCGCGATAATCCTCGCTGAAGCCGAGCTCGCGCATCGCGTCGCGCTGCCGGTCCAACTCCTGGTCGAGGCTTTGGCCCCAGCTCTCGCGGATCATCCGCTTGATCGCCGCAAGCCCGCGCGGCGCCCCCGCGGCGAAGTTGGCCGCCAGCGCATCGACCTCGCCATCGAGCTCACCGTCCTCGACCGCCTTCCAGATCAGCCCCCACTCGGCCGCCTTCTCGGCCGGCAACGGCTCCCCGGTCAGCGCCAGCCCGAGCGCCCGCGCCTGCCCGACCAGCCGCGGCAGCACCCAGGTCCCGCCGCTGTCGGGGATCAGCCCGATCGCCGCGAACGACTGGATGAACTTCGCCGATTTCGCCGCGATCACGATGTCGCACGCCAAAGCGATGTTCGCCCCGGCGCCGGCCGCGACGCCGTTGACCCTGGCGATCACCGGCATCGGCAGGCTCGTCAGCTTGCGGATCAGCGGATTGTAATAACGCTCGACGGACTCGCCGAGGTCGACCGCCTCCCCCGGCGCCACCGCCCGGTCGTTGAGATCCTGCCCGGCGCAGAAGCCGCGCCCCGCGCCGGTGATCACCAGGCAGCGCGCGTCCTTCAGCTTGGCCAGCGCGTCGGCCACTTCCCAATGCATCTGCACGGTGAAGCTGTTGAGCCGGTCCGGCCGGTTGAGGGTCAGCCGGGCGACTCCGCCCTCCTGCTTGAACTCGATGGTCTCGTAAGCCATGCCGCTTCCCATGAACGCAGATGAAGTGGCGGACAAGGTCGCCCGAGCGATGCTGGCCGCCGAGGGCACCGGCCCGGCCTGGGGCATCGCGATCGACGAAGCGCGCGAGGGCTATGCGCGAATCCGGATGACCGTGCGCGCCGACATGCTCAACGGCCACCGCCGCGCCCATGGCGGAATGATCTACGCGCTCGCCGACACGGCCTTCGCCTACGCCTGCAACAGCCGCAACCTGGCGACCGTCGGTGCCCAGGCGACGATGGTCTTCCTCGACGCCGCCGGGGAGGGCGACGTCCTCGTCGCCGAGGCGCATGAGGCGGCCCTCGTCGGCCGCTCCGGCGTGTACAATGTCAGCGTGCGCGCGGAGGACGGCCGCCCCATCGCCGAGTTCCAGGGCTTCTCGCGCAGCATCGGCGGCGCGTTCGTCGAGCTTTGACAACCACCCCTCCCCTTCAGGGGAGGGGATCAAGGGGTGGGGGCGCGAGCAAGGCTCGCGCGGGCGGCGCCCCCGGCATCAAAAAGCCCCAG